>NZ_JBEZLP010000057.1:0-48449 GCF_040652195.1 Streptomyces sp. NPDC048278
GCTCCCCCGCCCCCGCCCCCCCCCCCCGCGCGCGCGGCGCCCCCGGGCCCCTCCGGGCGGCCCCGCGGCGCGCCTGCCCCCTCCCGGGGCCGTCAGTGCCCGTTCCAGCCGGGGACGGTCGGCAGGACCTGCTCCGCGACCCGCACCAGGGCCGTGTCGTCCGGCAGTACGTCGTCCTGGCGCCAGAGCGCCACCTCGAACGTGCCCTCGCCGTCGTCCTTGCCGTGCTTGGAGACCAGGAGGCAGCGCGCGGTGCCGCCGGGGCCCGTGCTCGCCTTGCCGCCACCGAGGTTGAAGCCGATGGAGATGGTCGGGCTGGAGTAGAGGACGGCGGGGTGTCCGAGGACGGTCGTCCTGCGGGCGTCGCCCATCAGGTCGCCCACCGTGGACACGGTCATGTGGTCGTACGACGCCGTCAGCTTCACCGAGTACGTCTCCAGGCTCACCGTCGCCTCGGGTTCGGCGATCTTCGTGCCGCCGGCGAGCGTCAGCCACTCCCCGCTGCCGTGGGCGGTCTCGGCCTGCTCCTGCGGAGTCCCCAACAGGGCAGGCAGGTTCGGTCGGTTGAGCGCCTTGCACAGCCGGTCGCCGGAGACGTAGCGGGCCGGCAGACGGTCGTCCGGCTTCGAGCAGGCCGCCGGTTCGCTCACCGCGGTTTGCGGGTGGACGAACTCCTTCTGCGCCCACAGAGCGCCCACCACGACCGCGAACAAGGCCACCGCCGCGATCGCCTGAAGCCCCGGTCTGCCGTCCTTTTCGGGCTCGGCGAAGCCCTCGGTCATGTCCCCCACCCCCGCTGTGCGTCCCCTGTGCGCGCTGGAGCCTAACTGATGTTCACGGGGAAGGCACGCGCCGCACATGCCCCCTGGGTGGCAGGGGATTCCTCCGGGAGTGTTTGATGGCGGGAGCACGTTGCGGGCCGGAGGAAGCAGGGGGACGGGGTGACCGACGGACGGGTCGTCGAGGCGAGCGGGAGCGCGCTGGTGGTGCGTCGCAGGCCACGGGAACGGACCCGCGCCGCGGTGCTCGTGCTGCACGGCGGGCAGGAGCACGGACACCGCCCGGCGCACGCCTGGCAGCCGGCCGCACTGCGCATGCGGCCGTTCCTCAGCGCCGCCGCCTCCGTCTCCTCGCCCCGCGACGTGCTGATCGGCCAGGTGCGCTACCGCTACCAGGGCTGGAACGACGCCGCCGACCCGCTCCAGGACACCCTGCGCGCCCTCGACGAGCTGCGGGGCCTGGCCGGTGACGCGTCCGTGGTGCTGGTCGGCCACTCCATGGGCGGCCGGGCGGCACTGCGCGCGGCGGCCGACCCCTCGGTGCGCGGGGTGCTCGCACTGGCCCCCTGGTGCCCGCCCGGCGACCCCGTGGACGACCTCGCCGGGACGCGGATCCTCGTCCTGCACGGGGACCGTGACCGGACCACCGCTCCCGCCGACTCGGCCGCGTACGTGCGGCGGGCCCGTGGCGCCGGTGCACAGGCGGGGATGGTGCTGCTCAGGGGCGGGGAGCACGCGATGCTCCGCCGCAGCCGCGACTGGCACCGCGCCTCCGCCGCCGCCATCAGGCGGTTGCTGCGCCCCGAACGCACCCTCGAAGGATGGACGGCCGAGGCCTGCGCGTCGGACGAGCCGCTTCTGCGCTGATCCGCGCCCTGGTAGGGTGCCTCGCCCCCATGGGCCATCCACCCGCACGGGACATCCACCCAGAGGACTGCCGATGCCGATCGCACGATCGTTCCGGATTGTCACGTACCTGACAGTCACGTTCCTGGTTCTCACCCTGTTCGGCACCGCCCCGGCCACCGCCGGTCCGCAGTCCGCGCCGTCCGCCGCGCAGGCACCGGCCGCGTCGGCCACCGGCACCTGGCAGCCCCCGCTGTCGACCCGGGGCCGCTACATCGTCGACGCCGACGGCAACCGCTTCCGGCTCAAGTCCGCCAACTGGGACGGCGCACAGGGCTCGTGGACCGGCAGCGGCAGCATCGACGATCCCGCCAACCACCACGCAGGCCAGGACTCCTACGGCATCCCCCTCGGCCTGGACCGCGCACCCCTGTCCCAGCTCGTCGCGGACTTCCAGGCACTCGGGATCAACAGCATCCGGCTGCCGTTCTCGAACGAGATGATCCACACCACGACCGCGGTGCCGGACGCCGCGGTCACCGCCAACCCGCAACTGCGCGGCAGCACCCCGCTGGAGGTCTACGACGCCGTCGTGACCGCCCTCACCGGCGCGGGCCTCGCCGTCATCCTCAACAACCACACGAACACCTCCCGTTGGTGCTGCGGAGTCGACGGCAACGAGCGCTGGAACAGCGGCCAGTCGACCCAGCAGTGGGCCGACGACTGGCTCTTCATGGCCCGCCGCTACGCCGCGAACCCCCGTGTCGTGGGCGCCGACCTCTACAACGAGGTACGCCGGGACGTGCTGGACGACCCCAACTGGGGCCTGGGCGACGCCCACGACTGGTACGCGGCGGCCCAGCTCGCCGGCGACCGCATCCTCACCGAGGCGAACCCGAACCTCCTCATCGTCATCGAGGGCATCAACTGGACCGGCCTGCCGGTCGACGGGTTCCCGCACGGCCGCCCGATGCTCACCCCCGTCCGCACCCTCTCCAACACCCTCGTCGACGCCCACAAGCTGGTCTACTCGGCCCACTTCTACGGCTACACAGGACCGCACCACAGCGGCGCCACCGGCATCGGCGAGACCAGTGACCCCCGCTACCAGGACCTGTCCCGCGACGACCTCTACCAGGCCCTCGCCGACGAGGCGTTCTTCGTCACCACCGAGGGCAAGCACTACACCGCACCGGTGTGGATCAGCGAGTTCGGCATAGGCGCGAACGAGACGGGCACGGCCGCCCGTACCTGGTTCGGCAACATCACCGACTACTTCGCCGACCACGACGCCGACTTCGCCTACTGGCCGCTGGTCGGCTGGGCGGGCCACGACGACTGGGCGCTGCTGAGCTACGACACCGCCGGGCACCGCTCCGGCATCCTGGACGGAGGCGACTGGCGGGCCACGGCGTGGAACCACCTGATGAACTCCGCGGGCCGCACCGGGTACGTGGCACCGGGGACGACCTGGCGCATGCTGTCCACGGACCACGGCGACCAGGTCGAGTCCCTGCGCGTGCGGACGAACGGCGACTGGGACTCGGGCGCCTACAAGGCGGTCTGCCCGGACGGGCTGCGGCTGATCGGTCTCGCCCATTCCGGGGGACGCGGTCTGTGCACCGACGCGACCGCCGGTGACCTGCGTGCCACGGGCAGCTCCCAGACGGTGGTCACGGACGAACGGTACGTCCCCGCGGGCGGTGACTGGGCGTCCGGGTACACCAAGTTCCAGTGCCCGGCGGGTCAGTTCGCCATCGGCTACAGCCGTCGCGGCGAGCGGGTGTCGGCGGTGCTGTGCGCACCCGCGAACGCCGCGTCGAGCGCGAGCGGCCGGACGGTGTGGTTCGACCGGTCCGACAACCGGCCCGCCGACGGGGCGGGCGACGACTTCGCGTACGGCGCCTACAAGGGCCAGTGCGCCGCCGGCGAGTACGTCGCGGGCGTCGCCTTCACCACCCGCGTGGGCAGCGCGCAGGGGCCCGCCGCCATGCTGTGTGTCCCGCTGCCCTCCTGAGCGGATCCGGTCACCGGGCCGCCGCTCCGGTCACCACTTCGGACAGGGCCCGGACGCTCACCGCGTCCGGGCTCAGGCGGGTGGCGCCGGGCAGCGGACGGTCGCCGACCACCACGAACCGCACCTTGGGCAGGGGCCGTTGGGTGAGGCGCGCCGCCACGGCCGAGCGGGCCGCGTCGTCCACGCTGACGACGGTGGAACAGCCCAGCCACTTCCACAGGTGCCCGAGATCGGCGCCGAGGGAGCCGGGTGGCCGCGTAGGCGGCGTCACACTCCTGGGCCCAGAACGACACCCCACACACGCCACCGCACCAGCGGGCGCACGCCACCCACCGACTTTCCCCATGCACGACAACCGGACGGAAGCAGCCGATGCGTCAGGGCCTAGCCGTGTTCATGCAGGCTGTGGCAGCAAGTTGTCAGTGCACTGCGAACGGACGAACGAGAGCATGTGGAGGTTCAGAGCGCGCGGGCAAGTCCCCCGCCCGGCGCCGGTGCGGTCAGGTCGTCGTGGTGCGGCGGGGTGCCGGGGATGTCGGCGGTGGCCGTGAGGATGGACTGCTGGAGGCGGCGCAGGCGTGGCGACGGCTCCAGTCCGAGGTCCCGGACGAGGAGGGTGCGCAGCTGCTGGTAGACGAGGAGGGCCTCGCCGCGCCGGCCGGAGCGGTGGAGGGCGAGCATGAACTGGGCGTGCAGGTTCTCGTGGGAGGGGTAGCGGCTGGTCAGGACGGTGAGTTCGGCGAGCAGTTCGCGGTGCCGGCCGAGCCGGAGGTCGGCCTCGATGCGCTGGTCCAGGGCGCACAGCCGGCTCTCCTCCAGACGTCGCGCCTCCACGGCCAGGTGGGTCCCGGTGGATACGTCGGCGAAGGGCGGACCGGTCCACAGGTCCAGCGCCCGGCGCAGGGTGCCCGAGGCGCCGGCGAGGTTCCCGTCGTCCATGGCGCGACAGCCCTGTGCGCACAGCCGCTCGAACTCCCGGACGTCGCTGTCTCCGCCTCCGGTGGCGAGCAGGTAGCCGCCCGGCAGGGTCGTCAGCACGTCCTTCGCGGACCGGGCGGCCATGCCCTCGGGATCCGCACCCCGGCGCAGCGCCGCCGCGATGAGTTCCCTGAGCTGGAGCACATAGGTCTGCAGGGTGGTGCGGGCGCTGCGCGGCGGAGTGCCCGCCCAGAGTTCCTCGATCAGGGTCGGGACGGGCACCACCTGGTCGGCGCGGAGCGCCAGCAGAGCCAGCAGCCGGCGGGGCTTCGGCGCGGTCGGGACGACGGAGACCCCGCTCTCGCGCACGTCCAGTGCTCCCAGCAGCCCGATGTCCACACGCGTCTCCCTGGCCTTCTCGTCTGACACTTCGCCAGTAGAAAACAGCATGGACGGTCTGTCAACAGACTCCCGGCCGGGCCGCTTCCGGCGAACCGCCCACGAACCGTCGGGACTTCACCACACCCCCACCGGTCGGTGAAATAGCAGCGTAGTGCCGCTATTTCGACGACCGGCGGAGCTGTTCGCGGGTGGGCCGATCACTCGAACCGGGCACGGAATCAGACGGAATCTCGACCCCACGGAGAGCGAGAAAAAGACCCTCCGGTCGGTTAATTGACGCCTACGGGTCAGGTCAGGCGCCCCGCCCACCGCTGCCCGCGGGGAGGGCGAGCAGCACGATGCCGAGTGCCAGGACCGCCAGTCCGCACCAGGAGACGGCCGGCAGGCGCTCGCCCAGGACCGTGACTCCCAGCACCGCGGCGACGGCCGGCTCGGCCAGCGTCATGGTCGTCGCGACCTGAGGGGTGGTGTGGCCGAGGCCGTGTCCGAACAGGCGGTAGCAGAGGAAGGTGGTGATCACCCCCAGGTACAGGACGACGCCCGCTCCCCGCTCCGTCAGCAGCCCGCCGCCCCCGCCCCGGAGCACCACCGGCAGCACGAGGAGCGCCGCTCCCCCGAACATCACCCCCATCACGGCGCCGGAGGCATGTCCGCGGGCGATGAGCTGACCGCCGACCAGCGCGTACACCGCGTACGACAGGCCGGCGAGGCCCGCCAGCAGGACGCCGAGGGCGTCCACCGGGGCGCCGTCACCGGCGAGTTCCGGGCCGAGGACCAGCACCGTGCAGCCGAGGACGGCCGCCGCGGTCGCGGCGGCCCAGCGGGCCGAGGGCCGGGACCGGCGGGTGAGCCAGGCGAGGAGTCCGGCCAGGACGGGGGCGCCGCCGAGCGCGATCACCGTGGCCGCGGCCACGCCGGTACGCGCCACGGCGGGATAGAAGGTGAGCGGGTAACCGGCCACCGCGAGGGTGCCCAGGACGAGCAGCCGGCGTTCACCGCCGTCGCAGACCCTGAGCAGGGAGCGGCCGGCGGGAGCCGTCAGGAACAGGAGCAGGCCGCCGAGGGCCAGACCGGCGGCGCCGACGGCCGCGGCCGGGACTCCGGCGGGGGCGAGGGAACTGGCGGTCCCGGTGGTGCCCCACAGCACGGCGGCCGTGAGGATCGGGAGCGGCCCGGCGAACGGGCCGGTACGGCGGGGACGCGGGCGCGCGGCGGCGTCGCCCTGCGCACACGAGGAGCGGGAAGAGCGGGATGAGGTGTCGTGGGGCACAGTCGTGAACTTCCGTCGTCGAATACCGTCTGCGGACTGGTTTCGATACGGGCGCACGACACCGGCTCCGGGCCGCCTCGAAGGCAGGGCCGGGAACTCGGGTTCGATCCGTCGGTGTGTGCGCCCGTCAGGCGCAGAGCGGCGGGAGAACGACGTGCCAGTAGGTGTTCACGGGGCGATCGTACAGGGGCGGCCGACGCGCCGATCGTTCCTGTCGCTCTGGTGATCAACGACATCCGCCCGTCGCGCACCGATGATCCGACTAGTACCACTTGTCGTATGGTTCGACCAAGTTTTGGCCAACGTGCGCCGATATCGTTTCCCGGCGCCTGCCCGTGGGAGAGACTCACCCGCGGAGGGGGGACGAGCACGTCCGATTCACGCCGGACGTGCCATCCCGCAGTGTCGCGCCGCCCAGGGGAGGGCGGCGAGCAGACCAGCGGAGGGAATGCATGACGCAGTCGCTTCCGGGGCAGCGCCCTGCCCAGGAGCAGACGGCCACCGGACACGGGCGGCCACCCGTCGTCGTGATCGGCGCCGGACCGTACGGGCTGTCGGTGGCGGCCCACTTGCGGGCGACGGGGGCGCCGGTGCGCGTCTTCGGTGACGTGATGGGCAGTTGGCGGCACGCCATGGCCACCGGGATGTACCTGAAATCGACGCCGGACGCGACCGACCTGTCGGCGCCGGAGCCCGGCGGCCGGCTGGCGGACTTCCGGCGCGCGCAGAGCGAGCCGGAACTGACCGAGCTGACACCGATCCCGTGCGACGTCTTCGTACGGTACGGGCAGTGGTTCCAGAAGCGGTACGTCGGCGAGGTCGAGCCGGCCCGGGTGACGGGGGTCGAGCGGCCGGCGGACGGCCCCGGCTTCGTCGTCGGGCTGGACGACGGGAAGGAGATGGCGGCCTCGGCCGTCGTGGTGGCGACCGGACTGAACGGTCTCGCCCATGTCCCGGACGAGTTGCGGCAGCTGGCGCCCGAGGGGCCGGGTCCGCGGGCCCGTGTGTCGCACACCAGCCACCACACGGATCTGTCCGTGTACGCGGGACGGCGGGTGGCCGTCATCGGCGGTGGTCAGTCCGCGCTGGAGAGCGCCGCGCTGCTGCACGAGGCGGGCGCCGAGACGCAGGTCCTGGTGCGCGAGCGGACGGTGCTGTGGGGCATGACGCCCGAGCTGACCCGGCCCTGGACGCAGCGGGTGGCCAAACCGGCCTCGCCGCTCGGCACGGGCTGGATCCTGGCCGGCGTCTGCGCGTCACCCGGTGGTGTGCGGTGGCTGCCGGCGGCGGCCCGGCTGCTGCTGTTCCGGCGGGCGCTCGGCCCGTCGGGCGGCTGGTGGCTGCGGGACCGGGTGGAGGGTGTCGTACCGGTGCGCACCTCGCGCCGGGTCACGGGCGCCGTGCTCCACGGGCCGGAGGTGCGCCTGGACGTCGCGGGGCCCGGGGGTGAGCGGGAGTCCGTCACGGTCGACCATGTGCTGGCGGCCACCGGTTACCGGCTGGACCTGGACGCCCTGCCGTTCCTGTCGCCCTCGGTACGGCGCGCGGTGGCGTGCGTGCCGGGTTCGAAGGCGCCCGCGTTGCGCGGGACGTTCGAGTCCTCGGTGCCCGGCCTGTACTTCACCGGTTCGCTCGCGGCCCCGATGTTCGGGCCGATGATGCGGTTCGTGGCGGGCACGGAGTTCGCCGCCGTCCGCATCGCCCGGCACGTCGCGGGCGCCTGAGGAACGCGCCGGCGGTTTCGGACGGGCCCGTCAGCCGATCCTGGCGAGCGGGCCCGCCGTACCGGAGCCGGGCACAAGAAAAAACGGCACGGTCGGTTTGTCAGCCCGAACTCCGGCCGGTCGGCGCGCTGTCGGCCCGGGGCCGGGAGCCTGGAAGCGTGGCGCTCGCGAACTGGTCGCCGTGCGCCGCGAGTTGGGGCAGCACCAGGGACCAGAACTGCTCGACGTACCGGGGTGGGATCCGGTCCCGGTCCGCCGCACCGAGCACCTCGAAGCCGAGCGTCGCGGCGGCTATCACCGCGGCCACCCGCTCGGGCGACACCCCGTCGGCCAGCTCTCCCGCGTGCTGCGCCCGCAGGAGCTCCTCGCACACCCAGGCACGCCACCAGCATCCGAAGCCCATGCCGTTCTTGCGGGAGGGATCGACGCTCAGCCTGAATCCGGCGCGGACGACGACGTCGGCGGCGACCGCGGCCAGGACCTCCCGGGTGACCAGGACCAGCAGGTGCAGCGCGGAGGCGGCCGACGGGCGCCGGTCGGCGACCAGTTGCTCGACGGCCCGCCGGGCCGCGCTCTCCACCTCGGTCGCGAGGGCTTCCTTGCTGGGAAAGTGGAAGTGCAGCGCTCCGGCGCTCACCCCGGCCCGCCGGCTGATCGTGGGCAGCGAGGAGAGTGCGTACCCGTCGGCGGCGAAGATCTCGGCGGCGGCGAGCACGAGTGCCTGCCGGGTCCGGGCCGCCCGTAGCTGCTTGACCATCGCGTCCCCCTGTCGTTCCGGGGGAATGCGGAATTGGACGGTCCGATTCCCCCTGGGCCTGCAGCATTGCGATTCGAAAACGTTGAAAACAGCATGATCGGTAGGTTTGTCGGCACCCGCGTGACGCACGGGACTCGGCCGGACGCCTGTGACGGTACTCCGCCCGCCGCCGTACGCGTCGGTCGAGGACAGAACAAACCAGGCGGGTGGTTTGGTCCGAGGCTGGTCAGGCCTCGGTGGGTACGGGTGATTCCTGGCGGTGGCGCTCGACTTCCTCGACGACCCGGGCGCCCCGGTCGGGAGCGGTGTCCAGCCGGATCAGGGCCGCGGGAGTGGCTATGGCCGGCAGTACGTGGTTGTAGAGGACGGAGATCCGGTCGTTCAGATCGGTCCAGTCGGAGACCACCTCGGACATGAACTGGGTCCCGATCCAGGCCCCGAGGAAGCACTCGGCGGTCTCGCGCGGATCGACGTGCGGCAGCACCTCACCGCGCGCCTTGGCCTCCACGAGCTTGTCCGTCACCAGCTCGGTCCAGGCGGGCCAGGCGCTGCCGAACAGGGAGCGCCCCTGGAGGTCGACGGAGAGCCGTATGCCGGCGAGGAGGATGACCTCCTTGGGGATCCGGTGGGCGAGGGTCATGCCGATGTCCACCCACTCCTGGAGCTTCAGCTCGCGCGGCACCCAGTAGTCGTCGCTGATCTGGGCGTTGATCACGCCGCGCGCGAGAGCTTCCTTCGAGTCGAAGTGGAAGTACAGGGCGCCCTTGGTCACTCCGGCCCGCTCGAGGATCTCGGAGATCGTGGCGGCCGTGTATCCGCGCTCCGCGAAGACCGCGGCGGCGGCCTCGACAACCGCGCGCCGGGTCCGAATCGCACGCTCCTGACGCGCCATGGGGACCCCTCCTCGGTCAAAACAAAACCGGACGTGACGTACCTTACCCCAAACGGGGGTCGGTATTTCGGCCGCGCAGAACCGATTCCCGGCCGGTCCCGCTTCGACTCCGCCCCCGTTGCGCCCCGGTCGCGCGCCGGTCGCGCGCCGGAGCCCGGGTGTCGGCGCGGGACCTTCAGGGCAGTTCACCAGGCGATGCGTCCGCCGTCCACGCCAAGTGTGCACCCGTGACCAAGCTCGCCCCGTCACCGCCCCGCCGGACGCCGGCCCGCCGTGGCCTACGCCGGGCCGGCGTCCTGCCACACGGTGCCGAGCCCGGCCTCGCGATCGAGGGTGCGCAGGCGTTCCTCGTCGATCTCGGCGAGGCCGCCGACCAGGTGCCGGACGCCGAGTTCACGCATCAGCCCGGGCTGGAAGCCGTGTTCGAAGGTGCTGGGACGGCCGACGAAGGGCACGCCCAGCTGCTTCGCGTGGCCGGCGAAGCGGGCGACGTCGTCGATGAAGAGGGCCTGGTGGTAGTCGAGGCCGAAGCGGTCCCGGACGATCTCCCGGATGCCGGGCCGGATGTCGTCGGTGCAGATGTAGTGCGGCACGGTGAACAGGTGCTCCCAGGCGCCGAGATGACGGCGGAAGTGGGACTCGTCGAGGCCGCCGTAGCAGATGACGTCCAGCCCCAGGCCGCGCAGCCGGTGCAGGAGTTCCTCGGCGCCGTCGAGGGTGCGGACGGGGTGGTCGCGCAGGTAGTGCTCGCGCTCGGCGAAGTAGTCGGCGATGGCCTCCTGCTCGCTCACCGCGGCGCCGGTCTCCTCCAGCAGCACCTTCGCGGCCACGAGCCGCGACTGCGAGAAGAGCCGCTGCTCCAGCTCCCGGGTGTACGCGCCGCCGTACTTGAGGACGAGCCGGTACAGGACGGGGCTGAAACTGTCGTCGAGCAGGACGCCGTCGATGTTGACGGCGGCGAGGCGCAGGGTGCGCAGTGGTTCCATCGGGTCTCCCTCTCGCAGGCCGTTCGACCATCATGCAGGGGCTGCCGGGGCGGGGCGGGTTCCGGGTGCCGCGACGAGTGCCGCGGTGGACGGGTCAACTCCCCGGATCGTGGCCAAAAGAAACCGTGGGTCAGGTTTCCGTGAAGGCTGTACTAACCCCGGCTCCATCGACAACAAGCCGTCGACATCTGCCAGTTAGTCCGTTTATCGCCGTGCCTTCAGCGTGGTTGAGCGCAAAAATACTTGGCCAAACCACCACTGAGCGGAGTCATGCATGGATCGAGTCGAACCACGCTTGGTGAATCCTTTACCTAGTGGCCGACCCGAGAAAACCGGTAGGTCCGTATCTTATAGGCGTCGAACAGAGCTTCCATCCAACGAAGAGCTTTCCGGCGGGGGGTCGTCGATGAGTCTGTCCGCGAGCGGGATCGGAATCGGTCTGCCCGTATTGCCCCGGCTGACCACCACGGTCCCCAAGGAGTACGTCCACCGCGCGTCCCTCGCCGAGGTGTTCCTCACCGGGTGTACCGCCCAGGACGACGGGCAGCGGTTCTCCCTCACCGGGCAGTGGCCCCGCGCCCACACGTTCTTCAACAGCGCCGACGGTTCGAGCCATGACCCGCTCCAGGCCGCCGAGACCTTTCGGCAGGCCGGCATGTTCGTGACGCACGCGGAACACGGCGTGCCGCTCGGCCACCACTTCGTGCTGTGGTCGCTCAGCTGCCACACCGACCTGGAGCGGCTGCGCATCGCCTCCCGCCCCACCGACTTCCAACTCGACGTGGCCTGCCCGGACTCCGCGCCGGGCGGCCGGACGTCCGCGCGCCGGATGGGCATCGGGTTCACCCTGCGCCGGGACGGCGTGCCCGTGGCCCACGGGGAGGGGCGGTACTCCATCGTCACGCCGCCCGTCTACGCCCGGCTGCGCGCCGGCCAGGGGAAGAAGAAGGCGGTTCCGGTCGGCCCGGCCGTCGCGGCGGAGCCGATGCGACCCGCGGCCGTGGGCCGTACCTCCCCCGCCGACGTGGTGCTGACGGCCACGGACGCGCCGGACCGCTGGCTGCTCACCCCGGACCTGGACCACCCGATCCTGTTCGACCACGGTGGCGACCACCTGCCGGGCATGGTCCTGATGGAGGGCGCCCGGCAGGCCGCCTGCGCGATGCTGGCGCCCCGCGCCCTGATCCCGGCGAGCACGTCCACGTCGTTCAACCGCTACGTCGAACTCGACAGCCCCTGCTGGGTCGACGTCACGGGGATGACCGCCAGGGGCGACGGCACCGCGACCGTCGACGTCGTCGGCGTGCAGGACGGCGAGGTCGTCTTCACCTCCACGGTGAGCGGGCCGGTCGTCCAGGCCTGACACGGGCACCGCCGTGACACACGTCCGCCGCCCGGCACCCTCGCGGGTGCCGGGCGGCGGACGTCCCTCGGGTCAGCGACGGTGGCTGAAGGCGTGCCGGTCGTTCACGGCCGGGCGGGCGAAGCCGGGGCGGTCCTCCGCGGGGTGGTGGGCGAAGGCGTGGCGGCCCTCCGCGGGGCGGTGGGGGAACGCGTGCCGCTCGTCCGCGTCACGGCGGTGGTGCAGGCTCCAGGAGGCCGAGTCGACGTAGCGCCCGTGGTCGTTGCGCAGGGTGGCGGTGTCGGCGTCGCGGTTCCACACCGAGGAGCGGCGGTCCTGGTACAGGTCGGTGCGGGTGTCCCGGCCCTCGCCGGTGTGGACGCGGACCGTGGCCCCGCCGTCCAGCCGGTAGTGGCGGAAGGTGTAGGTGTTGCCCGAGGCGTCCGACAGCGACCAGCCGCTGAGGTTCACGTCCCGGCGCGAGGTGTTGGTGACGTCCACCCACTCCCGGTTCAGGGCGCGGCCGGAGAAGACCGCGCGGCCCTGCAGGTCGTGCTGCACGGCGCTGATGACGACCGCGTCGCGGTGCGGCATCCCGGGGCGGGCGGCGGTCGCCGCGGCCGGCAGGGCCGTGACGCCCACCAGGGCAGCCGCCACGGCGGCGGCGGAGCCGAGACGGCGCGCGGTCGCGGAAACGGAAACGGACACGTGGTCCCCCTTCACGGGGTCGAGCACACCCCTGCCGCGTGCGGCACGAAGCCGCAGGCCGCACGGGGTGCGTGGGGCGAGATGGCGACCGGACGGCCGCGCAGCCACACCCTGCGCCCCGGCCGGGCGCGGACCCCGCGGCACACGGCGCCCATTACGGATCCTTCGCTTTCCTATGACTCTCGGATGTAACGTCCATTTATTAGTTGAATGGGCGGAATTGACACCTCTTCACCCCCTTCCGCCCCGCAGGCAACGGCCTCGACCGTCCCGAACCCGCGGGCGATCAGCGCCCGGCTCACCCGAAAGTGAGTAACAGTCAGCGGCCGATCGGCCCACGGAGAGGAGCCGATCTTCCGGGCGTCACGAGGAGTTTCCAAACTGGTTAGTAACAAGGGGGGTTCGGGAGAAAGCGGTTGCCGCTACCTTTGGCGTGCCTCATTGGCATGCCCACACCTCTCAGCGCACACCCTCCCCGTAGGAGACACCCCCATGCGCAGACTCGTTGCCTGTCTGGCGGCCGCGGTCGCCGCTCTCGGCGGGCTCACGGCGACGGCCACCCCGGCCGCGGCGGCCGGCTCGGGCACGTTCAGCGTGCTCACGTACAACGTCGCCGGGCTCCCCGAAGGCCTGTCGAGCGCGCCCACCCCGCGCGACACCAGCAGCACGGAGATCGGCAAGCGCATCGCGCCGTACGACATCGTCAACGCCCAGGAGGACTTCAACTACCACGCATACTGGTACGCGACCGACACCCACCCCTACCGCACCGCCACCAGCGGCGGCGCGGGCATCGGCAGCGGCCTCAACACGGTCTCCAACTACGACTGGGACGAGGACGACTTCGAGCGCGTCGGCTGGAACTCCTGCCAGATCGACTCGGGCGACTGCCTCACGCCGAAGGGCTTCACCTTCATGCGCGAGCGGCTCGCCGAGGGCGTCTACGTCGACTTCTACAACCTGCACACCAACGCGGGCACGAACGACGGCGACGAGGCCTCCCGGGCGGACAACCTCAGCCAGCTGACGTCCTTCATCAGCACCCACTCGGCGGGCAACGCCGTCGTGGTGATGGGTGACACCAACACCCGTTACACCCGCTCCGCCGACACGATCGCGGAGTTCGCCTCGAACAACGGGCTCACCGACGCCTGGGTGCAGCTGATCCGCGGCGGCAGCGCGCCGGCCAAGGGCAGCGACGCGCTGGTCTGCGACCAGACCGGGGCGACCGTGCCCAACACCTGCGAGGTCGTGGACAAGGTCCTCTACCGCAGCAGCAAGCTGGTGAACCTGAACGCGACCTCGTACAACAACGAGCACGCCAAGTTCCTGACGAGCGACGGTCTGATGCTCTCCGACCACGACCCGATCACGGTCGGCTTCTCCTGGTCCGAGAACGCGAACTTCCAGCTGAGCGACCAGTTCGGCGGTCCGCACGGCGACTACTACCAGGACATCGACAAGGTGGCCGCCGGCGCCCGCGCCACCACCCTCTCGCTGCGCTCCGGCTCCCGCGTCGACCAGGTCGGCATCACCCTCGCCGACGGCACGACGCTCACCCACGGCGGCACCGGCGGCACGGCGTCCTCGCTGACGCTGGGCAGCAGCGAGTACGTCACGAGCGCGTACCTGTGCGAGGGCAAGTACAACAACACCACCCGCATCTTCTACGCGAAGTTCACCACCAACCTGGGCCGCACCCTCGCCGGTGGTGCGACGACCTCGGACTGCGTGACCCGCACCGCCCCGTCGGGCTGGCAGATCGCCGGCTTCCACGGCCGCTCCGGTGACGAGCTGGACAAGGTCGGCTTCATCTACACCAAGCGCTGACCGCGCCCGGCCGGCGGACCGTCCCCGACGTCCGCCGGCCGACCGGTGCGGCCGGTGCGAGCGGCACATCGGCGATGATGGCCGCATGGCCGCCATGGACCTCCGCATCGACGCCACCGACCTGCCGGGCCGCTCCTGCCCGGCACCCGCAGACAGCGGTTTCACCGAGTACGCCGGCATCCATGTCGCCGTACAGCGCCGCAACCGCCCCGCCGAGCTGCTCGGCCCGCAGCCCGGCGACGCCCTCTCCGCGACCTGGACCCTGCCGTGCACCACGGCGGTCACCGCCACCGGCGTCGACATCACGGGCCCCTGTGTCCAGGGCGGTCCCGGCGGCCGGTTCGTCTACCTGTCCTGGGGGACCGTGGACCCCGGGGGCGCCTTCACGATGTTCCGCCGGGCCAAGCTGATGCTCGGCGCCGTCCCCGGCGCGGTGGCCGAGGCTGCGGTGCGGGACGGGCTGCTGGTCGGACGGCTCGGGCTGACCGACGGCCGGGGCATGCCGCTGTGCGCACGGGTCGTACCACCGGCCGTCGTCTGGAGTGCCGGGAGCGGTCCCCAGCCGGATGCCTCGCGGTAGGCGGCGAGTGCGGTCTCGGTGTCCGTCAGAGGGAAGCGGGCACCGAGGTGGCCTTCGGTACCTCCATGGTCGCCCCGGCTCGGGCCGGGGCCGCGGACGGCAGACCACAGGTCGCGGACCCTGGCGGCGGAGGACTCAGGCGTGGCCGTAGCTGCGCAGCTTGCGGTAGAGCGTCGCGCGGCCGATGCCCAGGGCGGCGGCCGTCCGGGCCTTGTTGCCGCCGTGGCGGCGCAGGGCCACCAGGATCGCCGTGCGTTCCGCGTCCTCCATGGGGGTCAGCGGGCGGCCGGCGGGTCCCTCGCGCACGGGGTCGGGCAGTTCGGTGCGCCGGACCGGCCCCACCGTCCGCCGACGGCGCGCCAACGACCGTACGACGTGGGCGAGTTCGGTGACGTTCCCGGGCCACGGGTACCGCTCGAGGGCGCGCCGGGCGTCGAGTGTCCAGGTGAGCGGGGGCTGCCCGGGCTCCGGCGCCGGGGCCACCGCGGCGAGCAACTCCTTTATGTCCTCCGGGCGTTCGCGGAGGGCGGGCAGGACGACCGAGCGGGCGGCCAGGGTGTCCAGGAGCCGCTGCAGGCAGGGGCCGGGGGGTGCTCCCGGGGTGTAGGTGACCAACAGGGGTGCGGTGGGCCGGGCTTCGAGCAGCGCGACGATCGCGGCCACGTCATGCTGTGCCAGGCGTTCGGCGTGGCGCAGCACGAGGCTGCCGCGGGGGTCGGCGGGCAGTGTCTCGTGCAGGTCGCCTTCGGCGGCGTCGACGACGAGCGGCTCGGTTCCGCCGAGCAACTCGCGGGCCAGGGTGGTCTTTCCGGTACCGCGTTCACCGACGAGCAGCAACGGGGCATGGGCGGTGGCCAGTTCGGCGGCACGTTCGGCGGCGTGGCGCCACGGAACCGAGTGCCCGGCCAGTGCGGTGGGCGGGCGCCCCGCGGGGGTGACCGGGGCGCCGCCGGGCGCCGGTTCCAGTACGGCGACGGCGCCGACGGTCTCGCCGTGGTGTCGGACGATCTCGACCGTGGCGCCGCCCGGAAGCCGGGGAGCGGGCGCGTCCTCGCGCAGCGCCTCGTGCACCGCGCGTTCCAGGTCCTCGACGTCCCGCGCCGACAGCAGCCTGGCCGCCGCCTCGCTCACCAGCCTGCTGTGCCCGGCGAAGGCCGCCACCGGCCGGTCCTGGCCCGCGCACGCCGTGAGGTAGGCGTCCAGCAGGGCCCGCTCCGGCGGACGGGTGTAGGCCCGCAGCTCCGCCTCCACCACCGCGGCCGTCGCCTCGGCCAGGGCCGCCTGCGGATGCGGTGCGCAGCCGCCGCACAGGGCCGAGGCGACGGTGACCGTGCCGACCGGCCTGCTGTCGCCGGGGGTCCGCAGCGGCACGCTCACCGCGGAGACCTCCTGCCACATGTCGAGGATGTGCTCGGGTCCGTGCACCTCGGCGCGGTGGCCGGTGCGCAGGGCCAGGGCCGCGCTGTTGGGGCCGACGCTCTGCTCGGAGAGGTCGGGGCGGAGGGTGTCGCGCGGGGCGTGCCCGGCGGACCACAGCACGCGGAGCCGGGCATCGGTGAGGAGGAGGGTGGCGCGCTCGTGGCCGAGCACCGGAGCGAGCCGCTCCAGCACCGGCCGGGCCGCCTGGAGAAGTGCGGGGTCGGGCGCCTGCGGGGTGGCACGGCCCGCGAAGTCGGCCGTGGAACCGGTCGCGGCGTCCGCAGCGGTGTCGGCACCGGTGTCGGGTCGTACGCCGTAGAAACGGGCGCGTCGCCAGGCAGCCGCCACTTCGTCCGGTACGTCCGCCGGCGGCGGGTGCCCGGCGAGGAAGCGGGCGCGGGCCCGGCGCAGTTGGCCGAGCGAGGTGCGGGGCGGGGACTGCAGGCCGGCCGTGGGGGGATGCTCTGCGGTGGTCATGGCGCCCCTCACCGTACCGGGAACAGTTGAAGGAGCAACGACCGGCGGGTCCCGCCGGGTTCCGCCGTGCACCGGGTGTCTCGGATTGAGACACCCGCGGACGTCCGCTCCGCTTCATGATCTTGAACGGTCGGTTTCCGTCCCTTCCCCCCGGAGTTCCCCGTGCACACCGATGTCGTGACCGACGTCCTGATCGTCGGCAGCGGCCCCGCCGGCGCCTCGGCCGCCCTGGCCCTGAGCACCTACGGCGTACCGAACATGGTCGTCACCCGCTACGCGTCGCTCGCCGACACACCGCGCGCCCACATCACCAACCAGCGCACCATGGAGGTCCTGCGCGACCTCGGGGTCGAGCAGGAGGCCCTGGCTCGGGCCACCCCGCAACACCTGATGGGGAACACCACCTTCTGCACCAGCCTGGCCGGCGAGGAGCTGGGGCGGGTGCGGTCCTGGGGGAACGAGCCCCTCGTGCAGGCGGCGCACGAGCTGGCGAGCCCGACGGTGATGTGTGACATTCCACAGCACCTCATGGAGCCGGTCCTGGTCGACGCAGCCGTCGCCCGCGGCACCGTCCTCCGCTACAGCACCGTCTACAGGTCGTTCACGCAGGACGCGGACGGGGTGACCGTCACCGTCGAGGACCGGGTACGCGGCGACGCGTACACGATCCGCGCCAAGTACCTCATCGGCGCTGACGGCGGCCGTTCGAAGGTGGCCGAGGACGCGGGGCTGCCGATGGGCGGCCAGATGGGCGTGGCCGGCAGCATCAACATCGTCTTCGACGCCGACCTGAGCAGGTACACCGCGCACCGCCCGTCCACCCTGTACTGGGTGCTGGCCCCGGGCGCGACCGTCGGCGGCATCGGCGCGGGCCTGGTGCGCTGCGTCCGGCCGTGGACGGAGTGGCTGATCGTGTGGGGGTACGACGTCACGGCGGGCGCCCCCGACCTGACCACCGAGTACGCGGAGTCCGTCGTCCGCCAGTTGATCGGCGACGACGAGATACCGGTGACCATCAGGTCGTCCTCGGCGTGGACGGTGAACGAGATGCACGCCGAGACCTACTCGAACGGCCGGGTCTTCTGCGCCGGTGACGCCGTGCACCGGCACCCGCCGTCCAACGGGCTCGGCTCGAACACCTCCATCCAGGACTCGTACAACCTGGCCTGGAAGCTGAAGCTGGTCCTCGACGGCACCGCGGACCCGGGCCTCCTCGACACCTACACCGCCGAACGCGCGCCCGTGGGGCGGCAGATCGTCACCCGCGCCAACAAGTCGATCGGCGAGACCGCGCCGATCTTCGAGGCGCTCGACGGTCTCACCCCGCAGACTCCCGAGCAGCTCTGGGCCAACATCGCCGCGCGCAAGGAGTCCACCGAGGCGGCCGGGAAGCAGCGGGCCCGGCTGCGGGACGCGATCGCCCACAAGGTGTACGAGTTCAACGCGCACGGCGTCGACCTCAACCAGCGCTACACCTCGGACGCGATCGTCCCCGACGGCACCCCCGACCCCGGCTTCGCCCGCGACCCCGAGCTGCACCACCAGCCCAGCTCCCGGCCGGGCGCCAAACTCCCGCACGCCTGGCTCACGTCGGGCACCCGCACCCTGTCCACCCTGGACACCGTCGGCGGGGGCCGGTTCACCCTGCTCACCGGTATCGGCGGCGAGGGCTGGGTCCGGGCGGCGGCGGCCCAGGATCTCGACATCGCCACGGTGGTCGTCGGCCCCGGCCAGGAGTACGAGGACCCGTACGGCGACTGGGCGCGGCTGAGCGAGGTGTCCGACTCGGGCGTCCTGCTGGTGCGGCCGGACGGATACGTGGCCTTCCGGCACCCGGCCGCCGCCGCGAACGCCGAGGAGCTGCTGGGCGAGGCGCTGCGGCGGATCCTGGGCCGCGCCCGATGACTCCCTCTCCCCCCCTCTCCCCTATCTCTCCCATGTACGCGACACGAAAGGTGAACAGCATGGCCCTCGGGCTGCTCAGGCGCCGTTGGTCCAGGAACACCCCGGCCCGTTCGGCGGGGCTCACCCTGCCCCTGCCGCCCGGTGCGGGCGGGGTCGCCCGGACCGTCCTGGACCCCGTGGACCAGCCGCTCGGCGGCGCCGACGTCACGGTCACCGCGCTGGACACCCACCAGGTGACGGCCCGGGGCACGACCGATCCCTTCGGCTTCTTCATGGCCGCCCTGCCGCCGGGGCGCTACAGCGTGCTGATCGTCGCCGAGGGGCTGGACCCGCACCGGGAGACCGTCGACGTCGTCGCCGACAGCTGCCCGGCGCCCGCCCTCATCCGGCTGCTGCCGGCCCGGCAGCTGCCGCTGCCGCCGACCGGGGGCTGGGTCTTCGATCCGCCGCACACCGCGATCCGGTTCATCGCCAAGCATGTCGGCATGGCCCATGTGCACGGCCGGTTCGAGCGTTTCGACGGTTCGGTCAGCGTCGCCCCGGACATGAGCCAGACGACGGTCCGGGTGCGCATCGACGCGTCGAGCATCAACACCGGGAACACGACCCGGGACAACCATCTGCGCTCCGCGGACTTCCTGGACGTCGAGCGGTATCCGTACATCGACTTCGCCGGCACGCGCTTCGCCTACCGGGGCGGCAGCAAGTGGACCCTCCTCGGCACCCTGACGATGCACGGCGTCAGCCGTTCGGTCTCGCTCGACACCACCTACCTGGGCACGGTCAACGGCGGCTACGGCGAGGAACTGCGCTGCGCCGCGCTCGCCACGGCCGAGCTGCACCGGGAGGACTACACCCTCAACTGGCGGTCCATGCTGGCCCGTGGCATCGCGGTGGTGGGTCCGACGGTGCAGCTGGAACTCGACGTACAGACGATGTACCGCTCGCCGGACACGCCGACGCCCCCGGAGTGACCGGGGCGGATCCGCAGGACCGGCGGGCAAGCGCTGCCTGTTCAGTCGGCCGAACAGCTGACGGGCACAGACCGGCCACTGCGTGGTCCGTGCGTTGACCATCGATGGTTTTGATTGAGCTTTGTACCATTTCGGAGAAACCGCTTCACTCAAACACCGCTCGATTCCGGTCGCAGGGTGTTAAAACTTGGCCACAGAACGTCGGGCTGCGCTCAGCCCTGCACGCCATCCCTGTTGTGAAGTGGGACGATCTTGTCCAAGTCCAGACCCCTGACCGGCAATTGGCGCGTCGCAAGACGCCTCCAGGCCATTCTTCTCATCCCCGTGCTCGTCGCGCTCGCCCTCGGCGGCATCCGGGTGAAGAACTCGGTCGACACGTTGCAGGACGCCAACGACGCCGTCCGCGTGGCCGAGTTGGTGCAGGCGGCGAACGCCTACGCCAGTGACGCGATCAACGAGCGCGACGTGTCGGTCATCCCGCTCCTGGAGGGCAAACGGAACGCGCCCGCCGTGCTGGCGGCCCGCAAGGTCACCGACGCCGACGCGCAGGCGTTCGACGCGGCGGTGGCCCGGGCGCCGAAGACGGCGGGCCTCCTCCGGCGGATCGAGCTGGTGCGGGCGGGCGAGAAGCAGCTGGCGACGGTGCGGGCCGACGCGTTCACGGCCAAGTCGACGGGGGTGCAGACGGAGGAGAGCTACCACGCCGTGCAGCACCCGCTGATGGAGCTCTCGAACGAACTGGGCTTCGGCAGCAACAACCAGGCGAGCTTCGGGCGCACCCTGTACGCCATCTCCCTGACCCAGGCGGCCGAGTCCCTGGTGCGGGCCATCGGCACGCACCTGCTGGTGGAGGACCGCGACACGCTCGGCGAGGGCGAACTGCAGACCCAGCTCGGCTCGTTCAGCTCCTACGCCTACCTGGAACAGGTGGGCCTTCAGGAGTACGCGGGCGCCGGTACCGCCGGGGACATGACCCGGTTGCGGACGGCACTGGCGGACGCGCAGAAGAAAGGGGCGGAGCAGACCGCCAAGGCCGCCGAGGAGGCCAAGGCGGCCGGGCAGCCGTTCGTGACACCGCCGGCCCTGACGAAGATGATCAGCGAGATCGCGGCCGGGACCCCGACCGGGCAGCTGGCCGCCCAGGGCATCACGCCCGAGTCGTTCTTCGCCGCCTCCGCGCTCGCCTTCGACGCCTACCGCGGAATCGAGGTCCAGCTCACCGACACCGCCCTCGCCAACGCACGGAGCATCGCCGCCGACGCCAGACGCGACGCGATCACCAACGGCTCGGCCGCGCTCGGCGCCGTGCTGGCGGCCGTGCTGCTCGCCGCGTGGGTGGCCCGCTCGATGAGCCGGGGCATGCGCAGGCTCAGCATCTCGGCGATGGAGATCGCCGAACAGCGGCTTCCCGCGGTGATCACCCAGTTGTCGCAGGCCGTGCCCGGTCAGGTGGACACCCGGGTCGCGCCGATCCCGATCACCACCACCGACGAGATAGGCGAGGTCGCCCGGGCCTTCGACCATGTGCACCGAGAGGCGGTCCGGCTGGCCGCCGAGCAGGCCCTGCTGCGCGGCAACGTCAACACGATCTTCACCAACCTGTCCCGCCGCAACCAGTCGCTGATCGAGCGCCAGCTCGCCCTGATCACCGACCTGGAGGAGCGCGAGGCCGACCCCGAACAGCTGGCGAACCTGTTCAAGCTGGACCACCTGGCCACCCGGGTGCGCCGCAACGGCGAGAACCTGCTGGTGCTGGGCGGCGAACGGCCCACCCAGCAGTGGGACCACCCGCTTCCCCTGGTCGACGTCGTCCGGGCGGCGGCCTCCGAGGTGGAGCAGTACGAGCGGATCGAGCTGGCGGGCATCCCGGAGGCCGAGATCCACGGCCGCGCCGTCACCGACCTGGTGCATCTGCTCGCCGAGCTGCTGGAGAACGCCACCTCGTTCTCCTCGCCGCGCTCGACGGTCCGGGTCACGGCGACCCGGCTGCCGGACACCCGGATCATGGTGGAGATCCACGACCAGGGCATCGGCCTCGTGCCCGAGGACTTCGCGCTGATCAACCACAAGCTGGCGAACCCGCCGACCGCGGACGCCGACGTCTACCAGTACATGGGCCTGTTCGTGGTGGGCAGGCTGGCAGACCGGCACGGCATCCGGGTCCAGCTGCGGCCGTCCTCCGGGCAGTCCGGCACGACCTCGCTGGTCATGCTCCCGGGCACCGTCACCTGGAGCAGCGGCGCCGGGTCCGACGAGGACACGCTGGCGCTCGCGACCGTCAAGGCGCGCGCCACGCCCGACCTGGCGGCCCTGCTCGCGGACGGGCCTGCCGATCCGTTCCGCGCGACCGATCCGTTCGGCGCGCACGAGGCGTGGGACGACGGCATCCCGGCACCCCGCTCCGCGACGCCGTCCGGCACCCCCGCCGCCACCGCTCCCGCTCGCTCCGTGGCCGGAACCCCCGGCACCACCGTCGGCCCCGCTTCCGCCGGCCGCCGGCCCGCCGCCCCGGAGACCGCCGCGCCGGAGCCCGCCGGACCGGAGACCGCCGGACGCTCCGAGCCGTCCACCCGGAGCCGTCGCGCGTCGAAGCGCGGCCGTCGCCCCGCCCAGGACGGCTGAGCCCCCGGCGCCGGGGTCAGGGCGGCGGTGCAGGGCGCAGGGCCCGCACCACCGCCCAGACGACGGAGACGAACGGCACGGCCACGACGGCGCCGATCACCCCCGCGACGATGCTGCCGGCGATGACCGACACGGCGACGACGAGGGGGTGCAGCCGCACCGCCCAGCTCATCACCAGCGGATGCAGCACATGCCCCTCCAGCTGGCCGATGACGACGATGAGCACGAGGACCGCGGCGGCGGTGAGCGGGCCGCGCCCGGCCAGCGCCACCACCGTGGCCACGCTCAGCGCGACCGGTGAGCCGACCAGCGGGACGAACGCGGCGAAGAACTCCAGCAGGGTGAGCGGCAGCGCGAGCGGCACCCGGAGCACGACCAGGGCGACACCGACGAGGACGGCGTTGGCGGCGGCCACGATGATGATGCCGCGGGTGTATCCGGCGAACGTCCGCCAGGCCGCGCGCCCCGCCCGGTCCCAGGCGTCGCGGGCGCCGGCCGGCAGCAGTTCGCTGCTCGTCCAGGCCCACAGCCGTTCACCGGAGTGGATGAAGAAGACCGAGGTGAAGAGTGCGAGCGCGCCTCCGGTGACCAGTTCGACGAGGGTGCCGAAGCCGCTGAGCGCCCGGCTCACCAGGTTGGAGCGGTGGGACTGGACGTAGTCGACGATCTGCTGCTGGAGACGGGCGAGGGCGCCCGGGCCGAGCCGGAAGGGCGGGCGCTGCAGCCAGACCTCGATGCGGT
Organism: Streptomyces sp. NPDC048278; assembly: GCF_040652195.1. Lineage (NCBI taxonomy): Bacteria > Bacillati > Actinomycetota > Actinomycetes > Kitasatosporales > Streptomycetaceae > Streptomyces > Streptomyces sp. NPDC048278. The sequence continues at coordinate 23,190 of NZ_JBEZLP010000057.1, forward strand.
GGATGCCGCCGCGGAACTCGTCGGCCAGGGTCGCCGACTCCTGCGCGACCGCGTTGCCCACCAGGGCCAGCAGACCGAAGAACAGGCAGATGCTGCCGACCAGGCTCACCGCCACGGACAGCGGCCTGGGCAGCCACCGGGCCAGCAGGTCGGCGAGCGGGCGCAGCACCGAGGTGACGACGAGGGCCAGGAACACGGCGACGGCGATCAGCTGGAAGCGGCCGAGGACGACGAAGACGCCGTAGACGACGATGCCGACCACGATGAGCCGCCAGGCGTAGGCGGCGGCGATCCGCAGGGCGGGGACGACGACCGCGCCGGCCGGGGCCGGGTCGCGCGGGTCACGGGCCCGTCCCGGGATGCGGACGGTGCGTGCGGTCCGGCTCTCCGGACGGGCGCCGTGGGCCCGGCGCGCGCGGCCCCGTCCGGCCGCCGGCCCGCCCGCACCCGCCACCGCGCCTCCCGTTGCCGGCCTCCGTCACCTCTCCTGCACGTTAGGTGCATTTCGGGCGGCGGGCGGGCTGCGGTGGGCCAAGGGGGTCAGCGGAGCCGGAGAAGTCGGAGGAGTCAGTGCGCGGCGGTCTCCGAGACGGCGGTGCGGACGGCTCGTTCCACCAGGTTCACGCCGTCCGGCATGGACGCGTTGCCGTTGGAGAGGACCGCGACGAGGTAGTGGTGCCCGCCGGCCGTGATCCGTCCGATGCTGTTGATGTCCCACAGGCCGGTGGTGGTGCGCATGAGCCAGCCGTTCTTCAGCGCCCACCCAGCGTCGGCGGCGGCCGAGACACCCCAGGACTGGTCGGCGGCGATCTCCGTCATCAGGGTGCCGATGCGGTTCCGGGAGGCCGCGTCGAGGGGCGTGGTCCCGGTGCCGAAGACCGCGCGCAGCAGTCGTATCTGATCGGCCGCGGTGGTCCGGGTGAGCCCCCACAGGCCGCCGGGGCCGCCCTGGGTCGAGGTGAGTCCGAGCCGCTTGTTGGCCGAGGCCAGGCCGGGGGCCTCGCCGATGGCCCGCCACAGGGCGGTGGCCGCGGTGTTGTCGCTGTCGCGGATCATCACCTGCGCCTCGGCGCTCTCCCGGGCGGTGAGGGCGCGCCGGTGGTCCCGCGCGTGCAGCAGCATGGCGGCGAGGATGTCGACCTTGACGATGCTCGCCGTGTCGTACGGCGTGTCGTCGCCGTAGACGACGGGCTCCTGGCGCGTGCCGTCCAGGTCGAGGACGGCGGCGGTCACCCGGGCCGAGCCCTGCGCCTCGACGGCGGTGCGGAAGGTGGCAGAGCCGGAGCCGGCGTCGGCCGCCATGGCCGCCGGCGCGGCTCCGGCGAGCAGGGTCACCACCGTGGCCACGACGGACAGGGTTCGGTTGAGCATGGCGGGAGCCTTCGCAGATCGAGGGGACACAGACCTGCGAACGTAGACAAAATGTCCGTCCTGCGACATGACGGCCGCCACGACGGGACCGGTTCGGGGCCGAATGTGAGCAGGGCAACAGGGCTGGTGGTGAGCAGGACGACAGTGCCGCACGCGAGGTGTGCCTTCCGTTGTACGGAACGTGAATTCCGCATGCCTCATCGGGCTGCGTCCGGGGGAAGAATGAGGTCAGAGCGACGGACCGGCCCCTGGGAGGTGCCATGAGCACATCGGCGGAACCGCGGGTGAGCGGTCTGGAGGTCCGGTCCATCGACTACGTGCCGCTGGACGAGCGGCACGGCAAGCTGTGGCACCTGGGTCCGCTGTGGTTCATGTCCAACGCGCAGATCGCCACCCTGGCCGTGGGGCTGATCAGCATCACGGAGGGCGGCAACCTGATCTGGTCGCTGCTGGCGATCGTCGCGGGCACGCTGATCGGCACGTTCTTCATGGCGTTCCACTCGGCCCAGGGGCCGCAGCTGGGACTGCCGCAGATGATCCAGTCCCGCCCGCAGTTCGGCTATGTCGGGGCGCTGCTGGTGTGGCTGTTCGCGTACGTGCAGTACGCGGGCTTCAACGTGTTCAACACCGTGCTGGCCGGCCAGGCCCTGGACACCACGATCCACGGCGGCGTGAAGCTCTGGGTGATCGTCGTCACGGTGGTCGGGCTGGTCGTGGCGCTGGTGGGGTACGACATCATCCACAAGGCCGAGCGGTTCCTGACCTACACGTTCCTGGTGGTCTTCGGGATCTTCACCGTCGGGATCCTGGTCACCCTGCACTACCCGGCGGGCTCGTTCGACCTCGGCGCCTTCAGGACCACGCCGTTCCTGGCGCAGTTCGGCGTGGTCGCCGGCTACCAGATCAGCTGGGCCATCTACGTCTCGGACTACTCGCGCTACCTGCCGCCGGACGTCACCGTCCGCAAGACGTTCTACTGGACCTACTTCGGCTCGGCGCTCGGCGGCATCTGGCTGATGGTGCTCGGCACGCTGCTGGCCGCCTGGGCGGGCGCCGGTTTCGACACGATCCCGTCGATCAACGCCGCCGGCGACAAGGTCTTCGACGGCTTCGGCGCGATCGTGCTGCTGTTCTCCGCGCTGGGCCTGATCTCCGTGACCGCGCTGAACATGTACGGCGGTTCCCTGACGCTGATCAGCGCCATCGACTCGTTCAGACGTGTGCGGCCGACCCTGGGCGTCCGCCTGGTCACGCTCGTGGTGACCGCCGCGCTCTCACTGGTCGGCGCGCTGGCGGCGACGTCCAACTTCCTGACGAACTTCAACAACTTCCTGTTGCTGGTGCTCTACCTGTTCATCCCGTGGACGTCCGTGAACCTGATGGACTACTACGTGGTGCGCCGGGGCCACTACGCGATCGCCGAGATCTTCAAGCCGAACGGCATCTACGGCCGCTGGGGCTGGCAGGGGATCATCTCGTACCTGGTCGGCTTCGCCGTCATGATCCCGTTCTTCTCGGTCGGCACCCTCTATGTCGGGCCCGCCGCCGAGGCCCTCGACGGCGCCGACATCTCCCTGTTCATCGGGCTGCCGGTGTCGGCGCTGCTGTACTGGCTGCTGACCCGCTCGATCGATGTCGAGGCGGAGACCCGCATCGCCGAGGCGGAGGCCGCGGCCCTGGAGCAGGCCTCGCACGAGCACCGCGAGCCGTAGGGGCCGGCTGCCCGCCGGACTCGGTCCCGAGTCCGGGGCGGGCCGCTGCTCGGCCCGCTCGACATCCGTGCTCCGGTCAGTACGCGGAGTTGACGTTGTCGATGGAGCCGTACCGGTGGGCGGCGTAGTTGGCCGCGGCGGTGATGTTGGCGACCGGGTCGGTGACGCTGCCGGAGGTGCCGGCGACGTGGTACGCGTTGAAGGTGGGGTCGATGACCTGGAGCAGACCCTTGGAGGGGGTGCCCTTCTGCGCGTTGACGTCCCAGTTGTTCTGGGCGCTCGGGTTGCCGCCGGACTCGCGCATGATGTTGCGCTTCAGGCCGTCGTAGCTGCCCGGGATGCCCTTGGACTTCATGATCTGCAGGGACTGCTTGATCCAGCCGTCCAGGTTGTTGCCGTAGCCGGCCTTGTGGGAGGCGGTGCGGCTGCTGTCGCCGGAGGAGGCCGTGACCGCGGTCGAGGTGTGCGCCTGCGTCATCTCGGCGGCCTGTGCGTTCGCCGGCATCAGGGTGAGGGCGGCGGCAGCGGCACCCGTGGTGACGAGGCCGGTGAGGCCGAGGGTGCGCAGGCGGGCGATGCGGGTGCGGTTGATCGTGGTCATGTGAAAGCAACTCTCCGGTGGGGGACGGCGTCGGCGCCGGCCGCGGTGCGCGGCGGCGGTGGGCGGAGCCCGTACTACCGGCGGGAGGGGGCGGGTCCGGCGGGTGTCCGCTCGGCCCGTCGCCCGTCTCCCGGCGACGACAGCAATGGTTAGCGGGAGCCGCGGCGGGCCGCAATGATGTGACGTACTACCCGACTTAGGAACCAATGACCGAATTGCCCGCTTATATATGCCTTACAGGCAGTTCAGGGCGTTCCATTCCTACGAAGCTGCATAGGATGTGATCTGGCTCCTATGGGGGGTGTCACGCGTTCGGGGCCCTTTCGTGGGGTCCGCGGCACCCCGTCGACGGCCTCCACAGGTCACGTACAGGCCGTCGCGAGAGCATCCGCCCATGTCTGACACCCCCACACCGGCCCCGGGCGAGATCCGGGTGCTGATCGTCGACGACGAGCCGGAGCTGACCGAACTGCTCTCGGTCGCCGTCAGCGCGGCGGGCTGGCAGCCGCTCGTGGCGCGCGACGGGTACGGCGCACTGCGCGCCGCCCGTGCCCGCGGACCGCACGCCGTCGTGCTGGACGGCATGCTGCCGGACCTGGACGGCATCCAGGTGCTGCGCCGGCTGCGGTACGAGAACGCCAGGCTGCCCGTGCTGATGCTGACCGCCCGGGACGCCGTGGAACACCGGCTGGACGGGCTCGCCACCGGCGCCGACGACTACGTGACCAAGCCCTTCTCCCTGGAGGAGGTGATGCTCCGGCTGCGCGCGCTGCTGCGCCGCTCCGGGGCCGGCGGGTCCGCCGCGGCGGAGGAGGGGGTACGGGTCCTCGGCGACCTGGTGCTGGCCGAGCGGACCCGCGAAGTACGCCGGGGCGGCATGCCGGTCACGCTCACCGCGAAGGAGTTCGACCTCCTGCTGTTCCTGATGGACCACCCCCGCCAGGTGCTCAGCAAGACGCGGATCCTCGACCACGTGTGGAACAGCTCGTTCGACGGCGGCGGGAACCTGGTGGAGGTGTACGTCTCCGGTCTGCGCGCGAAGATCGACAAGGAGCGCCGGCCGATGATCCACACCGTGCGCGGCTCCGGGTACGTCATCAGAGCGGCGGACGACGAGGGATGACGGCTCTCGGGCGGGCCCTCACCCGGCTGCGCGGGCGCTCGCTGCGGGTGCGGATGGTCCTCGTCCACTCCCTCACCCTGGCCGCCGTGTGCACGGCGATGGCCGTGGCCACCGTGCTGGTCCAGCGCTACTACCTGATCCGGGACCTGGACCAGCGGGTCACCGACGCCGCCGAGCACAGCCAGGGCGGCCGGGAGCACGCGCCGCCCGGCGCGAGCCTCGGCTTCCTCAACGAGCGCGGCCAGCACACCGGCACCCTGGCCGCGCTCATGACCGGCGAGAAGATCGCCACGGCCGAGGTGGTGACCGACCAGGGCCCGCGCTCCCTGACCGCGGCCCAGCGCGCCGCCCTGGGCGGCATCCCGGCGGACGGCACCCTGCACACCCGGACGGTTCCGGGCCTCGGCACCTACCGGCTGACCGCCGTCACCGAGAGCGGCACCGCCATGCTGGCCGGGCTGCCCGTGGACGGCGTCCAGCACATGATCGACTCCCTGGTCGTGATCGAGGCCTGCATCGCCGGGGTCGGGCTGGTCCTCGCGGGTTCCGTGTCGGCCGTGGCGGTCCGGCGGCAGCTACGGCCGCTGCGGCGGGTCGCCGCCACCGCCGTCGAGGTCTCGCACGTACCGCTCGACCGGGGCGAGGTGAGCGGGCTCACCCGGGTGCCGGCGGCGGACACCGATCCGGGCACCGAGGCCGGTCAGGTCGGCGTCGCGCTGAACCGGCTGATCGACCACGTGGAGTGGTCCCTGTCCGAACGGCAGCGGGCCGAGGAACACATGCGGCGCTTCCTCGCCGACGCCGGCCACGAGCTGCGCACCCCGCTCGCCTCGATCGCCGGGTACGCCGAGTTGATGCTGATGGGCGTGGACTCCCGGAAGATCGAGCCGGAGCTGGCCTGGCGCCGGGTCTCCGACCAGTCGGCACGGATGACGGGCCTGGTCGAGGACCTGCTGCTGCTCGCCCGGCTGGAGGAGGGCAGGCCGCTGGAGGCCGTGGAGGTGAACCTGGCGACCCTGGTCGGGGACGCGGTGTGGGACGCCCGGGCCGCGGGGGCGGGCCACCACTGGCAGCTGGTGCTGTGCCTGGACGCACCCGCCACGGTGACCGGCGACCCGTCCCGGCTGCACCAGGTGGTCGCCAACCTGCTGGCCAACGCCCGGACGCACACCCCCGCCGGGACGCGGATCACCGTCACGGTGGAGACGGCGGACGGGCACTGCGCGATCCGCGTGCACGACGACGGCCCGGGCATCCCCGGCGACCTCCTGCCGACCGTCTTCGACCGCTTCACCCGGGGCGACGCCTCCCGCTCCCGCACCCCGGGCGCCGCGGGCGGGGCCGGGCTGGGACTGGCCATCGCCGCCGCGATCACCCAGGCGCACCATGGCCGGATCGAGGTGGAGAGCGCCCCCGGCGACACCCGGTTCACCGTCACCCTGCCGCTCACCGCGGCGCGGAGCCGGGACTCGGGCACCGCCTGACCCGCCGGTCCTCACCGCACCGCCGGCAGCCCCTCGCCCGCGGGCTTCCAGCGCAGATGGACGCTCTCCCCCGCCTGCCCGGCCCGCAGCAGCGACAGGCGGGGACGTACGGCGTCGGTGCGCGCGGTCGGCGGCCTGCGGCGGCCGGCCCGGAACGGGGCGGGCCACTCGGCGGCGGCCCCCGCGTACTCCTGCTCGGCCGCCGCGTGCAGGGTCCAGTGCGGGTCGTACAGATGGGTACGGCCCAGGGCGCACAGGTCGGCGCGGCCGGCCAGAAGGATGGAGTTGACGTCGTCGTAGGAGGCGATGGCGCCGACGGCGATGACCGCCGCGCCGGTGGCGGCGGCGACCTCGTGCCGGATGCGGTCGGCGAAGGGGGTCTGGTAGGAGCGGCCGTAGGCGGGCCTCTCGTCCTTGGTGACCTGGCCGGTGGAGACGTCGACGCCGGCCGCGCCGTGGGCGACGAAGGCGCGGGCGATCTCGACGGCGTCGTGCTCGGTGTTGCCGTCCGGCATCCAGTCGGTGGCGGAGATCCGCACGATCATGGGGCGGTCGGCGGGCCAGGCGGCGCGGACCGCGTCGAAGACCTCCAGCGGGAAGCGGAGCCGGTTCTCCAGCGGACCGCCGTACGCGTCGGTGCGGTGGTTGGCGATCGGCGAGAGGAACGAGGAGAGCAGGTAGCCGTGGGCGCAGTGGAGTTCGAGGAGGTCGAAGCCGGCGTCCGCGCCGCGCCGGGCCGCCGAGACGAACTCGGCCCTGATCCGGTCCAGGTCGGTGCGGGTGAGTTCGCGCGGCGCGGGTGAGCCGGGGCCGTAGGGCAGCGGGGAGGGGCCGACGGTCTCCCAGTTGCCGTCCGGGAGCGGTTCGTCCATGCCCTCCCACATCAGGCGGGTCGAGCCCTTGCGGCCGGAGTGGCCGAGCTGGAGGCCGATGCGGGCGGTGCTGTTGGCGTGCACGAAGTCCACGACGCGGGTCCAGGAGTCGCGTTGCGCGTCGTTCCACAGGCCGGTGCAGCCGGGGGTGATCCGGCCCTCGGGCGAGACGCAGACCATCTCGGTCATCACCAGGCCCGCCCCGCCCATGGCCTTCGAGCCGAGGTGGACGAGGTGGAAGTCCCCGGGGACCCCGTCGACGGCGGAGTACATGTCCATCGGGGAGACGATCACCCGGTTCTTCAGCTCAAGACCGCCGATGCGGAACGGCTGGAACATGGCGGGGGCCCGGCCGCTCAGCCCCTGTGCCGCGGCGAAGGCGGTGTCGACGCGTTCGGCGAACTCGGCGTCGCGGGTGCGCAGGTTGTCGTAGGTGATGCGGCGGGAGCGGGTGAGGAGGTTGAAGCAGAACTGGGTGGGCTCCTGGCGGGCGTACATGCCGATGTTCTCGAACCACTCCAGTGAGGCCTGCGCGGCCCGCTGGGTGGACTCCACCACCGGCCGCCGCTCGCTCTCGTAGGCGGTCAACGCGCTCTCGGCGTCCGGGTGTTCGTGCAGGCAGGCGGCGAGGGCGAGGGCGTCCTCCATGGCCAGTTTGGTGCCGGAGCCGATGGAGAAGTGGGCGGTGTGGGCGGCGTCGCCGATCAGGACCAGGTTCCCGTGGTGCCACCGCTCGTTGCGCACGGTCGTGAAGTTCAGCCACTTGGAGTTGTTCGCGAACACCCGGTGTCCGTCGAGTTCGGCGGCGAACAGCTCACGGATCCGCGCCACGGCCTGCTCGTCGGAGGCGCCCGGCGCGAACACCGTGTCCTCGGTGGCGTCGAAGCCCGCCCGGCGCCAGACGTCCTCGTGCATCTCCACGATGAACGTCGAGCCGGCGTCCGAGTACGGGTAGCCGTGCACCTGCACCACCCCCCACTCCGTCTCCTTGACGAAGAACTGGAAGGCCTCGAAGACCCGGTCCGTGCCCAGCCACATGTACTTGCTGTGGCGCCGGTCGAGCGAGGGGCCGAAGGCGTCCGCGTGGGCCGTGCGCACGGCGGAGTTGACACCGTCCGCGCCGACCACGAGGTCGTGGGCGGCGCGCAGTCCGGCCGCCTCGGGCGCGGGGGTGCAGAAGTGCAGGGTGACGCCCAGGTCGCGGCAGCGCCGCTGGAGCAGGCGCAGGAGGTCCTTGCGGCTCATGGCGGCGAAGCCCTGGCCGCCGACGGTGTGGCTCTCGCCCCGGTAGTGGATGTCGATGTCCGTCCAGCGGGCGAAGCGGCGGGCCATGGCCTCGGCGAAGACGGTGTCGGCGTTCTCGATGCCGCCGAGCGTCTCGTCGGAGAAGACCACGCCGAAGCCGAACGTGTCGTCGGGGGCGTTGCGTTCCCACACGGTGATCTCGTGGGCGGGGTCCAGCTGCTTCATCAGGGCCGCGAGGTAGAGCCCGCCCGGGCCACCGCCGATGATCGCGATTTTCACCGGAGTTCCTCTCACTGCTCGGCGACCGGGTCGGCGACCGGCTCGGCGAGGGCCTCGGCGGCCTGTTCCTGTTCGATGATCCTGCGCAGCGCGAACCGCTGGAGCTTTCCGCTGGTGTTGCGCGGCAGGGAGTCGCGAAAGCGCACGTCCCGTGGGTACTTGTAGGGCGCCAGGACCTGTTTGACGTGGTCCTGGATCTCCTTGGCCTTCTCCGCGTCCCCGGTGACGCCCTCGCGCAGTACGACGAAGGCGCAGACGACCGAGCCGCGCTCCGGGTCGGGCCGGGCCACGACCGCCGACTCGACGACGTCCGGGTGGGTGTCGACGGCGGCCTCCACCTCGGGACCGCCGATGTTGTACCCGGAGGAGACGATCATGTTGTCGCTGCGGGCGTGGTAGTGGAAGTAGCCGTCCTCGTCCCGGTGGAAGATGTCGCCCGTGACGTTCCAGCCGCCCACGACGTAGTCCTGCTGCCGTTTGTCGTCGAGATAGCGGCAGCCCACCGGGCCGATGACGCCGAGCCGCCCCGGCTCCCCCGGGCCGAGCTCCTCGCCGCCCGGGCCGAGGATCGTGGCCCGGTAACCGGGCACCGGACGGCCGGTGGCACCGGGCCTGATGTCGTCTCCGGCGGCCGAGATGAAGATGTGGAGCAGCTCGGTCGCGCCGATGCCGTCGATCACCTTCAGGCCGATGCGGTCGCGCAGTTCCGTCCAGACGGTGAGCGGTATGTGCTCGCCGGCCGACACCCCGGTCCGCAGACTGCCCAGCCGGCGTTCCATGCGGGCGCGGACGATCGCCTTGTAGGCGGTGGGCGCGGTGGCGAGGACGGTGACGCCGTGGTCCTCGACGAGACCGGCGAGCTGGGGCGGGGTCGCCGTCTCCGCGAGAAGGGCGCAGGCGCCGGCCCGCAGCGGGAAGACGACGAGCATGCCGAGGCCGAAGGTGAAGGCGAACGGCGCGGTGCAGGCGACCAGGTCGTCCGGGCGCAGCCGCAGGACGTGCCGGCCGAAGGTGTTGTCGATGGACAGGATGTCCCGGTGGAAGTGCATGGTGATCTTCGGGACGCCCGTGCTGCCCGAGGTCGGGCCGAGCAGTGCCACGTCGTCGGCGGCGGTGTCGACGTTGGTGAACTCGCCGGACTTCGCGGCGCAGCGGGCCACCAGGTCGCCGTCGCCGGTCCCGCCGTACGCGACCACCGTCAGGCCGGGCAGTGCGGTGCGGACCTCGTCGGTGAAGCGGTGGTCCACGAGGGCGAGCGCCGGGCGGGTGTGTTCGGCGATCGGGACGATCTCGCGGGCACGGAGCGCGGCCATCGTGGTGACCACCACCCCGCCGGCCTTCAGGACCCCGAGCCAGCAGGCCACCGTCCAGGGGGTGTTGGGCGCGCGCAGCAGCACGCGCTGCCCCGGCACCAGGTCCAGGTCCGCGGTCAGCACCTGGGCCACCTGGTTGGCGCGGGTGAGCAGTTCGCCGTACGTCCACAGTTCCCCGGCCGGGGTGCGCAGGGCGGGGCGGGCGGGGCCGTACCGTTCGACGGCCGCGTCGATGAGCTCGCCGGCCGCGTTGAGGCGTTCCGGGTAGGCCAGTTCGGGGGTGGTGAACTCGAGGGTGGGCCACTGTCCGGCGGGCGGGAGGTGGTCCCGGGCGAAGGTGTCCAGGTGCGAGGTGGGTGAGAGCGGAAGAGCCAACGCGGGGTTCCTTCCGGGAGCCCGCCGGTGGTGTGCGGCGGGCGGCTCAGGCGGGACGGATCATGCCCTCCTGGACCACGGTGGCCAGGTGGCGGTGGTCGCGGGTGAAGAAGCGACCGCTGCCCAGTCCGCGACCCGCGTCGGCGGCCACCGCTTCCTGGGCGTAGAGCAGCCAGTCGCCGACCGGTGCGGGACGGTGGAACCACATGGCGTGGTCGAGGCTGGCGGTGACCAGGCCGGGGTCGGCCCAGGCCAGGCCGAGGACGCGCAGGACGGGTTCGAGGACGGTGTAGTCGCAGACGTAGGCGAGGGCGGCGAGGTCGCGCTGGGCGTCGGTGAGGCCCTCGACGGGACGGAGCGCGTCGAACGGCCTTACCCAGACGGCCTGGTGGGGCAGGCGCTCGCCGTCGACGGTGAGGTAGACGGGGCCGGGCACGTGCCGCATGTCGAAGCCGCGGCCCGCGCTCCAGTAGGCCTTGGACCCGGTGGTCATGGTGCCGCCGGTGCGCTCGGCGAGGTAGGCGGCCGAGGCGGGCAGGGTCTCGGGGCCGGGCACGTCACCGGCGAACTCGGTGTGGAAGGACGAACCCGGCTCCCCCGCCGCGAAGTTGGCGAGGCAGACGTACAGGACCTTGCCGTTCTGGTAGCCGCGCACCTGGCGGGTGCTGTAGCCGCGGCCGTCGCGCAGCACCTCGACCTCGTAGCGGACCTCCGCGCCGATGTCGGCCGGGCGCAGGAAGTAGCTGTGCGTGGAGTGCAGCGTCTTGCCGTCGGTCACCGAGCGCATCGCCGCGGCGGCGGCCTGGGCGACGAGGTCGCCGCCGTAGGCCTTGGGCCAGGGGCACGGCTGGGTGGTGGCGGTGAAGGCGAGGTCGAAGTGCTCGGGCGGGGCGGGCTTGAGGGTGAGGGCGGCGGTGACGATCGCGGAGGTCGGGGCGGTCCCGTCGGACGAGTCGGCGGGGACGGTGGTGCCGGTCGGACCGGCGGGGCCGGCGGATCCGGTCGGAGCGGCGGTCACCGGTTCAGCCAGTCGCGCAGGTCGGCGTCGGCCACGTCGGGGAGGTTCACCACGATGTTCCCCGGGGTCCGGGTGGTCATCCACACCAGGGGCCTGGACCGGGACAGGTTGCACTCGACGTGCGGCATGAAGGGCGGGACGAAGACCCAGTCGCCCTCTTCCATGTCGAGGTAGTCCTCGAACTTCTCGCCGAAGTAGATCCGCGCCCGGCCGGACAGGACGTAGCCGCCGGTCTCGGCCTCGCCGTGGTGGTGGGAGACCGAGCGGTAGCCCGGCTCGTTGCTGACCTTGCCGTACCACAGGCGGCGCGCCGGGGTCTGCCCGGCGCTGACGCCCGACACGCGGACGGCGCCGCCCGAGTCGGCGGTGTTGACGTCCTCCCGGCCGGCCCGGGTCACGACCGGGGCGACGATGCCGCTGGCCGGCCGGTACATCGCGTTGTCGCCCTCAAGCCGGTACTTGCCGAGGTCAGGCTCCATGGAATCGACTCCGTTTCCGTGGGCTCGCGGGGGTCCGGATCCGGACCGCGCGCTCTATCTCGTATTTTTCACGGCCGTCATTTATTGTCAATACGACCGGCCGTGCGGCCGGCGCCAAACCCGACCGAACCGGAGGCCTGATGACTCCCGTCGCCGTGAACCCGCCCGACCTGCCCGCGCCGAGCGGCTACTCGCACGGAACGCTCGCCGGGAACACGCTGTACCTGGGCGGTCAGACCGCGTTGGACGCCGACATGAAGATCGTTCCGGGCGGGATCGTCGAGCAGTTCCGGCAGGCGTTCGGCAACGTGCTGACCACGCTGCGGGCGGCCGGGGGCGAGCCCGCGGACCTGGTGAGCGTGACGATCTACCTCACCGACATCCCCGGCTACCAGGCCCACGGCAAGGAGATCGGCAAGGTGTGGCGGGAGCTGGCGGGGCCGGTGTACCCGGCGATGGCCGGCATCGGCTGCACCGCGCTCTGGCAGCCGGAGGCGCTGATCGAGATCCTCGGCGTGGCGGTGATCCCGGAGGAACGGCTGGTCAGGCCGTAGGCCCGGGACGGGTGCCGGATGCAGGGTGCCGGATGCAGGGTGCCGGGGACCGGGTGCAAGGTGCCGGGCCCGGGTGTCCTAACCCGTGTGTATGACCGCCAGGGCGTGCGCGCGGGCGGGCTCCCGGAGGGTCCTGTCCAGCTCCTCGAAGAGCGCGCCTGCGGTGTCGCCGCTCCAGCCCGGCGGCAGCAGGGACAGCGGCAGTCCGGGGTCGCGGTACGGGAGCCGGCGCCATTCGGTGAGCATCGGCAGATAGATCCCGAACGCCTCCCGGGCCGGGACCGCACCCGCCGCCGCGCGCTCGCGCACCGGCCGGTACCGCTCCAGGAAGTCCGCGTAGAGCGCGGCGAGCTCGTCGAGGTCCCACCACTCGCGGACCTTCGCCGACAGGTCACCGAAGGCGAAGTGGTCGCCGGTGAAGATGTCGACGTACGGCGTCAGCCCGAGGCGCTGGAGGGTGCGGCGGGTCTCGTCGGCCAGGATGCCGGGCGCCACCCACACGCCCGGGGCGGCGGTGCCGAAGCCGAGGCGGGTGAGGGCCGTGCGCAGGGCGTGCCGCTTGTCGCGCTCGGACTCGGGCACGGAGAACACCACGACGAGCCAGCCGTCGCCGGCCCCTGCCCGGTTCCGTTCGAAGATGCGCACGTCTCCGTCCTCCAGCACCTCCAGCGTGTCCTCGGAGACGGCGTACCCGGCGGCGCCCTCGTGGCGCTCCCCGCGCAGTACCCCGCGCCGCTTCAGCCGGGAGACCGCAGAACGCACGGCCTGCCCCTCCACGCCGAGGTCGGCCATCAGGCGTATCACGGAGGCGACGGAGAGCCAGTTGTGCTCGCGGCGCGCGTACAGCGCGAAGAGGGTGATGATCAGCGGGCCCAGCCGGCTGTCCCGGCCGCCCGCGCCGACGGCGGCCGACGGCTCGGCGTGCGCGGTCATGCCCATCCACCTCCGGCCGACGTCACCCTGCTGATCGCGCAGCAGCCTATCGCGCGTCCGGGAGCCGCACCGGCGGCGCGGACCGGCGCCCGGGGCCCGGCGCGCGCACGTCGTGCTGCGGGGCGCCCGCCGACGGCACATGGTGGTGGTACGGCACGGGCGGCGGCGTCCGACCGGGCATCGAATCCGCCGGCGCCGTCGTTGTCCCTGACACCATTGCGTACCTCTGGTACCTGTAGTGCTTCAGATACCTCTGATGCCCTCGTCGTCTCTGTTGGGGAGTCCGTCATGACCACACCCCGGGACCTGTTCCTCGTCACCGTGTACGACGCCGCCGCGCGGCCCGTCGAGCAGGGTGACCTCTCGCTGGCGCTCGCGGGAGCCGAGCTGGTCGACCTCATCGACGCCGGGGCGGTCACGCTCGACGACGAGCTCGTCGTGCCCGCTCCGGCGGGCGGGACGGACGACCGGCTGCTCGACGAGGCGGTGGCGGCGCTGCGGCGTGAGACGCCGTACGAGTCGGTCGAGGACTGGCTGTGGCGGCGGGGGCGCGGCCTGGGCGGCGTCTATCTGGAGGCGCTGGAGGCGGACGGGACCGTCGCCCAGCAGCGGCGGCGCTGGCTGTCGCTGCCGACCGGTCGGACGGAGGCCGCGGACTCGCCCGAGCGGGCACGGGCGCACGAGCGCTGGGCGTCGGGCGAGCCGGTGCTCGCCGCCCTCGCCGCCGCGGTCGGGATCCGGGACGAGGCGGCGAAGGACCTCGCGAGTGCGGTCTCCGACGCGATCGTGACGGTGGTGGCCGCGGTGGACGACGCCGTGACGGAACTGGCCGCCGTACGCCAGCGGAGGGAGATCGAGGACGCGGCGTTCGACAACGTCTGGCGCGGCCTGTGACGGTGGGCGCCGTGCGGCGCCGCCCGGCTCACGCGTGACCGGCGCCGCCCGCCGCCCCACCCGGGCGGCCCACCGCCGCTCCGGCACCGTCCGGCGGCTCGCCGTGTCGCCTTCGCCCGCGGCCGTCCGGCCGCCCGCGGGATGCCCTCACTTGAGGCCGCTGAGCATGACGCCCCTGATGTAGTACTTCTGGAGCAGCAGGAAGAGGACGAGCACCGGGAGGACGCTCAGGACCAGTCCGGCCATGACGATGGGCAGGGTGCGGGTCGGGTCGACGTAGTCCTGGAGGAGTTGGATGCCGACGGGCAGGGTCATCACGTCCGGGTCGGCGGTGGAGACGAGCAGGGCCCAGATGTACTCGTTCCAGGCGTCGACGAAGGTGAGCAGGCCGAGGGTGACCAGGACCGGCTTGGTCTGCGGGACGACGATCCGCCACCACACGGCGAACTCGCCGGCGCCGTCGATGCGCGCGGCCTCCAGGACCTCGTCCGGGATGGAGACCATGAACTGGCGGGTCAGGAAGATCCCGAAGCTGCTGACGAGGAACGGCATGGCGAGCGCCACGATGCTGACGGTCAGTCCCGCGCCGCCGCGCCCGAGCAGGTCGTTGCCGCCGGCCAGCGGCCAGTGCACCAGGATCAGGAAGTGCGGGACGAAGAAGAGGAACGGCGGGAACATCATCGTCGACAGCACGAGCCGGAAGACGAAGTCCCGTCCGGGGAAGCGGAGTTTGGCGAGCGCGTAGCCCGCGAGCGACGACGTGAGCAGCACCGAGCCGGTGATCGTGGCGGTGGCGACGACGCTGTTGCGGAAGAGCACCGGCAGGTCGAGCTGGTGGATCGCCGCCCGGTAGTTGGACAGGTCGAACGCCTTCGGCAGGAACCGGTACGGCAGTGTGCCCGCCTCGTCGGGTCCCTTGAAGGACGTCATCAGCATGTCGGCGAACGGCACCACCGTGAGCACCGCGCCGGTGACCACCAGCAGATACGACAGCCACGGGAAACGGCGGCGGATCACGCGTCCTCCCCCTTGCGCCGGAAGAGCCACAACTGCACGAGCGTGACCGCGAGGACCACCGCGAACAGCACGAAGGCGGCGGCGCTCGCGGTGCCCCAGTCGCCGTAGGAGAAGGCCTGCCGGTACATCTCCAGGGCGGCCACGTCGGTGGCGTCCCCGGGTCCGCCCTTGGTCATCACGATGATCAGGGCGAAGGACTGGAGGCCGGTGAGGAACTGGGTGACGCACACGAACAGCAGGGACGGCCGCAGCAGGGGCACGGTGATCCGCCAGAAGACGGTCGCGGGCCCGGCGCCGTCGAGGGCGGCGGCCTCGTAGTACGACTCGGGGATGGACTTCAGCCCGGCGGTCAGGACCAGGATCGCCGAGCCGACGGAGGCCCAGGCCTGGACGACCACCACGGCGGGCAGTGCGGTGTCCGGGTCCTGGAGGAAGGCCACCGAGCCGAGGCCGACGGCGTTGAGGACGCCGTTGACGAGGCCGCCCGGCTGGTACATGTACTTCCAGACGTTGCCGACGGCGACGACGGTGGTGACGATCGGCAGGAAGTACAGGGTGCGCCACAGCCCCTGGAACCGCAGTTTGTCGATGCAGGTGGCGACGAGCACCGAGCCGGCGAGCGCGAGGGCGACGGTGCCCAGGGCGAAGAGCAGCGTGTTGGTGAGGACCGGCACCAGGAACGTGGAGCCGTCGGCGAAGAGGCCGGCGAAGTTGTCCAGGCCGACGGGGTCGATGTCGCCGAGGTCGAACCCGGCCCAGCGGGACGTCGACAGGAGCACCGCGAAGCCGAGGGGCAGGGCGAGGAAGACGGAGTAGAACAGCAGGGTCGGCGCCAGGAAGAGGTAGGCGACGGCGGCCTGGCGGCGCCGGTGCCGGGCGCGGACACGGACTCCGAGGGCGGTGGACCCGTCGCGCGCCGCCCGTTTCGTGGGCTGCGGTGCCAGGGTGGCGTTCACCATGAGCGCGCCACCTCCTGGTCGACCTGGCGGCGGGTGGCGCGCAGGGCCTCGTCGACCGTCTGCTGACCGGTCCACAGGGCCTCGATGTTCTTGCGCAGCAGCGACTTGGCCTGCTGGGCGCCGGGCACGTTCGGTTCGGGTACGGCGTAGGCCAGCGCGTCCAGGAACGCGTGCAGGTTCGGGTCGCCGCCGGTGCCGAGGAGCCTGCGCATGTCGTCGGCTCGGCCGGTCAGGGAGCCGACCGATGCCTGCAGGGCGCTCATCCGGGTGGTGCCTTGCACTTTCTCGGTGTTGAGCCAGTGCAGGAACTCCCAGGCCTCGTGAGGGTGTTCGCTGGCGGTGTTGACGCCGAGCATGAAGCCGGTGGAGAGCGTGGCGCGTCTGCCGCCGGACTCGGGGAGGGGCACGGGGGCGACGCCGACGTCGCGGTAGGCGGGGCCCATCAGTGCCTTCAGGTTCGCCGTCCACCAGCCGGCGCTGATCACCATGGCAACCTGTCCGGAGGCGAACGCCTGGTAGACGTTGACGCCGGGGGCGCTGGCGCCCCTGTCGACGAGGCGGCGCTCCAGGTCGAACACGGCGCGGCCGGTCGGCGAGTCGATGGCGGTGCGTCTGCCGTCGGCGGAGACGAACCGCCCGCCGGCGGCGTTGAGCAGGGCGAGGGTCTGGCCGACGGTCGTGGAGTCGTCGAAGGTCGACAGGCCGAATCCCTGGACCAGCGTGTTGCCGTACCGGTCCCGCCGGGCGGTCCGGTAGGCGGCCTCCTCCAGCTCCGGCCAGGTGCGCGGCGGGCCGTCGACGCCGGCCGCGCGCAGCAGCCGCCGGTTGTAGTAGAGGGCGTACGTCTGCATCTCGGTGGGGTAGCCGTAGACCCTGCCCTCGACCGAGGCGGAGCCGACCGCGGCGGTGCCGTAACCGCGGCTGATCTCCGCGGCGTGCTCGGGCGGTGCGGGCCGCAGCACCCCGGCGCGGACGAGCTGGCCGTTCCACAGGCAGTACGGGTGCAGGATGTCCGTGCCCTGTCCCGCGGCCTGCCGGACCATGACGGTGGTCAGCAGGTCGGTGAACTCGACGGCCTTCGTCCGTACCTTGACCCGGTCGTGCAGGGCGTTCCACTCGTCCACCGGCTCCTGGAGGGCCTTCTTGAGCTCCCCGCTCGCGTAGTGGGAGAGCAGGGTGAGGACGACCGGGTCGCCGGGCCGCCCGGTCCCCCGGTGCGGGGCGGCGCAGCCGGAGGCGAGGAGCGCGGCGGGCAGGCCGAGCGCGAAGTGACGACGGCTCAGTGACGGTGTCACCGGGCGGCCTCCCTGCGCATCACCCTGAAGACCCGGGTCGTGGTGAAGCCGCTCTTGCGGTAGAGGTGGCCCGCCGGGGACTGGGCGCCGGTCCACAGGAACCAGGCGGAGTGCGCGCGCAGCGCCCGCATCCGCTCCAGGACCAGGTGGAGCAGGACTTCGCCGAGTCCGGTGCCGCGCAGCTCCTCCAGCACGCCGATCGGCCCGAACCGTTCGTCCACCGAGTCGAACGCCCCGTGCATGGCCCAGCCGACCGTCCGGCCCCCGGGGTCGCGGGCCACGACGATCCGGTCGAGCGGGGTGCCCGCGGTCAGGCAGGCCCGGATCGTGCAGGCCCAGTCCGGCCCGAAGTGGTCACCGGCGAGGGCCAGCAGGTCCACCAGGTCGTCGTCGGCCGGGGTGGCGAACCGGTAGCCGCGCGCGGTCAGTTCGGCGATGCGCAGCGCGATCTCGTCCGGGAGGCGGTAGCCGACCAGGACGCGGTCCATCGCCGCCGCCTCGTACAGGGTGCGGAAACCCAGGGAGTCCAGCAGCCCCGCCGCCTCCGGATAGGCCTCGGCGTCCAGGCCGGGGAAGACGTAGTTCGGGGTGTACGAGGAGAAGTCCACCCGCGTCCGGCCGTGGCCGTCCAGCCAGTCGAGGGCCTCGGTGAGCAGCCGGCGGCCGAGACCGCGCCCGCGGGCGTCCGGGGCGACGAAGAAGAACGGGATCCAGCCCTGCTCCGGCTCCAGGTCGGTGCCGGCCATGGGGGTCAGCCGGCGCACCGCGTAGGCGGCGCCGACGACCCGGTCGCCGTCGACGGCGACCCGCAGCCCCGCCGGGTCGAAGTTGGGGTCGAGCAGTACCAGGGAACGGAACCGGTCGGCGGTGATCGGGTCGGCCGGCGCGCTCCGGCGCCACGCCGCCACCACCCGCGGTCCGTCCCCGGCGCGGAAGCCGCGGATCCCGGCCTGGGTCGGCGTCGGGAGAGTCGTGAGATCCGTCATCGACGGGGTGTCCTTCCGGGCGGGGCGGCAGGCTGTCGCGGAGGGAACAGCCGGTCTCAGGGGTAGAGCAGGACGTCGTCGCCGGCCCAGCGGGCGGGCGGGGCCGGCGGGTCGCACAGCGGCAGCGGGTCGTCGCCCCCGTCGACGGCGCGCCGCAGCCGGTCGGATCCCCACAGCAGGTCGACGAAGTGCCGGTGCCCGGTCCCCTCGGCGCCCTCGTCCGTGGTGTGCCAGGCGAAGTCGTCCGGGTACAGCCGCCGGAGCACGGCGAGCATCGCGACGGCGGTGCGGACGGGGGCGAACGCCGCGCGGTCGGTGATGTGCAGCTGGACCCCGCGCAGCTGCCGTCCGGCGTGCTTGTGGAAGGCCGGCACGAACCGCAGGTCGCGGAAGTGCACGCCGGGCAGGCCGATTTCGGCGAGCGCGGGCGCGAACCGGGCGTCGACGTAGGGGGCGCCGACGATCTCGAAGGGCTGGGTGGTGCCCCGGCCCTCCGAGAGGTTCGTGCCCTCGAAGAGGCTGGTGCCGGGGTACACGGCGGCGGTGGCGGGCGTCGGGATGTTCGGCGAGGGGGCGATCCAGGGCAGGCCGGTGCCGGTGGCGTCCAGGGCGCGCCGCCAGCCGAGGGCCTCGATCACCGTCAGGTCGGCCGGGCGGCCCGCCGCCCGGGGTACGGCCGAGGCGTTGAGAAACCGGGCGAGTTCGCCGCAGGTGAGGCCGTGCCGGACGGGGACCGGGGCGCGCCCGACGAAGCTCGCCCATCCCGGGTCGAGCAGCGGGCCCTCGCTGAGGAGTCCGCCGAGCGGATTGGGCCGGTCGGCGACCACGAACCGGATGCCGGTGCGGGCCGCCGAGACCATCAGGTCGAACATGGTCCACACGTAGGTGTAGCAGCGGGTCCCGATGTCCTGGAGGTCGTGGACCAGGGCGTCGACGCCGCTGTCGATCAGCAGCTTGTCGAGCCGTTCGCCGTCGCGGCGGTAGGTGTCGTGGACCGGCAGGCCGGTGCCGGGGTCGGTCCGGGCCGTCTCGCTCTCGCCGGCCTGGCCGGTCCCGTGCAGTCCGTGTTCGGGACCGAACAGGGCGACCAGGGGCGCGCCGGCCGCGAGCAGGGCGGGGGCGGCCGGGCGCAGGTCCGGCAGGACACCGGTGTGGTTGGTGACCAGCCCGAAGCGGCCGGGTCCGGCGAGTGCGGGCGCCGCGTGCAGTCGTGCGATCCCGGTCGTCACCGTGCCGCGGTCGTCCGTGCTCATCCCTTGCCCCGTCCGCCGGTGAGATCTCCCTCAAGCAATGGTCAGGAATGTACTCTTTTATCCCGTAATTCCGGCAGGGAATCGCGGGGAACCGGATTGCCCCGATGGTGTGACGACGCCGGTCCCGCCGACTCCCGTGCGCGTCGCGGACGTTGGTACGGGCATGGGCCTCAGCGACACCCCTTCCTTCGCCCAACTGTCCGACGCCTACTGGCTGGACAGTCCCCACCTGGGCGAGGACGTCCCCGCCCCGGCTCCCCCGGTCCCGCCGCCGCCCTTCGCCTGGCGGACGGCGATGGTCGGGCTCTCGGCACTCACGGTCGCGGTCGCCCTGGTCGTGGCGTTCGTGTGAGCCTCCGTCCGGCCGGACCGGGCGTCACGACACGCCGACGCGCGTCCCCCGGACGTGGGACGTCTCCGTGTCGCTCGGGCATCCGGATGCGGTGACGGTGTGTGCTGGCACCGCGGATCCCGGTGTGCCCGGGGTCCCGTCGGTCACCGCTTTCACCGTTCACGAAGGACTTCACGATGCGCCTCCTCCGCCCGCTCGCCGTCACTCTCGGCGGGCTCGCCCTCACCGTCATCACCATGGGACCGGCGGCAGCCGCCGACGGGACGTTCGTCTGGGTGGGGCCGAAGGGCAAGGCGTACGCCATCCAGAACCCGCCGGACCGCAAGTGCCTGGAAATGGCACAGGAGGCGCGCGGGCCGCAGAACGCCACGAAGAAGGCGCTCGTCGTCTACAGCAAGGCGAAGTGCAAGGGCACCGCCCGCCGCGTCGCCCCCGGGCACTCGGCGCCCAGCACCGCCCGTTTCGCCAGCGTCGTGTTCAACCCCCGCTAGGCCGTCGGCGGTCCAGATGCCCGGTGGCGCCGGTCCCGACGCGGTGACCGGCGCCACTGTTCTGTCCCGGGCCGGTCAGACTCCTCCGGCCACCGCGATGCCCAGCCCGCACAGCACCACGCCGGTGACGATGTTCAGCCCGCGCCGTACCTCGGGCCGGGACACCAGGGCCCGGCCGCGGCCGACGGCCCAGGTGAAGAGCACGTACCAGGAGACGTTGACGAGGGCCCACAGGACGCCCAGGGCGATGCTGCTCAGGAGGACGGGACCGTCCGTCGTGACGAACTGGGGAAGCACCGAGACCGCGAAGACACCGGCCTTCGGATTGCCCAGCGCCGTGCCCAGTCCGGCGCCGTACGCACCCCGCAGTCCGGTGGGACCAGCCGTCGCGGCGCCCGGGGCGTCGGGGGCATCGGGGGCGGTGTGCTTCACCGCCGCCCTGAGAGTGTTGAACCCCAGCAGGAGCAGCACCGCCCCGCCCGCGAGCCGGACCAGCAGATAGGCGTGCGGGTTGGCGAGGAGCACCGCCGAGAGGCCCACCGCGGCGGCGGTCGACCAGACGAGCAGTCCGGTGGCGTTGCCCGCGATGGTGGCCCGGGCCGGGCGCGGGCCCAGTTCCAGGACCTGGCGGACCATGAGGGCCTGGCCGGCGCCGGGGAGCATGGCCAGCAGCCAGGTGGTGATCACGAACAGGGGCAGATGGGTGGGCACGGTGTCGCCGCCTTCTTCCTGGTGCGGGGCGGATGATCCGTCACCAGGCTGGCGCGGGGCGTGCGTGAAGAGAAGTAATGTCTCTGGGGGTCAGCTTTAAGATGTCTGAATGCTGATGCCCTCGGATCCTGGTCAGCTGCGCCTGCTCGCCCTGATCGGCCGGCATGGCTCGCTCACCGGCGCCGCCCATGCCCTCGGTGTGACCCCGGCCGCGGTGACCCAGCAGGTCGCCCGGGCCGAACGGGACTGGAACGCGCCGCTGGTGCTGCGCGGGCCGCGCGGCGCTTCGCTCACGGCGGCCGGGGCGCTGCTCGCAGAGCACGGGCGGGTCGTCGACGAGCAGACGGAACTGGCCGGGGAGCGGCTCGCCGCGCTCCTCGGCCGCCTGTCGCTGCGCCTGCGGGTGGGCACTTTCCTGGCCGCGGGGCTGCACCTGCTCCCACCCGCCCTGACCGCGCTGCGCCACCGGTATCCGGAGGCCGACGTGTCGGTGGAGGACCTGCTGTCGAACCGTGGGGTCGAAAAGGTCGAGGCGGGAGAGTTCGACGTCGGGGTGATCGCCTCCTGGGCCACTCCCCCGCAGCCGCCCCCGCACATCACCGTGCGCACGCTGCTGCGGGACCCCATGGTGGTCGTCCTGCCCGACGACCACCCGCTGGTCGCCCACTCCCCCGACGGCACTCCTCTGCGCCTGGAGCAGCTCCGGGACGAGTCGTGGGTCACCATCCTGGCCGGGCACGCCGCCCACGAACAGCTCCACCGCGCGGCGGGCGACGCCGGGTTCACGCCCAGGATCCGCTTCCAGACGGCGTCGTACGACCTCGCCCAGGCGCTGGTCGGCACCGGCATCGGCGTGGCCCTCGTCTCCCGGATGGCCCTCACCCCCGTGCCGGGCACCACACACCGGCCCCTCGCCGACCCCGCGCTCCACCGGGACGTGCACACCGTGACCCGCTCCGACACCACCCTCACCCCGCTGGCGGACGTCTTCCGGGCCCTGCTCCTCGACGTGGCCGCCGACCTGCGGGGCACCTGGACGTCACAGGGGTGACCTGGCGACCGCCACCGCATACGCGCCGAAAAGCAGCGAGACCGCCGCGAGCGCGCCGACGAGGAGGACGGCCTGGGCCGGCCGGACGCGCCGGGTCCTGACCAGGGCACGGGCCATCGGGATCAGGAGCGGGAAGGCCGGCAGCAGGAAGCGGGGCTTGGAGGAGAAGGAGCCCGAGCCGCCCACGACCAGCAGGACCAGGAGGCCCGCGAAGACCACCAGGGCGAGCGGGGCCCGGTCCAGGCAGAGCAGGCAGAACAGCAGCAGCCCCGCAGCGACGATCACCAGGTCCGCCGCGTAGACGAAGCCGCCGCCGTGCAGCAGCAGGCCCTTGAGGAAGCGCAGGGAGCCCGCGCCGAAGTCGAAGCGGGAGCTCCAGGCGCGCTGCACCTCGAAGTAGCCGTGCAGGAGGTTGCCGGTGCGCCGGCCGACCCACAGGACGTAGGCGAGCCAGCCGAGCGGGGCGAGCAGGCACCCGGCCCACAGGGCGAGGGGAACGCGGCCCCGCCGCCGTACCGCTTCGTACGCCCCGGCGGCCAGGACGGCGGCGGCGACCGCGAAGCCGCTGGGGCGGGAGAGACCGGCGAGCGCGGCCAGGCAGCCGGCCCACAGCCAGCGGTCCCTGAGGAGCCAGTACAGGGACCATGCGGCGAGGGCCGAGAAGAGGGACTCGGTGTAGGCGATGGTGAGTTCGACGGACTGGGGCAGTACGGCCCACAGGACGACGAGCGCGGTGGCGACGGCCCGCCCGTACAGGTGGTCGCCGATCCGGTACACGCCCCACGCGGCGACGACCGCGGCGGTCCAGGCGACGGCCAGCGCGGCCTCCCCGGGGGTGAGGGGCAGGACCGTCGTCACGGCGCGGATGAGCCCCGGGTACAGCGGGAAGAACGCCCAGTCGGTCTGCACGGCTCCCTTGCGGGTGATCTCGATGAGGTCGCCGTAGCCGTGGGCTGCGATGTGCAGGTACCAGCGGGCGTCCCAGGCGTGGGCCAGGTCCCTGACCAGGGGGCGCCGCAGCGCGTGGTTCGCCGCGGCGACGGCGGCGACTCCGGCGAGCCGCACGGCCGCGAACAGGAGCAGGGCGGGCAGCGGGCCGGTGAGGGTGCGGCCGACGGGTGCGGGACGGGCGGGACCGGTCTGCGCGGCGGACCCGGACCGCGGGACGGAGGACGTGCTCACGCTCCGACCTTCGGCAGCGGCCCGCGGCGCCGCAACACGGCACGGAGGTTTCTTACGGTCTTCCGCCCGGGTTCAGAACTTCGCGACCCGCGTCACACCCGGACCCCCTTGATCGATCATTCACCGGTCGGTTTAGCATATGAGCGCTACCCAGCTCGATCGAGAGATTCAGGTCTGTGACTGTCAACGACGACTCGTTCACCAACTGGAAGAACCGCGAGGAGATCGCGGAGTCGATGATCCCGCTCATCGGGAAGCTGCACCGGGAGCGGGACGTGACGGTCCTCCTCCACAGCCGCTCCCTGGTGAACAAGTCGGTGGTCAGCATCCTCAAGACCCACCGCTTCGCCCGCCAGATCGACGGTGCCGAGCTGTCGGTCACCGAGACGATGCCGTTCCTGCGGGCGCTCACCGCGCTCGACCTCGGCCCCTCCCAGATCGACATCGGCATGCTCGCCGCGACCCACAAGGCCGACGAGCGCGGCCTGAGCGTCGAGGCGTTCACCGCGGAGGCGGTCGCCGGGGCCACCGGCGCCAACAAGATCGAGCAGCGCGAGCCGCGGGACGTCGTCCTGTACGGCTTCGGCCGCATCGGCCGCCTGGTCGCCCGGCTGCTCATCGAGAAGGCCGGCTCGGGCAACGGCCTCAGGCTGCGGGCCATCGTGGTGCGCGGCACGGGCGGCGAGGACATCGTCAAGCGCGCCTCGCTGCTGCGCCGCGACTCCATCCACGGCCAGTTCCAGGGCACCATCACCGTGGACGAGGAGAACAGCACGATCCTCGCCAACGGCAACGAGATCAAGGTGATCTACGCCGACGACCCGAGCGCCGTGGACTACACCGAGTACGGCATCCGGGACGCCATCCTCATCGACAACACGGGCAAGTGGCGCGACCGCGAGGGTCTGTCGAACCACCTGCGCCCGGGCATCGAGAAGGTCGTGCTGACCGCGCCGGGCAAGGGCGACGTCCCGAACATCGTGCACGGCGTCAACCACGACACCGTCAAGCCGGACGAGCAGATCCTGTCCTGCGCCTCCTGCACGACCAACGCGATCGTGCCGCCGCTGAAGGCCATGGCCGACGAGTACGGGGTGCTGCGCGGGCACGTGGAGACCGTGCACTCGTTCACCAACGACCAGAACCTCCTGGACAACTACCACAAGTCCGAGCGCCGCGGCCGGTCCGCGCCGCTCAACATGGTGATCACCGAGACGGGTGCCGCCTCCGCCGTCGCCAAGGCGCTGCCCGACCTGAAGGCCCGGATCACCGGCAGCTCGATCCGGGTCCCGGTCCCGGACGTGTCGATCGCCATCCTCAACCTCCAGCTGGCCCGCGAGGCCTCCCGCGAGGAGGTGCTCGACTACCTCCGCGAGGTGTCGCTGACCTCGCCGCTGAAGCGCCAGATCGACTTCATCACCGCCCCGGACGCGGTCTCCAGCGACTTCATCGGCTCGCGCCACGCGTCGATCGTCGACGCCGGCGCGCTGAAGGTGGAGGGCGACAACGCGATCCTCTACCTCTGGTACGACAACGAGTTCGGCTACTCCTGCCAGGTGGTCCGGGTCGTCCAGCACGTCTCGGGCGTGGAGTACCCGACGTTCCCGTCCCCGGCGGTCTGACGCGCTACCCCTCCGGCGGCCCGGCTCCCTCTCCTGCTGCCGGCCTGCTGTGACGAACCGGAACTCTGTAGGCCGAATGAGTCCGCCG
>NZ_JBEZLP010000058.1:0-47572 GCF_040652195.1 Streptomyces sp. NPDC048278
GCGGCGGCTTTCCGTGTCGTCCAGGAAGCCCTGACGAACGTGCGACGGCACGCGGGCGACGCCGCCGAGGTCACCGTCGGGCTGCGGCGGACCGGGGACTGTTTTGAGGTGGCCGTGTCCGACGACGGGCACGGCCAGTCCCAGCTCCCGGACGCGGCACACGGCGGCGGGTTCGGCCTGGTCGGCCTCACGGAACGCGTCACCGCCCTCGGCGGCATACTGGACGCGGGGCCCAGAGCGGTGGGCGGCTGGACGGTACGGGCGCTGTTCCCCCTGGGGAAGGGCTGAAGGAGCAGACCTCGAGTAGAGATGTTCACTGCCCGGTGCGGACGGGGCCATCGGCCAGGACCGTCGGCTGGACAGCCCCACTCGCAGCCTGACCACCACACCAATGGTGTCCGTTGGTGTCCGTCAAACCGGAACAAGCTTAGTTGCTGCCCGAACTATGATCCTCAACGGGGGAACTCGGTCTGTTCGGCGGGGCTCTTCACGGGCGACGCCGTTCCGTTGGGGGTGCAGGATGGCGGATCGCGGGTCCAGGCGTGAGCCGTGGTCCGATGCCGATCAGTTCTGGGACCTGATCGGCCTGACCTCGCTGGAACGCGAGGTCTACGAGGCGGTGTTGTCCCTGGCGCCCAGCGAGCTGAACACGACGGACGCCGAGGTTCCGACGGCGCTGAGGCGGCTGGCCGATCTCGGATTGATCCGGCCCGCCAGCGACGGCTGGGAAGGCCTGGATCCGACCGTCGCACTGGTCAGCGCCGCCCGCCGCGGACAGACGATCCTGGACCAGGCCCACGGCATAGCCTGGCGCCTGCATCAGGACTTCGCGGCGAATCGGCTGCGCTCCGATCCGCAGCGGCTGTTCGAACTCGTCCGCGGACCCGAGGAACTCGCCGCCCGGGCAAACATGTTGATGACGAGTGCCCGCAGCGAACTGCGGACGATCTGCACACCTCCGTTCGTCGTAGGCCCGGATCCGGTGATGTCCGACACGCAGGTGTCGATAATGAAGCGCGGGGTGCGGGTCCTCACGCTGTACGACTCGTCGGTGCTGAACAGCCCTGAGGGGCTCGACCACATGCGCATGATCACCGATGCCGGGGAGATCGCCCGGGTGCTGCCCAGGGTCCGTACAAAACTGTGGATGGTCGACAGCGAGGTCGCGATGCTGCCCTTGGCGGTCTCTCCTCGGACCAGCAAGCCCGATTCGGTGGTGGTGGCCCACTCGGCGATCACCGACGCCCTGACCGTGCTCTTCGATCTGTTGTGGGCGGCCGCGACGCCGGTGGACTTCTCCACGGGCGGCGGGGGCATCGGTCGCGGGGCGGACCGTGGATCCAGGGTGTTGTCACTGATGGCCATCGGCATGAGCGACGCGACGATGGCTCGCCAGTTCAACGTCAGCGAGCGGACCGTGCGCCGCTGGATCACCGAGCTGATGGACCGTCACCAGGTGTCGACGCGGTTCCAGCTCGGCCTGGTCGCGAAGGACCAAGGGCTCGTCTGAGCCGCCGGCTGCGGGTGCGAGGCCACGTACCGCCTGTGTCCGGTCTGGTCAGGGCGTCCGACCTGGACACCACGGCTGTCGCCGGTGCTCTTTAATGGCGCCTACCCGGCCTTCCAAGGAGTTCAGATGGAGTTCCAGCCATGGCTGTTGCCCGGTTCCTCCCGCCGGCTCCGATGGTTAGCCGTTGAGGCCGCCATGGTTGCTGCTCTCGGGCTTCTCAGCGTTCCGGGCGACGCCGGCGCCGCAACGGCGGCTGCCCCGACGGACGGCGCGGCCACCCAGGCGCTGCTACCCACCGGCGACATCGTTGTCGTCCAGCCGAACGGATCCACCGGCCACTCCGATCTGACCATGATCCCGGCTGATCGATCCGGCCCCACCGCTGGCTTTCAGACCGCCCTGGTCGGCGGTGAGCAGTATGTCTTCCCTAACGAGGTTCAACCGCTGATCGGCTCACTCGTCGATCCGTCCCTGTTCGACGTCACCGAACTCGCCCGGGACACGACACCGGTCACCGTGGTCGCGGCCACGACGTCGGGGGATGCGACGGTGCCGGGCCTGACGGTCACCGAGCGGACCTCCGACACCGTGACCGGTCACATCGCGTCCTCCGCCGGGGCGTCCGCTTTCCGGACGGCGTTGCTGACCGCGGCCGGGGAGGTGCGCGACGGGCAGACCCCCACCGCCTTCTCCGGCGTGAGCAAACTGAAAGCCGCGGACACATCGGTGGTCATTTCACCGAAGTACCAACAGGTCACGCTGAAGATCAGAGTGACCGGCAGTGACGGGCAGCCGGACCCCGCGGGGTACGTCGCACTCACCAACATGGACGACTCGCGGCGCTACAGCCGCATCGTCGCCTACCAGGACGGAGAGGCACGCGTCAGCGTGCCGCTCGGGAACTACACCGCGTTCGCTGCCATCACCGAGTTCCCCACCGATACGAGCGTCGTCGATCTCGCGCTGCCGGTGGCCGACTTCGAGGTCACCGAGAACCTGCAGACGCTGGCCGTGGACGCGCGTGACGCGACGCTCGAACCGACGGCCCAGACACCGAGGCCGGCGCAGGCGGACCGGTACGGCTTCGAGTACGACCGGTTCCCGGCCGCCGGTGACAGCGATCCGCTGGTGGTCAGCAACTACGTCGATGCCACCAGGACGACCATCCTGTACGCCCCGACGGAGAACGTGGAACAGGGCGAACTCGACTGGGTCGCACGGTTCCACTCGGTCGCAACCCCGGCCAGAGGCAAGCCGTACAGCTACGACCTGTCGTTCCTTTCCACCGGAAAGGTGCCCTCGACCGGGGTGAGCAAGGCCGCCAGAGGTGATCTGGCAAGGGTCGACGCCGGCTACTACAACGACGCGGATCACACCACGGGCACCAGCCGCATCCCCCACTACTCGTTCACCGGCAACGGCCTCGGGTACTTCGCGTACTTCCAGAGCCCGACCCGGCGGACCGAGTACGTCAACGGAGGCACCGACGTCCGATGGGGCGAAGAGGTGATGGGCGACCGATACGCCCCCGGTGGTCTCGGAGACTTCGTCACCGCCGCCGGCCGGCGGACCTACCCGGTCCGATCGCGGACCAGCGTCGACTGGCTGCGCGGCCCCCTGGCGCCGGGACTTGCCCAGAACAGCAGTGACGACCCGTACCACCTGGCGTGTGCGGCCTGCCGCACAGCGACCAGCATGAACATCGACCTCGCGCAGTTCAACGACACCGTTCCCGGCCACAACGGCGATCTCACCTACCCGACCGACGGCACCCCCGCAGTCGTGACGTCGCTGACCGCGGACGGGGTCACCGTCGCCGGTGGTGACAACCAGCTCTCCCTCGACGCCGCGGTGTCCGCCGATCCGACCGACTACCGGCTGACGGTGGCCACCAATCGCAGCGGCGACGGAAGCACCACGTCCACCAGTGACGTCACCACCTATGACTTCACCTCGTCGTCCGGCACGGGCAACGCCCTGCCCGACGCGATGGCCTGCAGTGAGTCGACCGGCCAGACGGCCTGCCGGACACTGGGTCTCCTGCAGATCACCGCGCCGCTGCCGACCGACCTGTACAACCGGCTCCCGATCGGCACATCCCACTTCACCCTGGCAGTGGCGCCCTACCTGGGCGGCAGCGACACCACTGCCAGAACGACCGCGGCGGTCAGCACCAGTGTCGACGGGACGACCTTCGTCCCGGCCCGAGTGGTCCGTACCGGGCCGAAGACCTTCAAGGTCACGCTGAAAACCCCCCGAGCGGCAGCCGGCCGGCCCGTCACCCTGCGCGTCACGGCGACGGACGCCAAGGGGAACAGCATCACCCAGACGACGACCGCGGCGTACATCGTCGCCGCTCACTGACCACTCGGCCGACAGGAACAACTGCCATGAGACTGCACCGATCCGTGATGTCGCTGGCGACGGTGGCCGTCGCCCTCGCCGTCAGCCTGATGACGCCCACCGCGTCGAACGCCCTGCCCGGCGCCGCGCAGGTGACGCGTGCCTGCGCGGCGGCCGGTCCGGGAACCGCCACCTGCTACGCCGAGTACCTGACCAAGGCCTTCAGGCCCGTCACCCGGTCCGCGAGCGCGGACACGGCGGCCACGGCCGTCGGTCCGCTGACCCCGGACCAGATCCGCGCCGCCTACGGGGTGGACGGCACCGCCGGCTCAGGACGCACGGTCGCCATAGTCGACGCATACGACGACCCCAACGCCGAGAGCGACCTCGCCACCTACCGCTCGGCCTACGGCATACCGGCCTGCACCACCGCCAACGGCTGCTTCCGCAAGGTCAACCAGCGCGGCGCGGCATCCCCCGTACCCGCCGCGAGTTCCGGATGGGCCACCGAGATATCCCTCGATCTGGACGCCGTTTCGGCTGTCTGCCCTGCCTGCGACATCCTGCTCGTGGAGGCCGACTCGTCGGCCTTGACAGACCTCGGCGCGGCGGAGAACACCGCCGCCGCTCTCGGCGCCACCGTCATCTCCGACAGCTGGGGTTCCGACGAGTTCGCGGGAATGCCGGCGCAGGGCACGAAGTACTTCGAGCACCCGGGCGTGCCGGTCCTGGCCGCGACGGGCGATTCCGGTTTCCAGCCCGCGTCCTTCCCCGCGGTGCTGGCCAATGTGATCGGCGTGGGCGGCACCACCATCACGAGCAGCTCGAACGCTCGTGGCTGGACCGAGACCGCGTGGAGCGGCGCGGGCAGCGCCTGCTCGGCCTACATCGACAAACCCAGCTTCCAGAAGGACACACACTGCCTCTACCGGACCGTCGCCGACATCTCGGCCATGGCCGATCCCGACAGCGGGCTGACCATATACGACACCTACCGGCAGACAGGGTGGTTCACCGTAGGTGGTACCAGCCTGGCGACTCCGCTGGTCGCCGCGATGATAGCCATGAGTTCCGAGCCGGAGCAGTACAGCGAGAACGCTGCACAGTTGTACGACAACGCCTCCCGCATGTACGACGTCATTGGCGGCTCCAACGGCTACTGCGGCGAGGACTACCTCTGTACGGCCGTCGAGGGCTACGACGGACCGACCGGAATCGGCACCCCCGACGCCGCTGAGCTCTGACGGACGGGTGCTGCCCCGGCCGCCCGGAGACCCGGCCGGCCGGGGCAGCACCGCTCTGCGCAGAAATCGCCTTCTGAACGCCGTCTGGCGGCCGGGGCTGACCGGTGCGGCGGGACCGACCCGGGACGACGTTCACCTGCATCACCGACGAGGGCGGTGAGGAGGAGGACGGCGACCGGCAGGCAACGGGCGGCGCTGTCACGTCGGCGCCTCGACGTGTTCGGCCCGGGCCAGGTTCCGTCGCTCGTGTCGCCGGCGGCGCTGCTCGACGGGGTCCGCGACCGGGGCCGCGAGGAGGAGACGCTGCGTGTAGGGGTGCCGCGGGGTGCTGGTGACGGTGGCGGCGGGGCCCGTCTCGACGATGCCGCCCCGGTGGACGACTCCGACCCGGTGGCTGATGTGCCGGATGACTGCGAGATCGTGGGAGACGAAGAGATAGGCGACGCCGGACCGCTGCTGGATGCCGATCAGCAACTCCAGGACCCGGGTCTGGTTGGACAGGTCGAGGGCGGAGACGGGTTCGTCGCAGACGATGAGGCGGGGGCGCGGTGCGAGAGCACGGGCGATGGCCACGCGCTGGCGCTGGCCGCCGCTGAACTCGCGCGGGAGGCGTTCGGAGGCGTCGGCGGGCAACCCCACCTGGTCCAGCAGGTCGCTGACACGCGATCGGGCGTCAGCGGACGACACACCCTGTACGACCAGTGGTTCGGTGAGGATGTCACCGATGGTCAGGGAGGGGTTCAGGGAGCTGTAGGGATCCTGGAAGACGACCTGGATCTCCCGCGCCAGCGCGCGGCGTTCCCCGGCGGACGCGTGGGTGATGTCCTGTCCGCGGTAGCGGACGGTGCCGCCGCTGGGCTTGACCAGGCCGAGCACCGCGCGGCCGATGGTGGTCTTGCCGGAGCCCGACTCGCCGACGATACCGAGGGTCTCGCCCTCACGCACCGTCAGCGACACCCCGTGCAGGATCTCTTGGGGCCGGGCGCGCAGTCCGCGTCCGGGGTAGGCCACGCGCAGGTCCGAGATCTCCAGGAGAGCCGCGTCCGAGGGCTGGGGCGTTGTCACGGTGTCTCCTCCTTCGGAGCGGCACCGACCACGACCGGGTGGTCGGTGCGCACGGTGTCCTCGTCGAGGATGGAGTCCATCAGCATCCCCGTGTACGGGTGCTCGGGCGAGCGGAACAGATCGTGCACGTCCCCCGTCTCCACGACCGCGCCCTGTTTCATCACGGCGACGCGATCGCAGAGGTCGGCGACGACGCCGAAGTTGTGCGTGACCATCAGTACCGCCATGTCCAGGTCGTCCCGCAGGTCGCGCAGCAGATCCAGGATCTCCGCCTGGACGGTCACGTCCAGGGCCGTGGTCGGCTCGTCGGCGATGAGCACTTTCGGCTGGCCGGCGACGGCGCAGGCGATGAGGACACGCTGGGCCATGCCGCCGGAGATCTGGTGGGGGTAGAGCCCGAAGGTGCCCTTCGGGTCCGGGATGCCGACGCGGCCCAGCAGGGCCAGCGCGTGTCCGCGGGCTTCGGAGCGGGTGGCCGGGGTGGTCGCGCGGATGCATTCGACCAGTTGGGAGCCGACCGTCGCGGAGGGGTCGAGGTTGGACATGGGTTCCTGGGGGACGTAGGCGATGGCACTGCCGCGCAGTGCGCGGAGTTCGTCCTCACCGAGGCCGAGCAGTTCGCGGCCGTCGAGCTTGATGGATCCGCGGGTGACGACCGCCTGGGCGGGCAGGACGCCCAGGACGGCGAACGCCGTCTGGGTCTTGCCGGAGCCGGATTCACCGACCAGCCCCAGGGTCTCACCGGCCGTCAGGGTCAACGAGACACCGCTGACCACCTCGGCCAACTCGCCCGTGGGCGTGGGATAGGCGATGGCCAGGTCCTCGACGGCGAGCAGCGCCGCAGGAGCCGCCTCCGCGCCGGTCCCGTCCGCGGCGGCCGGCTCGGCGGCAGTCCGCTCGGTGGCCGCAGCCAGCCTGGTGGCCGGGGCCGGCTCGGCGGTGTGGCGTACGTTGCTGGTGATGCGGACCGGTTTGGGGCTGCCGCCCTCCAGGGCGTCGCGCAGCGAGTTGCCCAGCAGGACCAGAGAGGCGGTGATGACGCCGAGCAGAAGACTGGGCCAGACGAACTGCGCGGGCTCGGTGTACAGGTTGCTGAAGCCGGCGGCGATCATGGCGCCGAAACTGGGGACGGTGGCGGATCCGACGCCGAGGAAGGCCAGGCCGGCCTGCAGGCCGATGGCGGTTCCGGCCATGAAGGCGGAGGTGATGATGACCGGCCCGCGGATGGCGGCCAGGATGTGACGGCGCAGGATGCGGCCGGTGGGCAGACCGGCGACGCGCGCGGCGTCCACATAGAGTTCGGCACGTACGCCGACGGTGAGGTTGCGTACCAGGCGGTAGGTGCCGGGGGAGAGCAGGACACCGAAGATGATCATGCTCATGCGGTAGTCGCCGTTGGTCACGGGGAGCAGCACGATGAGCAGGACCAGCCCGGGGAAGGTCATCAGGAGGCCGAAGACCCATTCCGTCATGCCGCGTACCCGTCCCTCGAAGTAGCCGCCGACCAGGCCGGCGGTGACTCCCACGAGCAGGGCGATGGCGGTGCCGATGACGGCGGAGACGGTGCTGGTGTTGATGGAGTACATCAGGCGGGCGAAAATGTCGCGGCCGTTCTGGTCCCCGCCCAGCAGCAGTCCGTGGTCCCCGGCGGAGGCGTTGACGAAGGAGAGAGAGGAGTGGTTCGGGCCGTGGGAGGTGATCAGCGGCGCCGCCAGGCCCAGCAGGACGATGACGGTCAGCAGGCCGGCGCAGACGACCGCCTGTGGGTCGCCGAGCAGGACACGCAGCGTGGAGGTGCGGCGGGCGGGGGAGACGGTGGCCGAGGTGGTGGTCATCGGATTCTCGCCTTCGAGTTGAGCCAGCCGTTGGCGAGGTCCACGACCAGGTTGACGACGATGACGAGCAGCACGCTGAAGAGCGTGATGGCCATGATGACGGGGATGTCCCCCTGCACGGACGCGTTGAAGGCGTAGGTGCCGAAGCCGGGCAGTGCGAACACGGTCTCGATGATCAGTGCGCCGCCGAGCATGGCGACGAACTGCAGGGACAGCACGGTCAGGGTGGGGCCCGCCGCGTTGCGCAGGGCGTGGCGCAGGACGACGGAACGGGTGGAGATGCCCCGGGTGCGCAGGGTGCGGATGTAGTCCTTGCGCAGTTCGTCGATCATGCTCCCGCGGACCTGGGCGGACAGCGCCGCGGTGCCGCCGATGGTGAGGGCGATGACGGGGATGGTGATGGACCGCGCCCAGGCACCGGGGTCGGTGGTCAGCGGGGTGTATCCGGTGGCGGGCAGCCAGCTCAGGCGGATGGCCAGTACGTAGACCAGCACGATCGCGATGAGCAGGTTCGGTACCAGGTACCCGACGAGGGAGATGCCCTGTGCGACGCGGTCGACG
The DNA here is from genome assembly GCF_040652195.1 of Streptomyces sp. NPDC048278. NCBI lineage: Bacteria > Bacillati > Actinomycetota > Actinomycetes > Kitasatosporales > Streptomycetaceae > Streptomyces > Streptomyces sp. NPDC048278. The sequence continues at coordinate 8,559 of NZ_JBEZLP010000058.1, forward strand.
GCGCCCGCGCGGGTGGCGCTGAGCACGCCCAGGGCGACGCTCGCGATGACGGTGAACACCAGCGCGGTGATCACGACGGAGAGGGTGACGCCGAGGTGCTGCTGGACGGCCGGCCCCACGGGCTGGCCGCCGAAGTAGGAGGTGCCGAAGTCACCGCGGACGATGTGCGAGAGCCAGTCGGTGTACTGGACCAGGACGGGGCGGTCGAGGCCCATCTGGGCCTTGAGGGCGTGGGCGGCCTGAGGCGTGCGTCCGCTGCCCAGGATGGTGTCCACGACACTGTCGAAGGACGTACTGAGGAGAAGGAAGGTGATCAGGGTCACCACCACCGCGAGCACCAGACCGGAGGTCAGGCGCCGCAGCGTGTAGAGCAACATGGGGGAGGTCCTCCTGGGCAGGGGCCGGCTCGGAGCGGGTTCCGGGCGCCGGTGCGGCCGGAACCCGCGGGCGGGCGCGGTCGGGAACTAGCCGGCGACGCCGAACTGGCGGACGCTGTTGAACTGGGTGGCGCCGGTGCCGAGGAACGTGACCCCCTTGGCGAGAACCCAGTTGACGTTGACCTGGAACAGCGGCGCGTCCCAGGCGTTGTCGGCCATGAAGGTGCCGATCTGCTGGTAGACGGCGTCCAGCTTGCTCTGGTCGGTCTCGCTGTAGACCTTGTCGAGGAGAGGCGTGAGCGCCGGGTCGGTGCTGTCGAACGGGTTGAGCAGTCCGCCCTTGGAGAGGTTGATGTTGATCTCGGCCGGTGCCGTGTCCACCGAGTTGAAGTAGAAGAACATCCCGTACTTCTTCGACAGGATCGCGCTCGGCGTACCGGACATGGGGACGGTCACCCAGTCCACCTTGATGCCGATGTCGCTGAGTGCCTGGCCGATCGTCGGCTGCACGTTCGCCATGTAGTAGAAGGACGGCATCTTCAGCGTGAAGCCGTGGGGGTAGCCGGCCTCGGCCATGAGCGACTTGGCCTTCGCGATGTCGTGGGTGTACTTCTGCGCCAGCGACGGCACGTAGAGCGGGCCCTGGGGGTTGAACACCTCGTCGGTGGCCGCGCCTGCGCCCTGGAGCAGCGCCTTCACCATTCCGGGGCGGTCGAAGGCCATGTTGATCGCCTGACGGACCTTCAGGTTGCCGAGGGCCGGGACGACGCCGCCCTTGCGGTCCCCGATCACCAGCGTGCCGACCGAGGAGGCCGGGATGAGCTTGGTGGTGTAGGTGGGGGCCTTGAACGCACTCGCGCCCATCCCCTGGATGGACGCCTGCACCTCACCGCTGCGCAGGGCGTTGATGGATGCCGTGGGCGTCAGCACCCGCGCCGTGAACGTCTGGTAGGGGTAGGCCTTGGCGTTCCAGTAGTCCGCGCGGCGCTTGAGGACATACGTCGTGCCGGCCACCGTCGTGGCCTTGTCCAGGGTGTACGGACCGGAGCCGACCGGGTCGGTCGCGGTGGAGCCCTTGGTGAGCGTGGCCGGGTCGCCGATCACCCCCGCCATGGTGGACAGGGAGTTCAGCAGGTTGGGGTCCGGGTGGCTCAGGTGCAGCACGATCGTCAGGGCGTCGGGGGCGGCGGCCTTGCTGACCGCGGCCAGAGCCTGCTGGTTGTTGCCGGGGGTGGTTCTTATCAGGTTCAGGGTGTCCACGACGGCGGTGGCGTTCACCGCGTGACCGTTGGAGAACGTCATTCCCTTGCGCAACTTCAGGGTCAGGGTCCGTGCGTCGTCCGTGTAGGTCCAGCTCGACGCGGCGTTGGGCTGCACTTTGCCCTGGTTGTCGAGGTAGAGCAGCGTGTCGTAGAGGGAGCTCCAGATGTACGACGTCTGGTCGGACGTCAGGTGCACGGGGTCGAGCCCGGCGGGTCCGGCCGCGATCGAGACGGCGAGCGACTTGCCCGAGGAGGCGGAGCCGCCTGACGAACCGGCGCATGACGTCGTCGCGGCCAGCACCGCGATCGCGGTGAGGGACGTGGCGAAGAGGCGGGAGTGCGGGGAACGGATGCGCATCGGTGCGGACTCCTTCGTCCTGCGTCGCCCGCCGTCTCGGCGGGCGACGCAAACGCGTGGCGGGGTTGGTGTCGTCGAGCGGGCGCAGCCGGCGTCGAGTCCGCCGGTGCTGCTCACCGTGGGCGGCTCGCTCACGGCCCGCGCGTAGTGGCCGTCGGTGCCGGCCCGGCCGTCCAAGCCGGGGGAGGGGACCGTCGAAATGCCACGTAGACCTTGGGTGGACCGTGACTTTAGCGGCCGAAAACCGGCCACAGAAAGCCCTATGGGTCGATTTTTTTCCGCCACGGCACGATTGAGGCTATGGTTCACTCAAGTTTCGGGTCCAGCGAAATATTTCGACAACGTGGTGTTACGCGATCGGTGCGATGGGGGTTACCATCGCCCGGAACTGTCGCACGACAGTGGTTATTCAGGCTGTCCTGCGTCATCTTGTGGCGTCTTGTGCTGCGCTCTGGCGCACCGAAAGTTTTCGAGGGAGCCGAAATGCCGGAGAGAGCCGCCAGGCGGGGCCGGACGACCCTGACCGGTATCGCCGAGGCGGCCGGGGTGTCGGTGGCCACCGTGTCGAAGGTGGTCAACGGCCGCAGCGATGTGTCCTCGGGAACCCGCGAGCGCATCGAGCGGCTGCTGGTCGAGCACGACTATGTGGCCCGCGGGCCCGGTGGCGCGCGGCCGTCCGGGCGCGCCGTCGACCTCACCTTCGACCAGTTGGTGAACCCGAACAACCTGCTGATCATCCAGGGTGTGACCGAGGCCGCCGCGGAGGCGGGGGCCGAGGTGGTCGTCGGGGTGGCGCCCGACGATCCGCTGGGCGCCACCTGGGCCCGGCGGGTCAGCAACGCGGGGCGCGAGGGCGTCATCCTGGTGACCTCCGAGCTCACGCCGTCGCAGCGGTCCCAGTTCGCGCGGCACGGCGTCCCCCTGGTGCTGATCGATCCGATGAACGTGCCCGACGACAGCGTGCCGAGTGTCGGCGCCGGCAACTTCAGCGGCGGTATGGCGGCCGCCGACCATCTGCTCAGGCTCGGGCATCGCCGGATCGCGATGATCGAGGGACAGCCCGGCGCCGTGTGCAACGCCGCCCGGCTGCACGGCTATCAGGCTGCCCTCGCCGGCGCCGGCATCACCTCCGACCCCCGGCTCGTCAAGCGAGGGGCCTTCCGTTTCGAGCCGGCCTACGAAGTCGCGCTGGAGCTCTTCGCGCTGGACGACCCGCCGACCGCCGTGTTCACCGGGAACGACCTGGAGGCGTTCGGCGTCATCGAGGCCGCCCGCGTCTACGGCCTGCGTGTTCCTGAGGACGTCAGCGTCGTCGGCTTCGACGACACCGCCGCGGCCGCCACGTCCGCCCCTCCCCTCACCACCGTCCGCCAGCCCTTCGCCGAGATCGGCCGCACCGCGCTGCGCACCCTGCTCCGGCTGGGCGCGGGCAAGCCCCTGGACAGCCACCGGATCGAACTGGCCACCCAGCTGGTGGTCCGGTCCTCCACGGCCCCGCCTGCCACCCATTCCTGAATCCTCCCGGCGCTGCGCGCCCCCGTCGCAAGGAACCCACCATGACCGCACCCTGGGCCGATCCGGCCTGCCCGCGTGACGACAGGATCGAGGCCCTGCTGGCCGAGATGACCCTGGAGGAGAAGCTGGCCCAGCTGGGCAGCGTCTGGCCCGGCCTTGAGAACATCAGTGGCGATGTCGCACCGATGCAGGACGTCTTCGCCCGCCAGAAGGACTTCCCGCAAGCCAGCAAGGACGGCCTGGGCCATCTCACCCGCCCGTTCGGCACCAGGCCGGTCGAGCCGGCCGAGGGCGCCCGCCGACTCGCCGCCGTGCAGCGCGAGCTGATGGACACCACCCGGCTCGGCATCCCCGCGATCGCCCACGAGGAGTGCCTCACCGGATTCACCGCCTACCGCGCCACCGTCTTTCCCACCGCGCTGGCCTGGGCCGCCGCCTTCGATCCCGGCCTGGTCGAACGGATGGCCCACGCCATCGGCACCGGCATGCGCCAGGTCGGCGTGCATCAGGGGCTCTCGCCCGTACTCGACGTGGTACGCGACTACCGCTGGGGCCGGGTGGAGGAAACCCTCGGCGAGGATCCCTACCTGGTCGCCATGACGGGCACCGCCTACGTGCGGGGCCTGGAGAGCGCCGGGATCATCGCCACCCTCAAGCACTTCGCCGGCTACTCCGCCTCGCGCGGCGCCCGCAACCACGCCCCGGTCTCCATGGGCCCCCGGGAGTTCGCCGACGTGATCCTCCCGCCGTTCGAGATGGCGGTGCGGGACGGCGGCGCACGCTCGGTGATGAACTCCTACGCGGACGTCGACGGCGTCCCGGCCGGCGCCGACGCTTCGTTGCTCACCGGAGTCCTGCGGGAGGACTGGGGATTCGAGGGCACGGTCGTCTCCGACTACTGGTCCATCGCCTTCCTCCGCACGATGCACCGGATCGCCGCCACGGACGGTGAGGCGGGCGCCCGGGCCCTGGCCGCAGGCATCGACGTGGAACTCCCCGACACCCTCTGCTACAGCGAACCCCTGGCCGAACTCGTCCGTGACAGCACCGTGCCCGAGGACCTCGTCGACCGCGCCGTACGCCGTGTGCTGCGCCAGAAGGCCGACCTCGGCCTCCTCGACGCCGACTACAGCCCGGACAGCGCGGGCAGCACCCACGGAGCGACCGTCGACCTCGATCCGCCCGCCCACCGAGCCGTCGCCCGCGAACTGGCCGAGCAGAGCATCGTCCTGCTCGACAACCCCGACCGCGTCCTGCCGCTGGCCGCGGACACCGTCTCCCTCGCGCTGGTGGGTCCCTGTGCCGACGACGCCAACGCCTTCTTCGGCTGCTACTCCTTCCCCAACCACGTCCTGCCCCACCACCCCGGCCACGACAACGGCATAGCGGTGTGCTCCCTGCGCGAGGCCCTTGTCTCCGAACTGCCCGGTACCCGTATCGGATACGAGCAGGGCTGCCCGGTGAAGGACGTCGACCGCGGCGGCTTCGACGCGGCGGTGGCGGCGGCACGCCGGGCGGAGGTCTGTGTGGCGGTGGTCGGTGATCGCGCCGGGCTCTTCGGCATGGGTACCTCGGGCGAGGGCTGTGACGTGGAGGACCTGGCCCTGCCCGGTGTCCAGGACGAACTGGTCGAGGCGCTGCTGGCCACCGGAACGCCGGTCGTCCTAGTCGTCGTCTCCGGACGCCCGTACGCGCTGGGCCGCTACGCCGGCCGGGCGGCGGCCGTCGTCCAGTCGTTCTTCCCGGGAGAGGAAGGCGGGTCGGCCCTCGCCGGTGTCCTCTCCGGCCGCGTCACCCCCTCGGGCAAACTACCCGTACAGATCCCCCGGACACCCGGCGGCCAGCCCGCCACCTACCTGCACGCCCCCCTGGGCGGCAACAGCGAGGGGGTGAGCAACCTCGACCCCACCCCCGCCTACCCCTTCGGCCACGGACTGTCGTACACCGGCTTCGCCTACGAGGACCTGTCCCTGAGCAGCACGCAGGCGCCCACCGACGGATCGGTGGAGATCAGCTGCCTGGTACGCAACACCGGGGAGCGCCCCGGTACGGAGGTGGTCCAGCTGTACACCGCCGACCCCGTGGCACAACTGCCGCGTCCCGTGACCCAGTTGACCGGCTTCGTGCGGGTCCCGCTCGCGGCCGGTGAGCAGCGGCGGGTCACCTTCCGGCTGCACGCGGACCGGCTCGCCTACAGCGGCCCTGATCTGCGTCGGATCGTCGAGCCCGGTGAGATCACCCTGATGGTCGGGGCGTCGAGCGACGACATCCGCCTGCGCGGCACCCTCCAGCTCACCGGCCCGGTCCGCACGGTCGGCCACCAGCGCGTGCTGCACACGGAGGCCACCATCGGCTGAGCCTGCCCCGGTTCCCCGCTCCGCGGCGCCGGCGGGTGCCCGGGACAGGCCGACGACGTCTGTCCCGGGCACCTTCCCGGCCCCTTGGCGTGCGCGGACTCCGCGAGCGGCAAGCCCGGGACCGAGGGTGAATATCGAGTGTCGGATCAGTTTCACGCCGAAAAAGCGCGATCTTTACGCCACATCCCCCTTGTTCCCGGATGAATCTTGGTGTTAATTCTGATTTAACGTGAGCGCATCGTCCGCACGGCCGGCTGCGAGCGCACATTCGCCCTGCGTTGACGGGAGTACTGCGATGAAGCAGTTGCCAACTGGCAGTCCACCAACCGAAGTCGCGATCGGTGTTCCCCTGCCCGTGGAGGACGCCGAGCCGGTGCGGCCCGGCGCCTCCGTGACCTACGCGGGAGGACGGCCGTTCCGCACCTACCTGATCTGGTACGCACTGGCGTCACTCGGCATCACGGCGGTCTGGGGCGGTGTTCTGGGCGTACTGCTGCCCAACCAGGTCCAGCAGATGGAGTTCGCGCGCTGGTTCACCGGCCACGACTCCGGCGTGGATCTCACCGCGCTGACGAACCTGAACAACGCCGTGCACGACGGAAACGTCGTACCGACCGCCGCGCAACGGCACCTGCTGAGCGTGTACGACGACTTCGACGCGGCCAGGGCCCGGTCGCTGTCCCTCGTGACCGCGTTCGGCATAGGCCTCACGATGATCGCCCAGCCCGTGGTCGGCGTGCTGTCCGACCGGACCCGGTCGCGGTGGGGCCGCAGGGCACCGTGGATGCTGGTCGGTGCCATCGCCGGCTCGGGTTTCCTGGCCATCGTGCGGTTCGCGCCGAGCGCCCTGCTCCTCACGGTGGTGTGGTCGTTCACCCAGTTCACCATCAACTCCATCCAGGGGCCGCTGAAGGCCACCACCGCCGACCGGGTCCCCGCACACAAGATCGGCACCGCTTCCGCGCTGGGCGGCCTGGGCATGATGCTGGGGGGCGTCGGCGGCGGAATCCTCGCCGGTGTGCTGTTCGGCAGCCTGGGCTTCAACATCTACTACATCTTCGTCGTCATCCTTCTTGCCGCGGTGATCGGATTCGTCGTCCGCCTCCCGGACCGGCCGTCGCTGGAGCTGCCCGTCGCCCCCGAGCAGCACTGGGGAGAGTTCCTGCGTGGCTTCCTGGTCCCGATGCGCGACACCGACTTCCGCTGGGTGTGGACAGCCCGCGTCAGCCTGACGTTCGGCTACACGATCTCGACCGCCTTCTCCTTCTACATGCTGCAGAGCTACGTCCACCCGGCGATGAGCGCCACCGACGCGACCAAGTTCGTGCCGCTCCTGGCGGTCGCCGGGCTGCCGGGCACGGTGCTCGCGCTGGCCTTCGTCGGCCGGCTCTCGGACCGGATCGGGCGGCGCAAGCCGTTCGTCGTCGCGGCCTCGCTGCTGATGGCCCTGTCCATGACCGTGCCGCTGCTGTGGCCGACGGTGCCCGCGCTGTTCGTCCAGGTCGTCCTCGCCGGCGTGGCCTTCGGTGTCTACCTTCCCGTCGACCAGGCCTTGTTCATTGACGTACTGCCCGACCGTGACAAGGCCGGCCGCGACCTGGGTGTGGCCGACACCGGGTCCAATCTCGGTCAGGCCCTGGGGCCGGTGCTCGCCGGGCAGGCCGTCGCTCTCACCGGCGGCTACCGGATGATCTGGGTGCTGGCCTTCGTCCTCGTCTTCGCCGCCGCCCTGGCGATCCTCCCCGTCAAACGCTCACGTTGAACGCGGGAATCCTGATGCCCTGCCTCCGTGCGGGACGGCCGTGCCAGCCCTGCCTGCACCCGCGCAGGCCGACGATCCGGCGTCGAGGCGTCCCTGCCTTCGCGCCCCGGCCACCTCGCCCTCACCCGGCACCACCAACACCAAGGACGACGGCCTCCCCGGCTTCGCGAGGCCGGGCATGCCCCGGAGCACGGCACTCGCGGCTCTGGCAGGCACGCGGGGCCCCTCGGCTGGTTCGGCTACAGCCCCCTCCATGAGCCCCGGTCCGACGTGAAACGACCTCCAAATCTGACTGGATCAGTCTTTTCAATGGATGGAATCCCGTCGAATCGCGCCATGCACTCATTCGGTGAGGTTAAAATTCAATCTATACTCAATTTCTGGATTGTGGGTGAGGCCATGAGCACTCCCAACGCCCCGAAGCGAGGTCCGTATGCCCGGTCCCGTCAGCGTCGTGAGCAGATCGCGCTCGCCGTTCTCGAACTGATCGACGAGGCCGGACACGAGGGCGTCACGACCGCACTCGTCGCCAAGCGGTCCAAGACCTCCGAGCCGACCGTCCTCTATCACTTCCCCACCAAGGACCACCTGCTGGTGGCGGCCCTTGAGCGGGCCGACGACGTAGCCCTCGCCTTCGCGGAGGCGGAGAACCCGGACATGAAGTCCGCTGATCTCCTCGAAAACCTTCGCCTGTGGGCCGACCCCACACGGTTCAACGGCGAGAGGCGTATCAGGCTGCATGTGATGCTGCAGGGGCAGGCCGCGACGCCGGACCATCCCGCCGCCGAGTACTTCCTGCGCCGCACCGAGCGCGGTCTGCGGGCCTTCGCCGCATTGATCGCCGACCGGCAGCGCGAAGGCCTCGCCCACCCGGGCCTCGACCCGCAGGAGACCGCCCGGCAGTTCAACGCCCTGTGGGCGGGCCTGACGCTGATGTGGGTCAACGACCAGACGCTCGATCTGGCCCCGCTCCTGGTCGACGGCTTCCGTCGGCTGACCGGTGAGAACTGGATGCGAGCCCGCGCGCTCCTGGACGGCCCAGGCGTCGGTCTCTGACCGCGCCCGCAGGGGGACAGCCTCTCCCGCGCGGCCGCGCGCCCCGGCCGGCTGCGGACAGCTTCGCAGAATGAACAGAGACAAGGACAGCCAGTGATGACGCAGGACAAGGACTTCCGTGAGCCGTACGTCGACACGGACGAATGGCGTGACCTTCCGGTCCGGCACCGTTACGTGCACGGCGGCTTCGCGAACAACGACACGAGGTTCTCGTTCTACTTCCCGCCCGCGGATCAGTACCAGGGCCGGTTCTTCCAGCACATCACTCCCGTCCCCGGAAGCGAGAACCTGGCGCAGACGGCCCGCGGCCAGGAAGACAAGATCGGCTTCGCCGTCTCCAGCGGCGCCTACTTCGTCGAGACCAACGGCGGCGGCGAGGCCGGCGGACCGGGGTCCGCGGCCGACCCCACCATCGGGGCCTACCGCGCGAACGCCGCCGCCGCCCAGTACTCGCGGGTGGTGGCCCAGGAGATGTACGGCGGAGACCGTCCGTTCGGGTACGCCTACGGCGGCAGCGGCGGCGGATTCCGGACGATCGGCGGGGCGGAGAACACCCAGGGCGTCTGGGACGGCTGCGTCCCCTACGTCATCGCCAGCCCCATGGCGATGCCGAGTGTCTTCAGCGTCCGGATGCACGCCCAGCGCGTCCTGCGCGACCAACTGGACCGCATAGTCGACGCGCTCGAACCGGGTGGCAGCGGCAACCCCTTCGACGGGCTGGACGAGGAGGAGAGCACGGCGCTCACCGAGGTCACCCGCATGGGTTTCCCGCCCCGCTCGTGGTTCGCCCACCCCACCATGGGCATGCACGGGTTCAGCGCGCTCTATGCCGGCCTCGTGCAGATCGACCCCGGCTACTTCGAGGACTTCTGGACCCAGCCCGGATACCTCGGCGCCGATCCGACGTCCTCCGTCCACCGCGACCGCGCCCGCTATCGCTGCGAGGTCCTCGCCACGATCACGCGCCGCGAAGCCGTGGCGCTCGGGCTCGAGCCGCGGCAGCCCGAGGACCTGCAGGGCGGCGTGGACCATGCCTTCAAGGCGCGGGCCGATGACGACACCGTCTTCGCGGTGCGCCTGTCGACGCCGCCGCCGTGCACCGTCCAAGGGGCGGTACTGACCGTCCACACCGGTATCGAGGCCGGCGCCACCTTCATCCTGCGGGGGATCGAGGGCGACCTCGCGCTCCTGGACCGCCAGCACACCCCCCAGGGACTGCGGGCGGGCGACGAGATCGAGATCGACAACAGCAACTTCCTCGCCGCCCAGACCTACCACCGCCACCAGGTACCGCCCAGTGGTTTCCCCGCCTGGGACCAGTTCCGCGCCGAGGACGGGACACCGCTCTATCCCCAGCGCCCGTTCCTGGCCGGCCCGATCTTCACCCGGGGCGCCTCCGGAACCCTCCAGTCCGGCAAGATCTCCGGAAAGATGATCGTGGTGGCCTGCCTCCTCGACCGGGAAGCCTTCCCCTGGCAGGCGGACTGGTACCGGTCCAAGGTGCGCGAACACCTCGGCGACGGCACCGACGACCAGTTCCGCCTCTGGTACGTGGACAACGCCGAACACGGCGACGAGCAGGTCCCGGGGGACTCCACCCACGTCGTCAGCTACGTCGGCGTCCTCCACAAGGCCCTGCGCGATGTGAGCGCCTGGGCGGAGAAGGGCACGCCCCCGATCGCGTCGAGCACCTACACGGTCGAGGACTCCCAGGTCCGGGTCCCCGCTTCCGCGCACGACCGTGGGGGTGTCCAGCCCGTGGCCCGGCTGACCGCGGACGGTGCGGACCAGGCGAACCTCCAGGCCGGGAAACGGGTCACGCTGCGCCTTGACGCCGAGATCCCCCCGAACGCGGGGAAGATCGTGTCCGTGGCTTGGGACTTCGACGGCGACGGCACGTTCCCGGTGACCGAGACGACCGAACCGTCCGAACGCATCCGCATCGAGAGGCAGCACACGTTCTCGCGCTCGGGCACCCACTTCGTCACGGTGCGGGTCTCCGCACAGCACGAAGGCGACCCCACCACGGTGTTCGCCCGCATCGACAACATCGCCAGGGTACGCGTGGTCGTCGGCATCTGACCGGTCCGGACAGCACCATCGTCAGCCAGAGCAAACAGCACAGGGGAGTACCTGTGGACCACGCAAAAGACTGCCCGGATGGTCGCGTCCGACGACGACTTCTCTGGTGCGCTGCTGCTGCCCGGAACTGCCCGCTGATGATCAGGTGGAGGAAGCGCAGGGAGCGGCGGCTCGCCGTGCTGCCGTCCTGCGTAGAGGCGCTCAAAGCACCACAGGGGGGTGAAATAGGCGGAGCGTATCTCAGGGAGACGGCGGGGCTCGATGAAACTCGGGGAGTGCAGCAGAGTGTCCAGAAGGTCGCGCGCCGTGGTGGCTTCGCCGCTTAGAAGGTCCTGACAAAGGCGCTGCACGTGCCGGTAGGCGATGAGGCAGATGGCAAGGCCGAGGAGGACACCTCGCGACACTGAGGTGTCAAGCTACGGCAGCCAACTCAGTAGGGAAGGCGGTCTGTTCATCGAAAATCGGATTCGGCATCGCGAGGCTGCTGCACTTCGACCAGCAACACAACCGGATGATCAAGTATGCGACTGCGATCCGCACGCGGACCGCGTCGACCGAGGCGATCCTGCGCCGCTTCACCTATAACGCCTCCCACCCCACCTACGCGACCATGCTGGAGGTCGGCCGCGCCCAGGAGACCATCTTCGTGGCCCGCTACCTGAGGCTTCCGGATTTCCAGCGGGAGGTCGAGGAGGGCCTGAACGTCATGGAGTCCTCCGATGGTGCGAACTCCGTGATCGCCTAAGGCAAGGGAGGAGAGATTGCCTCGAACCGGGCGGCATCGCGCCTGCGCTGAGGAGCCGCCAGTTGTGCACTCGGTCCGATCGCCATGTGTCCGGCTGTTGTCGCAGTGCCTTCACGAGTGCCGCAAGAATCGCGCAGGCGCCGCCTGCGCCGGTCTTGCAGGTTTGGTTCGTTGGCTGTCAGGCATGGGGGGTGGCGATGCGCGCCCAGACGATCTTTCCGCCGGAATGGGTTCTGGCGTAACCCCACTGGCTGGTCAGGGCATCCACGATGACCAGTCCCCGTCCTGCCGCGGCCAGGTGTTGCGGTGAACGGCGTGAGGGGGGCTTCGGGCTGGGGTCGGTGACGGCGCAAACCACGGTGCCGCCTGTGTGGGCTAGGCCCAGCCAGGCCTTGTCCGGTTCGCCGTGTTGGGACAGTGCGTGCTGCGCGGCGTTGACGGCGAGTTCGTTGGCCACGTTCGTCAGGTCGTTGGCGCAGGCACGCAGACCCCAGCCTGCGAGGGTCTCACGGACGAAGCAGCGGATGCTCTGGACGCTTTCGGGGTCCTTACTGAATGCGTGGGCTGCGAAATCGGCCGTGCTGATACCCAGCGCAAGTCCCCAGTCCAAGGGTCCGGAGTATGCCAGAGAGGTATTTCCCGGCCCGCGAGTGGCAGGAGAAAAACGGATAGCTGGTTCGACCGCCCGGATCGGCGCTGTCGCCGCGTGTGCCGGCACTGTTCATCCCCCCGAAGACGTCCAGTTCATGGGCCGCGGATCTGTGCCCTGACTGGTTAGTATCTGCCGCGCCCTATCCCGGATGCAATTGCATCGGTGACTTGCATCCGAACGAGACGAGAGGGGAACTCTTGTACCTGACAAGAGGATCGGTACGGGCCAGATATGAGCAGAGTTCGGGCAGAATCGAAAGGGGGCGGTCATGGCGCGGATGGCGAACGGTGTCCCGGCCGGTGTGCTGCACGGTGTGACGTGGCTGAAAAGCCGTCACAGCACGGCGGACGGCAACTGTGTCGAGGTGGCCTTGTTAGCGGGAGGCGACGTGGCCATGCGCAACTCACGGGACCCGCACGGACCTGCGCTGGTGTACACGCAGGCTGAGATGGCCGCCTTCATCGCGGGGGTGAAGGACGGCGAGTTCGACGCAATCGCCAGCTAACGCCAGGTAGAAACAGCTCAATTGGGGGCATGCCCGGTGGCATCCTGCGAGACTGACGCTCGTCGTCCGTCCGCCACAGGAGACCCAATGCCCGCGCCTGCCCGCCAGGTTGATGCCCCCACCCTGGAGTACTACCTCGCCGTCTCCGCCCGCAGCCCGGTCGCGGTGCGCATGGTGCTGGGCCACCTGCTGCGCACGCTGCGCAAGGAAGCCGGGGTCGATGCGGAGACGGCGCGCCGTGCCATCCGCGGCTCAGAAGCCAAAATCTCCCGGATGGAACGCGCCCAGGTCACCTGCAAACCGGACGACGTCCGCGACCTGCTCACGCTCTACGGGGTCACCGACCCGCACCTGCTCGCCCCGTTCGAGGAGATGGTGCGGATCTCGCGCCAGCCCGGCTGGTGGCACCGCTTCGACGGCGTGCTGCCCGACTGGGCCGGGAAGCTGATCGGCCTGCAGGAGGCCGCTTCCGCCATTCGTACCTACGAGGTCCAGCTGGTGCCCGGCCTGCTGCAGACACCCGCCTACACCGAAGCGGTCGTCCGCCAGGCCTACCCCGAGGCCCTGCAGCACGAGGTGGACAGCCGGGTGGAGCTGCGGATGATCCGGCAGAACCTGCTCGTCCGCGATGATGTGCCCTTGTTGTGGGCGGTCCTGGACGAGGCCGTACTGCGCAGGCCCATGGGCGGTGAACAGGTCATGCGCGAGCAGCTGCGCCATCTGATGTTCATGGCGCAGCTCAATCACATAACGCTCCAGGTCGCGCCGTTCAACCGGCCCGGCTGCATCGTGGGCGGCTTCCCGGTCACGCATCTGCGCTTCGAGCTGCCCGCTCTTCCGGACATCGTCTACCTCGAGCAGCTGCGGGACGCCGAATACCTCGACAAGCCCGACGAGACCGATCACTACCGCTGTGTCCTGGACGGTCTGGCCCAGGCCGCGCTGTCCCCGCAGGAAAGCCTTGAGTTGCTCGAGTACACCCTCAGCTGAACAGCCAAGCCCCTTCTGGGACGTCGCCCGGCTGCACCATGGCCACACCGCCGTACTCGGCCCACCGGCGGTCGCCGCCCGCCGTGCGGTCGCCGCTCGGCCGCCAGCGGCTCACTTCGACCAGCCCCGGCGCCACCGGCCGTAGGGAGCGGAAGAGGGGCTCGACCTCATCGCGCGAGCGCACCTGGCCCCACCGCCCGCCCGCCGCCTCACGCAGCAGCGCACCGGCCTCCTGCTGCACATCGGGGTCCTCGCTGACCAGATGGCTGGCCGCCACGAGACTTCCCGGCGCCAGCATCCCGGCTGTTCGCTCCAGCACCTCCTGGGGGCCGGCGTGTGCGGGGATCGTCTGGAGCGCGGACACGAACAGCACCGCCAGCGGCAGCGCCAGGTCGATCACGACGCCCGCCGCTGGATCCAGCAGCAGTTCCGGAGCCTGTTCGGGCCCTGCCTGCAGGACCAGGGTTCGTCGTGGCTGCTCCCACAGGGCCCGGGCATGGGTCAGCACCAGCGGATCGTTGTCCGCATAGACGACTCGGCAGCGCGCGTTGATGCTCTGCGCAATCTGGTGCACGCCAATACGTGTGGGCAGCCCCGCTCCGAACACCAGGAACTGGCGGATGCGGTGCTCGCGCACCAGATGGCTGGTGGCCCGCAACAGGAACCGGTGCGCCGCCTGCGCGACGTCCCGTGCCTGCGGAACGATCCTCAGAAGCTGCTCGCAGGCTCTGCGGTCGGCCGGGTAGTGATCCTTGCCGCCCAGCAGATAGTTGTTCATCCGGGGGAGGTTCGGCGCTGCGACATCGATGATGTGCGACTGCTGCGCCTGCCCGCGCTCCAATGCGGCACCCCACCCCGTCCGGCACCGTGCAGCACGCTGCATGCTGCACAAACACCATGGTAGAAACCTCGGTCCGCCGGGGACGGTTCTTCGCGGAATCATTTACCCAGTACGGGTGCACACGACAGAATGGCCCGCTGACACCGGCGCACTCGGCTCCCGGCGGCCGCGCCCGCGCGCGGCGTGCTCTCACCGGTCACCCAGCGCCCGCTGTGCCATCAGCAACTGGGAGGCGACCGTTGGTGCCTCCACTCCCATCAACTCTGCCGCGCGCTGTTCGCTCAGGTGCAGCTGGCAGCGCAGAATCAACGCGTCTGCCTGCCCCGGGGGCAGCATCCGGTGCATGGAGTCGGCTGTCTGTGCGGCGGGCGGTGCTGTGCGCTGGGACAGGGCCGAGGAGATCAGGGCGTCCAGCAGCTGCCATGCCACGGCTGCAGGCCTCGGGCTGCTGATGACGGTCGGCCAGATCGTGGCGAGATTGCCCAGGACGGCCTTCACCACCTGCCGGCTCATCCACGCGTCCTGCACCCGCTCGTGGGTGTAGCGCAGGTAGTCCTCCTGGTGCAGCTGGCAGAACGCCGTGTACTCCAACGGCAGTACGAGCTCGATCACCGGTGAACGGGCGTCCTCCGGGCTTCGCGGAGGCGACGTCGCCTGCACGGACGGTTCGCCGCGCCGCCGTAACGACAAGAACATGGCACCTCCTCCAGTTCGGGCGAGAGAACGTCAGTCGGATTCGGGACGGGCCGACGGCATAGGACGGGGTACTTCTTGCGGATCGAGGCAGAGTAGGAACGTGTAGTGGACGGCCTCCCACAGCGGCCGTACGTCTGCCGGCCAGCCTCCCAGTGCGGTGACCAGTGCAGAGGTCTGCTCCCAGCCCGGGATCATCTCGCCGTTCAGGATCTCGCTGATCGCCTGGACGCTCAGTCCGCCGCGCGTTGCCTTGCGGATGACGCCCGGCTGCGGGCGCCCCGCGGCCAGGTGCAGCCCGCGCAGTACCGCTTGCAGACGCGCCACCGTGTCGGGCACTGCATTCCGCGGCGGCGGCACAAGTCCGTGGGCGCTCTCGAACAGTACGCTCAGCTCGGCTGCGTCCCCGCCGAACAGCTCGGCCAGGGAGCACACCACCTGCCAGGTCGGCGTCCGTCCTCCGGAAAGGATGCGCGAGACGTACGACGGTGACAGCGAGGTTTCCTCGGCCACCTCCCTGATCGTCAGGTCACTGGCCCGGTACAAGTGGGAGAGCGCCGAGGCCAGCTTCACCGACGCCCGCTCGGCCGCCTTCGACAGCGGACGTCCGCCCGCCGGGTCCGCCGGGTCCGCCCCGTCCATCAGCGGCGCGGAAGGCTCACGCACGGCCGCCCGCTGGGCCGCCCGCTGTTCCAGGCGTTCCTTCACTCGGTTCTCGGGCCAGCGCGTGCGCGCTGTCGTGGCACTCACCTGGGCGGCCTCGGCCACCTGGTCCCAATTCGCCCCCCGATTGCGGGCATCCTGCACCGCGGCGGCCGCGTAGTGGTCCAGCTCGCGGCTGAGCTCGTTCGCGCAGTGCAGCAGTTCCGCCAGAGGCCGCCCGTCGTATTCGGCCTCCAGCAGCGCAGCGGACAGCGCCTGCATGTCCTCGGCGATCCCCCGGCCCAGGGGGAGCGCGCTTCCGCGCCGCTGCTGCCCGAGCCGGCCGTCGCGCTCACGCTGTGCCTTGCGTCGGCACTCGACGGTGCAGTACTCCTTCTTCCGACCCGGGCCGCTCGCCTGGGCGAACCGCTCCTTGCAGTAGCCGCAGCTGCCATAGCGGGGAATGGTGCCCGCCATCCGTTCCTCCCACATGCTGTGACCGTTTCTCTCCCGGGAGCGCGAACCTGTTGCGCACCTGGAAGAGGAACTCGCTGTTCCCGAGGCCGCACCTGCGGCCGCCGTCCCATGGCATGGCGGCCCGCCTGCAGACGCACCGCCATGCCATCAAGCCGTTCAGTTCAAGCGAAGTCGCTGGTAATGACACCGTGACTGACGCATGGCCACCGTCAGCCCGGCGACCAGCACAGTGGTGGCCGGTGTCTGCCACCAGCCTTGGATCAGGATCACGGGCAGCACAAGGACGGCCAGGAATGCGCCCGCCTGCAACGTGACAGTCCAGACACTCGTGATACGGGTTTCAGGCCTGCGAGGGCGCGGAATGCTAGCGTCGTCGCGAGTTGCCGCCCCCGTGAGGTCGGCAACAGAAAACGGGTCAAGCACAGGGGAGCCTGCCTTCCTTTTCTTGGTCTCGTCATAGAGGGACCCCGGAGTCGGTAGCGAGCCTGCCCGGGGTTTCCTCGCGTCAACGGACCGTAGTGCCTCCGTCACGCCCTGCGCTATATAAACGCTTCATCACGCAAAGTTCGAATGTCACGGTGGTGACAAATTGCAGGGCTGTGGCGATTCGATCGGCTATCCCTTTTTATTTTCGCCTGCGCATGCCCGAAAATGACCGAGGCTGATCAGCCTGGCGACTTCAGACGTGAATACCGGGTAGAGGGCGTCTGAAAAGCCTGTCAGCGGGGTGATCTTGCGAGGTGCCGCACGAGGAGCATGGCCATGGTGAGGTAGATGGTGTTCTCCGAGCAGACGCGCGGGTACTCGTAGTCCTTCGACGGCCGGCGACACCGTCCCAGCCAGGCGAACGTCCGCTCTACCACCCAACGCCGCGGGACCACCGCGAAGAGGGGCACTGCCGGAGGCGGTGTTCCATCCTTCGCTGCCGACTACGCGGTGACCGACAGCACTCGGTCTTGCAGAGGCAGTGAGCAGGGACGTCCTCGACGAGTCGGCTTAGCACCTTCTCGGCGCAACATGGCGATCAGCCTGCGCAGGTCGCGGGAGTGCAGCCGCTGAACGGGGCTGTCCAGTGCGGTTCCAACGCCGTGATCACACCAGCCACGTGAAGAGATCGTTCTACGTCTGTGGACCCCGGCAAGCCCCGATTCAGCCGCAGCCGCTTTCCCGTTGCTCCACGGAACCCACCTGTTCCATACGCTGGATCTCGCGCTCTGCCGCTTCCGGGTGTCCGAGGTCGAGGGCCATCGCGGCACGCCCGGCGACGTAGGAGAGGTCTTGCCGGGTCCGGTAGTCCAACCCCGGTTGAGGGCCCAAGGCCAGGAACCCTGCTTCGAGAGTGAGTTCGAGGCGGCCCCATCTAGTCCCGGACGCCGACCGGGAGTGCGACGTGCCGGAGATCCTTGGCATAGTCACGCGTCTGCTGATCGGCCTCAAGGGGTCTCGGCAGGGGTGCGTGCAAGGCGGTGGTCGAGCGCGTACACCGGTGCTGGGCTGGGGCGTGGCGGGAGGTGTTCGTTGACCCAGGTGCCGCGGACCCAGGTCCGGCGTCGGGTGAATGTGACGCCTTCGACGGCGTCGGGTCCGTAGACGGGGCCAGAGGGACGGTCGTGTTCGTCGAGGAGGTGTACCCGGGTGTTGCGGGTGAAGTGCGCGCGGCGCCAGTCGCGGTACTGGGCGGGCGCCCGGCCCGGCTCGTCGGCGGATCCGGAGGTCTGTTGGGCGGGGAGGGCGGGCTGGTGCGGCGGGGTGGTCAGGGAGCGGACGCCCAGGAGGGCGCCGGCGCGGGCCTGGGGAGTGCGGGCCCGTCGGCGGCGTTCGGCCGGGGACAGGCCGCGGTTCTTCTTGCCCTTGCCGGCCGGGCGGGCCCGGCCCGGCAGGGGTGGGGGTACGTCCCAGCCCTCCAGGGCGAGCAGGGCTGCGTAGTTGCGCAGGGTCCGGGCGGCCGGGCCGGCGTTCTCCAGGTGCGTGATCGGGGCAAGGAAGAAGTGGCGTTTCCCATGGTCCGCACGCTGGGCGATGATCAGCCAGCCGAGGTCCTGGTCGAGCAGGTGGGCCTGGTCGGTGCCGTCGTCGGGGTGGCCCATCAGGACGCCGCCGACGATCAGGGGATTGCCGTCGAAGACGGTGAGATTCTCGGTGTCGGGGGTGATGTCGAAGCGGGCGGTGACGTGGGCGTGGAGGGCGGCGTCGTCCGTGGTCACGGCCGGCAGGGGGATTCCGTCGTGGAAGACGAAGACGGTCTCGGCCGGCAGGCGGAGTTCCGTCTGCGGCTCGGGCGGTAGTCCGGTGGCGGCATCGAAGGCGGCAGTGGCCGGGATGAAGTGTGTCACTGCGGTGTAGGTGGCCATCAGCGCCAGCATCTCGTGGACCCGGGTCAGCGCGGCATCTTCGATGTCCTCATGCAGGGGGTGCGCGTTGAGGGCTGCGGGGCTCACGCACCGCACCCGCAGCAGTGCGGCGTCTCCGGGCTCGAACCCCTGTGCGGTGTCGACCTGGTAGGCCCGGCCGGAGTCCGCCTCGTAGGCGAGGTCATCAAGGACGTTGTGGCGAAGGAGCCACGGGATGAATTCCAGCAGGTCGTGCAGACCGCCGTCGGCCAGGCGGACGGCTCCTTCCAACTGGCCGTCTGCGGACACCAGTTCCTCGCCCGGAGCAAGGAGCCGCGTCACCCCCACCCTCTCCAGCAGCCGCCGCCAGGTGACCTCGATGCTTCCGCTGTTCACCTGGCCGGATTCCTCAAGACGGCGCACCTCGGCCATATCGGTGCCGTACATGAGCCGGGCCAGCGCATCAACCGTCGCATCGCCCGGAAGGCGGGGCACGGAAGCAGTGCACACGATCGTGCGCTCCCCTCTCCAAGTTCCATGGGCTGCCGGGGCTGACGCGACCTGCCACGGACGTGCCCTGACGCACGCTCAGCAGACGGGATCCCGGACGCGGCGGCAGCGAACGGCGGGCAAATATGAACCTACCGGTCAAACTGTGGCGCATGCCGCACCACGCGCAGCCTGGCGGCCAGGAATGCGATGACGGGGGTGACGCGTCACTGGAGCAGGATCATCTTGCGGAGCATTCGGAATCCGGCACGCCCGTAGAGTTGCCGCTTGATCTTTTTCACCCTGTTCACGGCGCCCTCGGTGCCGCCGGAACTCCAGCGCACCGTGAGTCCGGCCATCACGGCTCCCAGGCCGGCGGTCAGCCCATGGGCGAACCCGGTGATCCCGGGAAGCTGTGCGGCGCGTGCGGTGCCGATCCAGTCCGGCAGGTCGGCGCCGGTGCGCAAGGCGAGTATCTGGGCGAAGTCCCGTCGTCAGCCGGGCGGACGTGGACTGTGAGACGGGCCGAGAGCCGGATGCCGTCCGCGGCACGGCGGGCCCGTTTGCGCTCGATCTGGTGCCAGGTACCGACCGGACGGGCCGCCAGCCGTCCGGCGGCGCCAGGTCACTCCAGTCCCGAGGGTGCTCACGGGGGGGGTGTCCCTATGTCCTTCGTCAAGCTGTCGTGATGATGGCTGTCATGAGCAATGGGGTTGAGGGCCTGGAGTGTGAGAGCCGTCGGGGCTGGACGCTGCTGCATTTCGCGGCCGATGAGCAGGATGCTGTTGCTGTCGGTTCTCTGTTGGACGCGGGTGAGCGGGTGGATGCCCCGGACGAGCAGGGCAATACGCCTTTGTGGCAGGCGGTGTTCACGTATCGAGGCGACGGCGCGGTGCTGTCCGCACTGGTCGGTGCCGGTGCCGATCCGGACAGGGACAACGTTCACGGGGTGAGTCCGCGGCGTCTTGCCGACTGGAGAGTCGGTTCGGACGTCGCGGTGCATCTCGGGGAACGTCCTCTCTTGTAGCACTGTTTTTGCAGGTCAGGTCGCCTTCGCGGGTTGGGGTTCGTAGATCCGCCTCCGGGACGCCCGCCTGCAGGTGGTGAACGCGGCGCCGATCTGGTGCCAGGCGGCGGCGGTGTCACCCGCCGTGGAGTGGGCGCGGGCGGCACGGGCATGGAGCATGGCCGCGGGTAGGGAATTCAGCCGCCGGCCGAGGGCACGCGAACGCCGGTGTCCGCGGACTCCAGGGATTCCAGGGCGTCGTCGGGTTCGGCGGTGAGGGCGGCGCGGGCCTGGAGGAGGCCGAGTTCGACGCCGGCTCGCCAGATGGTGCCGGTGGTGGTGATCTGGTCGGCGAGGCGCATGTAGGCGGCGAGGGGGCCGGTGAGGCGGGTGCGGCCTTCTTCGTCGGGTTCGTAGCGGGGCGGGACGATGCCGGGGTGGGCGTCGCGCCAGGCCTGGATCTGCTCGATCGCGGGGGCGGATGTGTGCCAGCAGGCGGCGACGGTGCGGCGGACGAGGGCGTCGTCGAGGCGGGCGGAGAGACGTGCGGGGTAGCCGCTGGTGCCGCAGTCGCGTGAGCCGGGCCACCGGCCGGGGTTCCAGGCCTCGTCGGGCGCCTCGTCCCACTGGTCGTGGTCCCAGCCCCGGCGGCGCAGTTCCTCCCGGACGCCGTACTCGACGATCACGTCCTGGGTGTCGAGGAGTTCACCCGCGCGGCGTTGGCGATGGACCTCGGTGAGCCAGGCGGCCTTGCGCAGTGAGGCCTCCCGGCGCGCCGTACGGCGGGGGACGAACCACTGAGGGGAGGTCGAGCGGCGGGCGCGGAGTGCCTTGTGGTCCTCGGCGAGGTCCTTGATCTGCTGCGGGATGTTGTCGTCGACGGCGATCCACACCGCTCGTACCGCTGCGCGAGGCATGCTTCACCGTGCCCGGGTCGTCGAATATGGCAATGCTCAACGCAGCGTAGCGGCTGACCGGTTGACGGATCGCTGACCGGGCCGGTGAGGGCCTCGGCGGGTACCCGGCACCGCCCGGGGATGCCGGCCCTCGGCTGCCGCTCGCCGGGTGGATGCCGGACAGGCAGGGCGTCCTCGGGGACTTCTTGGGCCGGGACGCCAAGCTCGAGATCGACGCGGCACTCGCCGCCCCCACGACCCCACCCTGGGGGCGGTGACCCTCGCCTTCTGGGCGAACCTCCGCTACGCCGCCGGCATCCCCGACCCGCACGGCGCGCTGAACCTCATCGACGGTGCCCTGTCCGACCGCCGCAAGATCCGCTCACCCCGCGTCCTGGCCATGCTCCATGCCCGCGCTGCCCGCGCGCACTCCACGGCGGGCGACGCCACCGCCGCCTGGCACCAGATCGACGCCGCGTTCACCGCCTACGGCCGGGCCGACGTCCTGGAGGCGGATCTCCCCTCGATGTACTGGATCACCCACGGCGAACTCCACCAGGTCGCCGCCAGCTCCGCCCTGAGCCTGAACGAGCCCAGGAAGGCGCTGGAGAACTTCGCCGCGGCCGTCACCCACGTCGACCCCTACGACACCGCGCGCGAAACCCGCGGCACCGTCATCTACCAGGCCCGCCAGGCCGAGGCCCACCTCGCCCTCGGCGACGTCGACGCCGCCCTCGACGTCGGCCACCAGGTCATCGACGCGATGGGCGGCATCGACTCCGCCCGCACCACCGGCACACTCGCCGAACTGCGCGGCCAGCCCACCGGGCGTCGACACATCCCGGCCGTAGCCGAGCTCCTCAACTACTCAGCCTGACAAGCTCCCCCTGCAATACAGGGGATCGTCACACGTCATGCGCGCTCAGCCCCGTCGGGGCTAACAGAGCGAAACCGGCGCGGTCCTACTTGCCGGAGGGCATCGCGGCCGCAATGCCGCACGCCGCGGCGGCGAGTTCGAAGAAGAGCCTGATGTCGCCGATGTCCAGCACCAGGAACACGATGCCGACCAGGAAGGCCGCAGAGGCGATGAACATCAGCCCCGCGCGCAGTACCGGACGGCCGACGCGCACGAGAGTACGGGCCTGTTCGGCGCGGCGGGCCCGGCGCAGACGGCGACGCTCCTGCTTCGCCGCGCGCTTCTGCTTGGCGATGCGGGACAGCTCGTGCTCGACGGCGACCAGCAGCGCGTCGACATCACGGTGGTTCTGGGCGGGCTGCTCAGGCATGCTGAACATGTGGGTCCTTCCAGGAAGGGCCCGTACGCCGTGGACGCCCTCAGGTTCCTAGGCCGGGTGGGCGGCGGCGCCGGTGCCGGTTCTCGCGTGTACCGGATACGAGATGGGCCGGACCCCCAAAAGTGGGGTCCGGCCCATTCAGCCACCTTGGATCCTCAGCCTGATGTGATCTAGCAGTTCCCCCCCGGGAGCTCGATCACCAGAGCCTCCAAGGCAACATCAGAGTCGCTCGCTGGAGCCGGCGGTGAACCACTTGCCCTGGTTCGGCACGATCCGGAGCCTGTTGTCGTGGTCGCGAACCGCCCACCGGCGGAAGGAGATGTAGGCCATCTCCAGCCGGATGACCATACGGTCAGCGCCCCTGCACACGAAGGTCCATACGGCACCAACGAGTGCGATAAGCATGTGGATAAGGTTCATGACGCGTCCTTTTCTCGTCCTTTGTGCTGCAATGTCCGTCTGGGGTTTGCAGGCCACAGACGGACATTTGCTTCTCGGCCATCCCAGACCGAGCGGGAATCCCCAGTGATCCCCGCTCGGCCCTACGGACGTCTGATCCGGTTGAGGGTTCCGGACCAGAAGGCCGTAGGGCCGCGGAGGGACCCATGGAGGATCACTCAGGGTTGAGCCTTCGGAAGACGGCGTTCTGGGTCTCGGGGTGGAGGAGCTTCCGCTTCGCCGAGCGGTGCGCGGACTTCACCGCGTCCTCGGTGATCTCCAGCGACTCGGCCACCATCTTGATGCTCCACTTCAGGCCCATCCGGAGCACGAAGACGCGGGCCTCGTGCTCCGTCAGCTCGGGCCGGAAGCCGACGAGGAGTTCCCGGATCCGCGCGTCGGTGCGCTCGTCGAAGACGGGGGTCTCCAGCTCCTCGATGTCGTCACCGATGAACTGCTCGGCCCGCTTCTTGACCTTCTTCAGGTGCTGCTTCGCGGTGTTCTCGCAGGTGGTGCGCACGTAGGGCCGGAGCTTGTCGACCGGGCCCTTGAGGAGCCGCTGCCACAGGGCCAGCCGGGTCTCCTGCCAGACGTCCTCGCGCTCGTCCCACGGGACGAACTTGTAGGCGGTGAACAGGCACATCGTGCGCATACTCTGCACCTTGCTCCACTGGGGGCGGGATGCAGCCGGCAGCAGCTTCTCGTCCCACCCGCCGATCGCGTCCCCGACGCTCTCCTGCTTCGGTACGGACTGGTGCCGAGTGGCCTTCGGCTCAGTGCCCCGCTGGGGGGCCTTGCGGTCCGACGTCATGTCGGCGGCTCCTGGATCCGGTTCGGTGCACGCCTCCGGCGAGGCGCGCCGTACCTCCTTAAAGAGTCGAAACCGCGTCAAAAAGTGTGTGGCGGAGAAGAACTCGCGGGTGACCTGCGGAAAGCGGCCCGCCGTCTGTCCGGCACGTGGTCTGGGAACGCGTCGAGCGGTGATTGCAGAGAGCTACTTGTCACTTCGCCGTAGCTTCGCGAGTAGGCCCTGGAGACGGCCTGCGCAGGGGCCGGCAACACAGACAAGGGCCTTGCCGCGGCCGAGAGCGGAGGGAAGCGGCTCGGGCGTCCGGCCGCGCTCGGCGAGAGCGAGGTGGCCGAGCTCGTGAAGGCGTACCGCGACGAGGGCGTCGCCGTGAAGGCGCTCGCCCGCGAGTACGGCATCGCCCCCAAGACCGTGCGTCGGGTGCTCGACACTGCCGGGGCCCGCGAAGTGCCCGACGACCTGTCCGAGCTGCTCGACGGCGACGACCAGGACGCCGACGGCGGCCGGGACCAGGAGGCCGACGCCGACGCGGTCGTGGTGGTCGACGTGCCCGGCCTCGTCGCCGAGAGTCTGGTCGACGTCGCCGACGGAGCGGTCCGCCAGGCGCTCGACGCCGGGCAGACGATCCGCCGAGGCCAGGGCTACTCGGTACGGGTGACCGCGCCCCTGAGCCTGCATCTGGCGATGGTCGAGCAGCCGTCCACCGGTCTCATGGGATCGCCCGCCGGCCGCAAGGCCCACCGGATCCATAGCGACCGTGCGGCTGCCGCCCGCACCCCCACCGCGTAGCCCACCGGAACGCACACGTCAGCCTGGGTTGGACCCATTGGAGACAACGGGTCCAACCCAGGCTGAGGCGTTAGAAGAGGGCGTCGGGATCCCGCACCTGCACCTGCACCGGCTCTTCGAGGGCGAAGTCCAGCTGCCCCTGTACAGCCGATTCGGACTCGCGCTGGCGCGCCGGTCCCGTGTGCGGCCGGCGCCCGGAAGACACCCGTGCTTGGCGCCTCACCTGCGTAGGCGGCAGCCGTAGGACGCCGTGCTGCACGTCGTCCCCATGGGCCCCGGTGAAGAAGTCGTATTGGACACGATCCCGCGAGACCTGAACCGTGGTGCGCGCGCCCGGACCCACGTACGCAATCGACCTTTCCAGGTTGGCCTCGAACTCCTCACTCGTCAGGATCTCGAACTCCTCGTCGAGGCCCTGACGCGGCAGTGTGTGAGCAGCGGCGACCACTCGCCTGGCCGCGAAGTCGTCCTGCTTCTCGTGGCGCCAGGCGCGTGTCCAGGCAGTCTCCCAGTCGGGCCAGTCGGTCACCGGGACCTCGCAGGCCCGCAGGTACGCCTGGAACTGCCGCTGGTTGTGCGGCATCGCCTGTTTGGTCACGATGCGGTGCAACGTGCTGCGCGGCAGTTCACCGTAATGGCCCGCCCGCTGCTCCATGGTGCGCAGCGGCGGGGACCCGGCCTTCTCGTACAGGTCGTGCAGGGCCGCGCTCATGTCGACGAAGTCACGGATGAGCTCCGGGCGTGGGGAGGGCACCCCGCGCCCGCCGCGGGCCCGGCGGGTCTCCTCGTACCGGGCCCGCTTCCACAGCAGACGGGCTTCGTCGGGCGAGGCGTCGCAGGCCCGGGCGTAGCCGAGCACGGTCTGCAGCTTGGGCACGCTCTCGCCGGAGGCGGCCCGCTGCAGGGTCGTGGCGTGGAAGCCGGCCCGCGCGGACAGGGCCCGATAGCCCTGCGTGGTGCGCAACCGCTGCTCGCGCAGCCATTCGGCGAGCTCGCGCAGCGCCTTGTTCCTGGTGCTGATCGGCTTCTCGGGACGGCACACGTCCGTCACCTCACGCGGCCGGTGCCAGCAGAGCGCGCAGCGCAGCCCGGAGCCCCCGGGTGGAGGCCCCGGTGACCATGCCGACCACGAGGACGGCGGTCAGGCCGGCGCCGACGAGCAGTTGCAGCATCACGGGCACGGTCATGCCCGCGACCGCGACCAGGACCGCCGCCACGGCGACGATCACGATGATGACGACGGCCTCGGCGCCGCCGAGGCGCCGGGGGGAGGGGGACCCGTTCTCCACGCAGGAGACGGACGGGGACTTCGGCACAGGGGCTCCCTGTCTTACGGGTCCGGCGACCCACCGGTCGCCGGACCGCTGCTGACTCCAATCGGACACGAACCACGGGCGGTTGCAGCCGTCCCTGTGGTGCGTGGATCTGATGGTGACAGCAGCACGTACCCCGGCAGCCCCGGCAGAGGTCATTCACGGGGGGTTGATGCGGCGGCGTCCCCGTCCGCCTGGAGGCACTTGCGTGCGAAAAATACGACTCAGAGTCAGCGTTGCGCCGTACGCGTGACGGTGACCTGGGATTCTGTTCCGCTGATCGAGATCGCGGGGGGTGTCAGTGCCCCGTGGTAGTAAACGAGTTGATGCAGGCGTGCGCCGATCCTGGTTGCGCGACGGCCGGTGCTTGAGTCACGATCCCCGCAACATGCGCCTACCCCATCAGTGAGGTAGGCGCTGCCCTGGCTGCTGCTGACTCCAATCGAAGCGTGAACAGGGACTGCATGGTCTCGCGTTGCAGCGCGAGACCGCCGAGAGCCGGTACCCGCCTTATGGGACCGGCTCTTTTGGCGCCCGGCACTCCCCTCTGGTTGGGGGCATATGGCCAGTTCAGCTCCGCTTGGGCCCGTTAGACCTAACAGGTCTGATGTCCGATGGTCCAACGCCGGGGTGGGGTTTTGGGACTTCTGGGATCCCTCTACGCGCGGGCGCGCGATGAGGGCAGGAGCTTTCCCACGGCGCGGGGCCCGGGCATCGCCATGACGACCCGGGCCCCTCTGCGCACGTGGACTACCGGGTCCAACGAGCCCGGCCGGGGCGGGTCACGCGGCCCGGGGGGTCGTGCCGTCGTCGACGCCGATCGGCTGCCACTGCCATTCCTCGCGCGGCCGCTGCTGCAGCATCGTCAGCGGGGCGGCGACGACGCGCAGCCGGATGCCGCGCGCCTGCTGTCGCAGGGCCTCCGTCCGCCGCTCCAGCGTCGCGTTGACGCCGCCGGCGAGGACCAGGCGGATCAGGGGGAAGGACCGGCTGCGGCGGTAGCGCTCGCGCCACACGTACTTCGTGGTGCCGATCGTGCCCCGCTCACCCTCGTGGTACGTGGCCTCGCCGTACGTCTGGTACGCCCGCAGCTTCGCCGCGAGCCGGGGCACCGACATGGTGCCGCGGTCGAACTCCAGGAACTCCACTTCCGCCCCGTACGAGTCGCGGCGCAGCACGGCGTCGGTGACCACGCGGCGCACCTTGTCGATGCTGTGGTCGACCTCCACCTCCCAGTCCAGCAGGTGGCCGCCGAAGGCGATCATCACGTCGGTGACTCCCAGGCCGTGCGCGGCGAGGCCGGCGGCGATCGCCCTCTCGCCGGTCGAGGCATGCGGGCGGACGGGGACGTCGCCGCCCTCGGCGACCGCGCGCTGCCCGCTGGTGGTCAGGTGCCAGACCTTGGACCGGCCGTGCCGGCCGTGCCGGCCGTGCCGGCCGTGGCCGACCAGCCCGAGCGCCTCCAGGTCCCGCAGCGCCCGCAGGGTGTAGCCGGTGCCGACGCGGTTGGCGGTGACGACCATGGAGAGCTGGTCGGCGGTGGCGATCCGCACACAGGACAGGGCAAGAACAACGTCACCGCGGATCCGGGCGGTTGAGGTCAGTTTCCTCTGACCGTCACGCCGTAGTTCGGGGCCAGGTAGTAGGGGTCGAGGTCGTCGCCTAGGTCGAGGTCGCGGACGCTGTGCTTCCTCTTCATCTGCGGGTGGCTTGGCCGGACAGGCGTGGCGGGAGCAGGTCACCGGAGGCCGCTCCGGAGCCGGTCCGTCTCGTCGGCCTCGTGTTCGGCGCCTGCCCGCCCGAGCGCGCCGGGCCGCTGGAGACGGACGTCCGTACGGCTCTCGCCCCGCCGCCGGCCGCCCTGCTTCATCGCGGCGGCGGTGTCCATCTCCCGGAGCGCGGTGGCCACCAGGACGTCCGCTTGGTCGGGCAGTAGCCCGGTCTCGGCGGGGTACTGCGGGCCGCGTATATCGGGCGGCCGTGTCTCGCTCCAGCTGGAACGGATGGCTCGGGCCGCTTGTGACCTGAGGGTTCTCGTGGTGAGGACGGACCTCTCCGTGTAGCGTCAGGGTCAGCTGTCGTGGTTCCGAAGTACCGGTCGCCCGTGCGCACGCTCACGGGCGACTTTGCTGTTCACAGTCTCTGAGGACCAGGGCGATCACCTCCGGTTCCCGCACGGTGCGGGGGCCGACTTCGAGTCCCCTTGGAGGACACAATGGCCAGCGGAACCGTCAAGTGGTTCAACTCGGAAAAGGGCTTCGGCTTCATCGAGCAGGACGGCGGCGGCCCCGACGTCTTCGCCCACTACTCCAACATCGCCAGCTCCGGCTTCCGTGAGCTCCAGGAGGGCCAGAAGGTGAACTTCGACGTCACCCAGGGCCAGAAGGGCCCCCAGGCGGAGAACATCACCCCCGCCTGAGCCACACCCCCAGTGGCACCCGCCCAGCGATGCTCACTGGGCGGGTGCCGTGCGTTCGGCAGTTCACTTCTTAAGCGTCCTTCGAGGCCGCGGCCAGGACAGTCTGCCCCGCACAGGGACGGCAACGGATGGTGGGGCATGGCCAACGGCCATGCCCCACCATCCGTTGCCGACTGAGGTGCACGGGGCGGTCGTCTCCCTGGGCATGGGGTGGTCGCTGCGTCAACCCCCGCGGAGGCGGGGAGTATTGCTCTGCCGGTTCGGGAGCGCAGCTGCCGAAGGGGCCACCCCCGCTTCGGCGGGGAAACAAGTCCAGCGGCCACTATCGCACAGCGTGCATCGCCGGTGGCCGTCTTCGCGGACGCGGACGCCGTCGGGATCACCTGCCGCGCGCCGGGCCGAGGGTCGTAGGGCGGTGTCGTCTGCTGTGCCAGGAAGCGAAGTGCCGCCGGATGGCTTTCACGGATTCACACACTTTCACGCATGCGCCCATGCGGCAGTGGTCGGCCGTACGACGGCGCCCGCCGGGCCCCGGGCGGCGTACATCGTCTGCAGGCCTGTCCAGGGCCGCGGTGGTTGCCCGCGGCCGGCGGTGTGCCGGCTGTCGTACGGCAGCCGGTGCACGCTTCCTGCGGTTGTGCAGCAGCCGGCTGCCTCGCCTCGCGGTGCGTGCCGGGGCGGCCAGGGCGGTGTCGGCGGCCGACGCGGTGGGACGTCCGGGCAGGTCGGGCGGGTGGCTGTGGCGGATCCGCGATATCGGTACGGGGGTGGTGGCCGGCGGGTCTACGGTGCGGGGCGTGAGCGACGAGGTGGCGCCGGTGGGCGCGAGCGTGCTGGCCGAGGTCGACGACGTCCTCGCCGATGCCCTGGTGGCCCAGGGGGAGGCGGGCGTGCGGGCGTTGGGGCTGCTGCGGGACGCCCGCCGGGTCCTGACCGGTGACGGGTTCGCGCGGCCGGAAGAGGTCGCCGCGGCGTGTGTGCGCTCGGCGGCGGACGCGCTGCTGGGCCTGCCCGGCGCTCCGGTCACGGTGGGACTGAAGCCCGCGGCACAGGGCCTGCTGGCCGCGGTCGACGACGTCGAGCTCCCCGCGGCCGAAGTCCCGCGGCGGGATGTCCCGGCCGGCGCCGCCGGTGATGCGGCCGGTGGCCTGTCCGGCGCGTCGGCCGGGTCGGCCGGGGCGAGTGCGTGGGAGCGGGTGACGGAGGCCGCGGATGTGCTGCGCGGTGAGCTCGGCCGCCCGGGCCGGTATCACCAGGCGCGGGCGCGGGGGGTCGTCGAGCGGCTGAGGGGGGTGGAGCTGGGTGCGGCGCAGGAGAGGGCGCTGGATGTGTGGGGGACCGTCTACGGGGTGGCTTCGGGGATCTTGCACGGCGGCGGTGCCGAGCCCGGGGAGGCCGCCGTCCTGTACACGGACGTCCTCGCCGCGGCCCGCGAGCTGCTGGTGCCGCTGGCGGAGCGCGCGGCCCGCATCCTCGAACTGGTCGCCCTCGAACACCCCGGCGCCGCCGAGGCACGGGAGCTCGCCGGCTGGGCGGACCCGCGCGCCGAGGCCTACTTCTTCCGCTCCGGCCCCGCGCCGGCGTGGCTTGCGGTGCTGCAGGAGCACGCGCCGCACCTGCTGCTGCCGGACGGGGCGGCGGGCGGACGGTGGCCGGCCGCCCCGTTCCTCGGCCGTCTCGCCGCCGCCGACCCGGCCTCCGTCCGGGCCTGGCTGAACGCACCGGCCGGCCAGGGCGCCCCCGGCGTCCTGCGGGCGCAGCAGATCGCCGCTGCCGGCCGCCTGGCCCTTGACGCGCTGCTGGACCTGGCCGCACGCCACTGGGACGCCGTCGACGCCGCCGTGCTCCAGGCGGTGCTGGCGGGCTCCGGCGTCCGGGACGGGGGCGGTCCCGCCGTGGGGGCGACGCTGCGCCTGGCCGTGCGGTGGGCCCGCGCGGTCCCGCGCGCCGGGCGGACGGGGCAGTGGATCGGCGTGGCGGAGGGACTGCTGACCGGCGCGGTGGAGGACGAGCACACCGGCCGCCTGGCGCTCGACGCGGTCGCCGAGCGGGTGCGCGCCCGGATGAGGGCCGCCGGCCTCCTCGCCGACGCCGACGCCGGTGCGGACGCCGGTGTCGACGAGGGCGACGTCGTCGGCGCGGTCGTCGACACCGGCGAGGGCGAGGACGTCGGCGTCGACGGCGAGGAGGTCGGCGTGGGCGAGGGCGTCGTCGTCGGCGCGGTCGTCGGCGAGGGTGTGGGTGTGGTTGCCGGGGAGGCGGCGGGTACGGAGGGGGTGGCGGGCGAGGAGGAGATGCGCGGGCTGGTCGCCCTTCAGGTCGCGTCCCGCCTGCCCGACCACGACGTCGCCGCGCTGGTGCGGGAGCTGGCGTGCACCGCCTATCCGGCCGGCCGCGGCGGTCCGGCTCACCGCAACGTCGGCGCGGTCCGGGCGGTCCTGGCCAAACTGCTCGCCCGTGACGTCGAGTTGACCCCGGAGCGGGCCCGGCCGGTGGTCTTCCACGCCGACCTGGACCAGGTGCGGGTCGGCGACACCGCGGCGTTCGGCGGGCCGCGGCTGGCGCGCGCCGTGCTGGACGTGGCCGCGGCGGACGCGGACGCCGGACTCGGCCTGGCCGAGCGCACCCGCCACTTCCGGCGGGTGGCCGGCCTCGATGCCCGCCTCCACATGCGCCTGATGGCCGCGCACCTCGCCGACCGGCCGCCGTCCGCCGGCGCGCTGGAGGGGCAGGAGTGGTGGCGGGAGGCGATCGCGCTCGTCCCGCAGGCCCTGGCCGCCGCCCCCGCCCCGGAGCCGGCCCGCCTGGTCGGGCTGGTCCTCGCCTCCTGCCCGCCCGGGCACACCGCGCAGCTGGACGCGGACGCCCGCAGGGCCCTGGGCACCCCGCCGCCCGTCGCCCGCGTCGAGGAGGTCCTGCCCGCCGGCGCCGAACGTGCCGACGGGCGCGCCGAGCCGCTCGCCTCGTGGTTGCGGGTGTGGGACTGGTCGCCCGTGCTGACCTCCACGGTCCTTGAGGGCTGGGATCCGCTGCTCGATGCCCTGCGCCGTCTGGTGCCCGCCGGCCCGCGCGACCCGCGCACCCGGGCCGTGTTCGAGCCGAGCAGGACCACCACGGCTCTTCAGGCGGAGGACCTGGTGGAACTCGCGGCCGGGCAGGGGCCGGTGGCGGCCGCGACGCGGATCGCCGGCGCCCCGGACGCCGGCGACGACGGGTACGCGATGGTGCTGCAGCGTCTCGTCGCCGCCGGCCCGACCGCCTGGACGAGTGATGTGTCCGCCGTCCTGGCCGCCCTGGGCCGGCCGGAGCTCGCCGCGTTCTACCTCGCCGCAGCCGCCGCCCACGCCGACCGCCCTGGCGCCTTCCCGGACGATGCGCTGCCGGCGGCCGTCGCCGCGGCGCTCGGCCTGCGCCGCGGCCTCGGCGAGCCGGCACCCACCGTCCACTTCGACGGCGTACGGCGCTGGCCCGCCCGGGTGTCCTTCGCCGACGAGGCGCTGTTCGGCCTGCTTACCGCCGCCTGGCGTGGCGACGCCCTCGACGGTGAGCAGGACAAGGACGCGGTGGCGTACCTGCAGACGCTGGTCGCCCCGCTCACCCGCGCCGCCGGGGACACCGCCCCCGCCGCGCAGGCCAAGGACGCCACCGCCACCGCCGCGGCCGCCGGTCCGGGGACTGCTGCTGCGCAGACCGCGGAGGAGGGCACGGCGCCGCTGCTGTTGGGATCGGACAGGGAGGTCCGGGCGCTGGGCTGCCTGCTGGAGTACGCCGCCCAGCGGGCCCGTGCCGCCGGCGAGATGCCCGGGGAGGTCCTGGACACGGTCGCCGCGGTCCTCGCCGCGCACGCCGGCCAGGACGCGGTGGCCACCGTGGTCGGGGTGCACCTGCCGGCCCTGCACCGCTACGCGCCCGCGTTCGCCGCCGCCCACCGCACCGCCCTGTACGGTCTCGTGCCCGGCCGGCCGTCGCCGGCCGCCTCCTGGCTGAGCTCGGGCGGCCCCGACGGGCAGCTGCTCGCCGCCCTGGACCGCGCCGAGCTCCTGGCCGCGCTGCGCGCCGGGCTGTCCGGCGCCGCCGAGCACCTCGCGCACGCCCTCCTGGACGATCCCGCCCTGCTGGACCAGCCCGCCGCCCTGTGGACGGAGTTGGCGGACAACGCCGGCGACGGCGCCGTCGCGGTCTCGCGTCTGCTGGAGGCGGTCGCCGCCCGCACGCCGCGCGCCGACGGCCCGCTTCCGCCGGCCGGGCAGGCGCGGGCGGGGGCGGCGGTGGAGCTGTGGCGGGCCGCGCTCGCGGCCGGTCTGCCGCAGGGTGCGCTCGCCGGTGCGGGCGCCTTCGCGGACGCGGCCGTCCAGGAGACGGTGTGGCTTGAGCTGATGCGGGCGAGTGCCGGGCACTCCCCGGCCCTGGCCGACGCCGACCTTGTCGCCGAACGCGCTGCCGCCCACCCCGACCGCGCCGACGCCCTGCTGCTGGCCGCCCTGCTGGTC
This sequence comes from Streptomyces sp. NPDC048278, assembly GCF_040652195.1. Classification (NCBI taxonomy): domain Bacteria; kingdom Bacillati; phylum Actinomycetota; class Actinomycetes; order Kitasatosporales; family Streptomycetaceae; genus Streptomyces; species Streptomyces sp. NPDC048278. The sequence continues at coordinate 41,146 of NZ_JBEZLP010000058.1, forward strand.
GCCCGGGCGCCGGTGACATGGCGGGAGGCGGCCGTACGGCGCCACGCCCGCGCCCTGCTGGACGCCGCAACCGCCCTGCCCCAGGACGAACGCCCCTCGGGGGTGGAGGAGCTGAGGACAGCGCTGGTCGACGCCGGGGACGTCGACGCCGCCGCCCGCCGGTGAGCCGGCCTCGGGGCGCGGCGGCCTGAACGGACTCCCCGCGTCGGCGCCCGCTGACGCTCGGGACGGCACCGTTTCCGGTGCCGTCCCGAGCATGTCGTACGGCCGTTGGCCGGTGTGCTCGCGCGGGGTTACGCGGGGGCGGCCTGTCGTGCCCGGTGGTGGGGGCCGGAGGGCCGTGGCGGGAGGGCGGGGCCCGGGGCGGTGCCGGTGCCGGGCGGCGGACCGGAGGCGGTGTCCCCGGAGTGCTTGGACTGGAGCAGGACGAGGTTGCCGTCGTGGACGGTGATGGCGTCGATGCCGGTGTCGGGGGCGGTGCCGTTGCGGCGGGCCCGCCCCCGGGCGACGGCGAGGCGGGTGAGACCGGCGGCGAGGACTGAGGCCTGATCGGCGGGGTCGAGGCCGGCGAACGTGCGGCTGAGGGTGGGGGCCGCGCCCGCCTGCTGCCCGGGCTGGTCCACGACGGCGGGGGCGAACGGCCCGTACGCGGCGGGGCGGTCCGGCGCGTGCAGCCAGGTGCCGTCGGTGAGCAGGGTGAGGGGCAGGGACAGGCGCATCTCGCTCCACCAGGAGCCGCGGGTGGTGCGGCCGGTGGCGGGTGCCGGCTCGGGCGGTTCGGCCCGGGCGGCGGTGTGGATGCGCTGCCAGGCCTCCCGCCACGGGCCCATCCGGCGGGGGTGGACGCCGCAGCCGCGCAGGAAGGCCGCGCACTGCTCCCAGGTCGCGACCCGGGCCTCGCGGCAGGTGATGCGCCACAGGGTGGTCCGCGGCAGGAGCAGCGCTCCGTCCTCCTCGTCGGTCGAGGCGCGCTCCTGCAGGACGCGCAGGGCCGGGGCGCCGGCGCGTTCGTAGGCGGCGACGAGGGCGGCGTCGAGGTCGGGCGGGGTGCGGATGCTGCGCACGGCCGGGGCGTGCAGGGTGGCGAGGATGCCGCGCTGCTCGGCGCGCGCGGCCCGCCACAGCTTCAGCGCCTGCAGCTCTTCCTCGGCCGTGGCGCCGCAGGCCCGCGCGTAGGCGGTGACGACGTGTTCCTGGGGCAGGATGTCGCCGCCGGCCGCCCGCTTGAGGGTGCTCGCGGAGACGGCGGCGGCGTCCTCGGTGCGGGCGGTGCGGGCGGCGAGCTCGCTGAACGTGAGCCCGCAGCGGTCCTTGATCGCCCACAGGAGGGCGGTGAGGCCGGCGTGGTGGCGCGCGGTCCGGCCGGGCAGGGGCGAAGTCATCGAAGCCGCCTCCTACTTGCTGTGGGGCTCGGCGTGGGCGGCCGCGCGGACGGCGGCCGCCGCGAGCGCGGTGAGCAGGTGCCGTCCGCCGCCGGCGGCGGCGATGGTGCCCGCGCCGATCGCGCCGCACCCCGCGAGCAGGGTGAGGACGTCGTCGACCGACATGCCCTGCAGGGCCAGGCCGGCGCCCAGCAGCGGGAAGACGGTGACGCCGGCGATCTGCGAGGGCGTGAGCACGCGCACGGGGGTGCGGGGCGGCTCGGACTCGGGCGCGCTCGCGCCGGGGTGGTGCGTGGACATGACGAGGGGGATCCTCCTGACCGACGGCCCGGCCGCCGGCCCCGTGGACGGGAACCGGCGACCGGGACCTGATGGGGTGCTACTGGCCGCAAACCGGTATCGCGGGACGGCAGTTGACGGCCGCCGACCCTCCGGTGCCGACGAGCATGGCACGCCCCGCCCCCGCCCCGCTCACCCGGAAAATCACTTAAATGCGGAATGTCTGTTTGTTGGTCCGGGGGTGTTGCAGGTATGGGCCTAGACCGAGTTCGCACCGCCTCGATGCCCCGTCTGGCGTGAGAGGGCGATGCTGCAGCACAACCGGTCGTCGGTCCGGCCCCGACGCAGTACCGACCCCCGGTTCCCTGACCCGCTACTGGCCGCAAACCCACGCGACGCAGGGAGATCCGCCGCAGGTCACGGTGACGCGTGCCCGCGGACACGAGGACCGGCCCCGGACTGCGGAGCCGGTCCTCGCGCATACCCGCCCCCTGCCACGGACCTGCTGCAGCACCCCGCCAGCCGGCACCCGCTGATCCCTGAAAGCACGGGTGGAAGGCGCACGGCCGGTCCGGCACGAGGCGGCCGGTGCAGTGCGGGACGAGGACGCCGGGCCCGGGCAGCTACGCGATGGTCCTGCACCGCCTCGTTGCCGCCGACCCGGCCGTCTGGACCGCCGACAGGCCCGCTGCGCTGGCCGCGTTCCGGTTGCCGGCCGCCTACCGGGACAGCCCTGGCCCGCCTCGCGGCCATGGACCCCGGCCGCCTCCGGATCCCGGACACGGCCGACGGGCGCGGCTGCGTGCCGTCCTCAGGGCGGCCCGTGACCGGCATGCGCAGCTGTGACGGGCGGAGCGCGCCGGGCAGCCGTACGGGAGACGATCGCCCGCTGCCGATCCCCGTACGGCGAAGGCGCCGGCCTGATCACCGAGAGCACGTCCAGCAGCGAACACCCATACACGCAGGGGGAGTTGAGGGATCGGTCCGGGGCGACACGGCCTGGCCGACACCCTTCCCGCAGCCGGGGTGATGCCCGGCGGTCTCCCGCGCCCCTCTGCGTACGCACCTCAGCACTCAGATCACGCCATGATCCAATCTGGCGCGCCTCCCGCGCTCACAGGTCGCACATTTTCACCTGACAACAATCCCGGATTAGACCACCGAGGAGCTGCACAATAAATTTTCCATTCTGACTTATCTGAGCACTTCCAAAGAGAAATAGCAGACGTTTTTCAGGCCGGTATTTCGGTGAATTATTGTGCCGGTTTCCGGGCGCGGCAGGAGCTGGGGAGGGCCGGGCCGTACGACGGGCCCGGTGTCCGGCGCGGTTCTTCTTCGTCCGGCTGGCGCCCGCCGCGCCCGTCGCACGGCCCGGGCCGGCTGCGGGTGCCCGGCCGGGCGGGTGGTCACCAGTCGGGGGTGCCCTCGCGGATCCGGCTGCGGGTGAGGAGGGCGGGCATGCGGGCGTTGCGGGTGGCGGCCTGCAGGGCTTTCTCCGGGTCGGAGATGGTGGCCTTGTGTCCGTTGAGGGCAGCGTCGGCGGCTGGCTGCCCGAGCAGCTTGCGTACGGCGTCGTGCCGTTGGGCCCGGGAGGTGTGCCAAGGGCGGAAGGCTTCCGGCTTGGCGAGGGCTGGGGTGTCACAGGTACTGCCGGGGCGGGGTCAGGAAGTCGGTGCGGGGCGGCCTGCAGGTCTCGGCGGTCGGTGAACAGGGCGCGGTCGCCAGGGTCCGGTCCAGGTGCTCGGCGGGCTCGTCGCCGTGGGGGAGTACGTCGGCGGGGGCACGGCCCATCAGATACAGGTCCGTGCTCCCGGCGCCGGCCACTGTCTGGTGCTCCCCGGCGCCGAGGCGGAGGTCATGACGGCGCGGGCCGCCGCGGTGAGGCCGTGGGTGTCGAGCCGCGCCGCGATGTCGAGTTCACCGTCTTCACTGTTGTGCCTGGTCACCTGTGCTGCTCCTCCCGCTCGGCCGCCGCTTCGCCCGTCTTTGTCCGGCCGGCGCCGCGTGCCCGGGCCGGGCCGTCCTCGGCTGTACTACTCCCGGCCGGTCCCGTGTCCGCCGGCGTGCCCGTGGAGGGCTGAGCCCCGTCGGTGTGTTCGGCTAAGGCGTTCTCGACGGCGCGGCGTGCGAGGTCGGTGAGCTGGTGGAGGTGGCTGGTCCAGGCGTGCATGAACGCCTCCGCGCTGCGTTCCTCGTCCCCGGGCAGCGGCAGCAGTCCCTTTCCGGCGCCGGCCTGTTCGGTGAGCACCGACTCCAACCAGGCGGCGAGCGCGGCGATTTCGGGGGCGAGGCACATGGCCAGGGCGTGCACGATGCCCGAGGGGTTGATCATCATGGGCACCGTCTGGGTCACGATCAGGGAGAACCCGGACTCCTCCAGGAAGGCCCGTAGGCGGGCGAGGGCGGGGGTGTCGGGCATGCCGAGCCCGTGCATCAGGTAGAGGCCGCCGACCCCGGCGAGCACGGTCGCGGCGTGGCGCGAGGCCGCCATCTCCTGCGTGCTGGCCGCCTCCAGCAGGCCGAGCGGGTCGACGGCCCCGGCCCAGTCGGGGCCGGGCATGAGGGTGGCGAGCGCGTCGACGAGGGCCTGTCCGCCGACCTCGCCGGCGGCCATGGCGGCGGCTGCGGTCAGGCTCACTGCCCCGCGCCGCCGCCGGCGGTCCTCGCCCTGGTCGGCCAACTCGGCGTTAGGGGCCTTCTAGGACTCGCCGCACCCCGACGCGATGCCTGCGTGTAGAAGGCGTCCTGCTCGGCCTCACCAGCTTCGGCCGCTGTACGGGTGGCGACGAGCAGGCGATGCGCCGCCGAGCGCCGCATCGCCCAGACCAGGGCCTCGCGCACGGCCGGCCATGGAGGCTCCGGCACCCCCAACTCGCCGGGGAGCACGGGGCGTCCGGCCTCGGCGTACCAGGCGATCACCGTCCAGCGCAGGTCCCGTCCAGGCCGCGCGTGCTCGGCGAGCGTGGACACCGAGCCGCGCCCACGGCCCAGCCACGCCCGCGCGTGCCCGGGCAGCAGCCCCGCCCCGCGCCACCGCTCCAGCTGCGCCGCCGACACGTGCAGGCCGAGCGCCGCCAGGCGCTCGATCAGCTCCCGATCCGCCCCACTCGGCTCGCCCCGGCCGGCAGTACCGCCCTCAGCGCCGCCTACGCCCCACCCCTGCCCACCGCACCGCCGCGCGCCGCACCCTCCACCTCCTGCTGTGCTTCGCCCTCCCCGGCACCCCGACCGCCCATAAACGAAAAGCGCCCAACAGGCGCACCACCCCAAAACCGTCATCCCGACCAGAAAGAAAAGAGAGCCACCGCCCCCGAGCTCAGCACACGACAAACAGCCCCCTATAGAAAAGACTGACACACCACACCCACACCTTATGAATCCGCAACCCCACCCGCTCGTTCCGACTCCCAATTAACCCAGCACCGGAGAGGAAAGAACCCGACCCGACCACGGAGAAAAGCGACCGAAAGAAACGACATATTGAGAGCACTCCTCAGCCACGAGCCCGTCGCATCTCCGGAGCGCCGGAGACAGACCCAACCAGCCCCGCGATACCGAATTCTAAGGACACCGACCAATTCACCTCCCGGGGCGCCCGCCGTAGGCCCCAGCGCCCCGGACCCTGCGGCCGGCACCAGCTGCACCGTCGGCAGCCCCCCGGACCACCGCCGCGCTCCACTCCCGGCAAGGGGCGGCCCCAACGCACCCGAACCCGGCCGCGCCCCAACCACGGTCCAGGACAACCGCGATGCCCCCGCTGTACATCACCACTAGGCCGGCGCTTCGGACAAGAACGGAGACCCCATCGCCCATGCCCCCGGGAGCAACAGCCCCCGCCCCCGTGCCTCCACCACGCCGACGAGCGCCCCGACAGGGGCGCCACACCCTGCTGAACAGAAGGCACCCGCTATCAGCGAGTGAGAGACGGCAAGGGGACGGCGAGCCGAGACGGGAGAGGCTGATGCCCAGGACGCTATGAGGCCACCCGAACACAGCCCAGCCGCGCCCGCCCCGCACACCCCCACGAAGCCCCACCCACCACAATCACGGCGAGCAAGAGGCCCCTGCCCCTCAACAACCCCCTGGCCAACGACCAGGAACATCCTCCCGCGAGCAAGAAATCCGAATATTGCAATCCTCAACACACCCCACCCACCAAGGGACCCGACAGGGTCCCCATGACGCCACCCCACACCCAACAACCCATCAACCAACTGCACGATGCACGGCCGTAAGCCGCCCACAACCCCCGCACACGCTCCCGCACTCCGACAGGGAGACAGCCATAGCCGACGCCACGCTACCCACACAAACCAGCGCCGCCAGGCGCCAACCCACACACCACCCAAGGCACCGACAGGCACCCCCACCACCAACACCCCACCCCACCAACCCACATGACACCACCACACCTGACAAACCATCACAACCGGAGCGCACCAGCGCTCCGACAAACCACCACCCCGCCAAACCCAAGAAAGGCCGCGCCAGCGGCCCAACACAAAAACAAAAAACAATTTTGCCGCCAGGCAAAATACAACACCCTTCTCCACCCACAACCCAGAATTTGCCGCCAGGCAAATTCACACGCAAAACCAAGGGCCGCGCCAGCGGCCCGGCATAAACCACAAAGAATTTGCCGCCAGGCAAATTCCGGGGCGAGAAATTCCGCCAGGAATTTCTTTAGGGGCATTTATGCCCCTCCGCCCCCCCCGCATGCTGCTCCAGGTCCACGACGAAATCGTCCTGGAGATCGCCCCCGGCGA
>NZ_JBEZLP010000059.1:0-44886 GCF_040652195.1 Streptomyces sp. NPDC048278
GGCCCTGCTCGACGCCGTACGGCGCCTCAACCCCCAGCAGCAGGAGTGCGTGACGCTCCGCTTCCTCCAGGGCCTCTCGGTCGCCGAGACCGCCCACCTGATGGGCAAGAAGGAAGCTGCGATCAGGATCCTCCAGTACCGGGCCGTGCGCACGCTCGGCCGGCTCCTCCCGGACACTGTCGACCACTGATCACACAGCCTCCCGCTTACGGGATATCGAAGGGACGGAGGCTGCGAAAGCTGCCCCGGCCACATGCGAAACGGTGACAGCAACAGTCACCCTTGTTCGACAGCGATACGCGCCAGCAGCTTCAGCAGAGGCAGGTCGGCCGCCACGGCGTCGACGGTGTTACCGAAGTCGTTGAGGATCAGGTCCTGCTTGCCGTGCGCCAGGCCGTTGCGGATGGCATAGAGATGCCTGGCGGTATCGATGCCGGCCGTCCTCAGGGCCTCCAAGCGGCCGAGCGCTCGCTCTCTGAGGACGGAGAACACCTCGATGGGTTCCTCAGCGTGTTGCGGGAGGAACACCGGAATGGTCAGCAACTTCCCGAAGTCGTACCGCTCAAGGGAATCGAGGTGGTCAGTGATGAACCCCAGGCCGTTGTCGCGGCGTGGTGTTTCCAGCACGCGGTACAGCCCCATGTACTCGGCGAGCAGATCAACGTGCCTGATGGCCATGGCGTAGAGGGCAAGCGGCTCGCTACGCCCGGTGAACCGGTCGCTGAACCGGGTCAGCAGATCGCCGTACGTGTCATACCGCAGCCGCAGCACGTCGGTATAGCGGATCTCGTGAGCCTGCTCGGCGACGGAGTCGAGGATGTCACGGTATGTGTGATTGGCCGCAGCCCACGGTCGGTCGTGCCCGACCGGCTCGTAGGGAGCCGCGGCCGGCTCATGAAGGGGAACGACGACGGTGGGGGAGTCGTGATCGAAGGCGATGCAGTCCGCCACGAAAAGCACGTCCTCGAGCGATGGCACGGTGAGCGAAGCGTCATAACAGCCCTCCGCAGTGAGAGGGAGGGGCACGAGTAGCCCCAGCGGAGAGAGTTCCTGCATACCCCACCTGCCATCGGCCTCGAACTCCTCGATGCCTATGCCGGGCATGCGGATACCGTACGCAAGACTCGGCCAGTCGATCTCTTGAGCCATGCAGAAAGGATAGGCAGCCCTCCACAGGCGACCTGCCTCGCTCCAGTGAGGTCGCGCTGCGCTGCAGCACGGAACAACAAGCCCGCATGCCGAGGCCCCCGCGGTGTTCTTCCAGGCCATGGGCCGCAGGGGTTGTGTCCTGGGAAGTGGTGTACGGGCTCCCACCTGATCCGGGCGTTCGCCCCGGCGCCGGAGTGAGCGCGCGGATAGTCGCAGCCCTGATCCGACGGTGGCCCCTGGCCGGCAAGAGGCACGTCCATCGGCGAGGCCTGCTACGACGCTGCTGGAACGCACGGCCGCAAGGAGCTGAGTGAGAACGCCGACGGTAGCTGGCCGGCGTCGGCTGCGGATCACTACGGCCGGGAGCACGACACCGACGAAGACACCGAAAAGCGGAAGGGAAAACAGCAGGACGGCAGCTGGACCAGACACCAGGACACGCAGACAACCCCCTGCGGCCGGAGGACGCACAGACCATGGCCCGCCGCCCCGGTCGGCTCGCAGACCAACGGGCATGCAGGCCAGAGCGGTGCGGCGGTAGGTTCGGTGTTCTTGCTGAAGGGGGACGGTATGCGACTAGACAGATTCTGTGTTCCTGTAGGGGAGGATGTCCTGGTCGACGCTGGCGGGTTCCTCATGAGTCCGCCCAGCTGGTATAGCCAGACCTCGCTGGTTGTGCCGCTGACCGAGGCCTGCGCCACCTCCGCTGTTCTCCTCGGGGAAGCGGGCATCGGCAAGTCACACGCCTTGTCCACCATTCTCGAAGCACGTCAGAGCAGCGGACACCCGGGCACCTGCGTGCGCGTCGACCTTGGCCAGGTCCGGTTGTGGGAAGACCTGATCCGCAAGGCCCGACCGGTCCTCCGCCAGCTCGGCTCCCAGGCGACATCACCGGAGTCCGGCCCGTCCGACGACGCGGCGGCATCCGAACACCTCCTCGTCCTGGACGGCGTCGACGAGTGCCATGCCACCGGCAAAGAACTCGCCGGCTGGTTCACCGACCTGGCCGACACCTATGACTGCCGCCGACTGCACGTTCTGGTTGCCTGCCGCAGCATGGCCTACACCGAAACGCTGCGCGAGGCCGTCGCCACCGCCTTCGATATCACTGACACCCGCACCTACACCCTGGCGCCTTTGCGGCAGAGCGACTTGGCCGTGGCTGCCGCAGCCAAGGGGGCCGACCCCGAAAAGTTCACTGAAGCAGTCACCGCAGCCGGCGCCCAGACGCTCGCACGCACGCCTTTGACCCTCGACCTGCTCTTGGACACCTTCCTCGAACACAGTGCACTGCCCGCCAGCCGAGCCGACCTGTACGCGTTCGCCCTTCCCCACGCAGTCATGCACCAGGGCAAAGACCGCGCTGCCGACGACCTCGCCGGCAACCAGGCCCAGAGGTTCGTCACCGCCGCCCGCCTCACCTGCTACTGCCTGCTCACCGGCGCCGACGGCATCACCACGGTGCGCGCCCCCGGGCCGGACCGCGCCCTGCTGCCCATCGACACCTTCCTCGGCGCACGAGAAACCACCACCGGCGACACCTTCGTCATCGAGCGCCCCCTCATCGAAAGCGTCTTGCACAGCGCCTTGTTCAGCAGCCGGGGCCTTGCCGCCGCCGGCCCCGCTCACGCCTCCATCGCCTCCTACCTCACCGCCCGCTACCTCGCCGACCACCACATCCCGCGCGAACAACTGCAGGGACTTCTCGTCCATCGCGGCGAGGTCGGTGAGCCGGGCATCCCCACCGCCCTGTACGAACTGGCGGCCTGGCTCATCGCCCTACGCCCGGACCTCGGCCCGTGGCTGATCGGAATCGACCCGCAGGCCATCGCCTCCTACAGCTCCTACATCGGCGACCCGCACTGCACCAAACTCATTGTCGACGGGCTGTTGCAGCAGGTCCGGGAATACACGCCCCGCCACGGCCGGCACTGGAGGCCCACGGGAAACCTGCGACACCCCGGCCTCGCCGAGCAACTGCAGCAAGCTCTCCACGACGCTGTCAGCCGCCCGTCACACGGTACCCATGAGCTCGAACTCGTTCTCATGCTGATCGCCGACAACCGGCTCGGGGAGCTTCTGCCGGCGGTGGCGGCCATCGCCCGGGATACCCAACGCCCTCATGAGCTGCGTCGGCTGGCTGCTGCTTGCGCCCGCATGCTGGACGCGGAGAGGGCCGTCCCTGTGCTCAAACCCATCCTGGCCGAACTGGCCGCGCACCCCGAGCAGGATCCGGCCGACGGCCTGCGCGGCGTCGTTCTGGATATCTGCCGGCCCTGGCTCACCACCGACGAACTCACCTCAGCGCTGACACCGCCGCGAGCCGACCCCAGCCACTACACCGCTTTCTGCCAGAACCTGCCTGCCTCGCTCACGGACGAGCAGATCACACCGTTCCTTGACTGGGCCACCACACGCCTGATGGACCGCGAGTCCCCCTGGGCCGGCTGGTCCGGCGCAGTCGCGATGACCCAAGGCCTCCTCGACCGAGCGCTGAGCGGGCCGGCAGCCGAAGAACGCATCCCCGCCGTAGCGGCACGGCTACGTCCCTACCTGCGAACCTATCCGCGGCTGGCCGTTCCCGCCCCGCTGTGCGCCCCGCTGGACGATCCGGACGACCAGCACGCCCGCGATCTGCGCCGCACGCTCACCCGCCACCTCATCGACGTGGCCCGCGATGACGAGGACGCCTTCCAACTGGCCGGGGGGTGGGACACGCACCCCTCACGGCCCTTCCGCTGGCGCTCTCCGGAGGCCACCGGCCCCGAACGAGAACAACGCACCGGCCTGCTCGACGCCACGGACCTCTCATGGCTCGTGGACCTGGAAAAAAGCCTCAGCGACGAACAGGCCCGCCACGCCTGGCCTGCGCTCCAGCATGTGTGGTCCACGGTCAGGACGACAGACAGCGGGCAGGAAGCGGCCTGGGCCACGCGCGGCACCAGAGTCTGGCCGCAGGTGTTCGCCCATGACTTCGAACCCATCCTCCTCGACAGCCCCCTGGCACAGAAGCTCAGGGCTCAAGCGGCACGCCGGCAGTCCTCGGCACGCCCGTGGGAAGGCCGAGCCGCTTTCGCCGCAGCCACCCGCGCCCTGCTGGCACAAGCCGAGTCGGGCGACACCGACAGCTTCGTGGCCCTGTGCAGGAACCTGCAATGCCACCCGGACACCGGTACCTTTCTCGCAGTCGAAGTCCCCGGTGACCTGCTGTCTTTGCCCGGTACCGCGATCCTCACGGACGACTACCGGCGCTCTCTGCTGACCGCGGCACACCGCTTCTGCACGCAAGCCCTCCCCGCCGACGACAGTTGGATCGGCACACACCACCTCCCCGGGCGTCCATGGGCCGCCGTCTTCGCCTTCACTGCGCTCCTCGATGACGGCGACACACTGAACACTCTCCCCCCGGGCCAGTGGCGAGCTTGGGCGCCCACCCTCCTGGCCTTCCCCCTCACCAGCCCCGCAGCCCAGCACAGCAGCCCACGTATCCGGTTGCTGGAAAAGGCCCGCCCCCATGCCGCGCAGGAACTCGAAAACACCTACGACACACTGGTCAGAGCGTTTTACGCAGGCGAAGAGATCATGCCCGCCCTCCAGCTGGCCTCCAGTATCTGGACCCCGGAACTGGAAACCAGACTGCAGCACACACTCACCGATCTCACCGCGCAGGCGCACGCAAACGCTCCCTACCCTGTCACCGGCCCGGCCGGCCACGAGATCCTGGCCTTCGTCCTGTCCGCACTCCTGCAGCACGGCAGCTCAGACACCCGCCACCAGGTGCTCGAGCGATTCGGCCTGCCGCTGTGCGATCCCAACCCGGCACGTGACGGGGGTCTCGACGCCGCGTACCTGCGCGTCTTCTTGACCGAGATCCCCCAGGAGATCTGGCAGACCGCCGAACACCGCTTCCGTACCGACAGCAGTGCGCTCGAAGCGGTCGCCGGCGCCTTCCAGCGCTCCCGCAGCACGCAAGCATGGCTCACCAAAATGCCCACGCCCGCGCTGGCCGACATCGCCCGGATCCTCCTGGACCACTACGAATCGGAGGCCACTCCTCCGTACAAAGCGTCCGCCCTGCAGAATCACGGCACCGTCGTACTGGACCACCTCGCATCCAGAGGCACCAGTGAAGCCATCGGTCTTTTGCGTGCTCTGGCAGCTGACCGTCCCCACGACGGCATCCTGCGAACGCTGGTACAGGAAGCCGAGGAAACGCACCGGGAACGCTCCTGGGTCCCTCCCACTCCCGGCGAACTACGCGAACTGATCCACGACCCCCGCCGGCGGCTGGTCAAAGACGCAACGGACCTCCTGGACCTTGTCCTCGTCCTCCTCAACAAGATCCAGGAGGACCTGGCCCAAGGAACCCTCCCCGCGGCGATCCTGTGGAACGAAACCGAGCTGGAAACCCTTCCCGACGGGAAGAAGGGAAAACAGCGGCTGCGCTTCCCCAAGGACGAGAACCTCATATCCGACTACCTCGCCCACACCCTGCGACGCGACCTCGCCGAAGGCGGCATCCTCGTCAACCGCGAGGTGCAGGTCTACCGCAACATCAAGGGAGCAGGAGACCGCATCGATCTACTCCTGCAGGCCCCCACCGAGACCCGGACGCACTCCGCGCCGCGGCTGCCCGACGAACCCGTCGCCCAGGTCGCCATCGAAGTAAAAGGCAACTGGCACGACAAGATCGACACAGCCATGGAGACTCAGCTCGCCGACGACTACCTCGCCGCACTCCGCACCCGTGACGGCCTCTACCTGGTTGCCTTCTTCCCCAACGGCCAATGGACGGCCAAGGAACGCAGGCGGCCGGCAGCAGGCCAGACCCAGGCGACCCTGCAAGAGACGTACGACGCCCAAGCCGCTCACCTCAACGAAACAAGAAACCTGGACATCCGCGCATTCGTGCTCGACTGCACCATCCGCAACCCAGCACAGCGGAACACCTGACCAGCGGATCCTTCATCTCCTGCTGCACCTGGGCGGGGCAGTTGTCGTCGCTCGGGCCGGTTCGGCGCTGTGGACCACGGTCCGGAAGAAGCTGGCGAACACACGCCGGACCCCTGCCCGAGAAGTGCTAGGTTACGCCGACAGGGGAGCGGGGGTCTGGTTCGTGCTGATTTGCTGACACCCGTGTGCACCGTGTCTCGTGTGGCTCTCCTGGCCGGCGAGCCGGCTGCTGTTGGTACAGGTCCGACCACAAGTGGGGAACGTGGCACAAGCAGGGTCGCATTCGGCGGCAGGCCAGATGACTGGATACCTCTACCAGTGCGAACTGGCCCTGGTGGAACTCGCCGAGCGCAGCTGGGACGACATCACGGTCGAAGTCCGCATGGAAGTCCTCGACGACATCGAGTTCCTCTACCAGGACAGCGACGACCCGTCCGTGCTGCTGCAGTCCAAACACCGTGAGAAGGCCGGCCGACTGAGCGAGACGGGCAAGGACTTCTGGCGCTCGGTCGCCTCCTGGATCGATGCACTGACCGTACTGGGGCGCCTGTCCGACGGGACCATGCCCCTGCTGAGGCTGGCCACCACCCAGGTCGCGGCCGAAGGCACCTTCCTCCACCAGCTCCGCCCCGGCCGCGGGCGCTCCGTGGACGATGCGCTGGCCGGCATGGAGAAGGTCGCGAAGGCGGCCGAGCCCGGCAACACCGCCGAAGACCGCGAGAAGTTCACCGACCTCACCCCCGCACAGCGCTACCGGCTCGTCGCCGCGATAGAGATCAACGACGCCGCGCCGCTGATGTCAGACCTCGGCTCTAGGCTGGCCCGCGCACTGGGGATCAGGCCTGGCCAGCACGCCGGCGCCATTCTCGACGACATCAAAGGGTGGTGGTACGGCATGGCAGTGGAACTGCTGGACAAGAACCGGAGCCGGGCCTCGGTGACCGCCCGGGAACTGCAGTGCCGCCTGGAGGAGACCCTCGACCGTTTCACGGGAAAGAACCTGCCCATCACCGAGACGCTGCGCCGCCTCACCCAGGCCGAGATCGCGGCCTACCAGGGCGACCTGGTCGTTGCCCAGATGCAGTGGGTCGGTCTGAAGGACCGCACCATCGCCAGCCACCTGCGCGACTACCACTACGCCCGCGCGCAGCGCTCCGCATGGCTGCGCGACTTCACGATCACCGAACAGGCACTCGAGGACTACGAGCGGATCCTGTGGGGCGAGTGGGAGCACGTCTTCACCCACCACACGGACGAGGTCGAGGACGACACCCCCGCCGCCGAACGCAAGGCCGTCGGGAAACGGGTCCTCGGCGACTCCATGGACAAGGCGGGCGGGATCCCCGCCCGGCCCGGCAGCACCACAGAAAGCTGGATCGGCCGCGGCACCCTGCACAGCCTCGCTGGCCGGGCCCACAGCGCTGAGGACGACGAGTCGGTCGGCTGGCATCCCGACTATCCCGACCTGTGCCAGAGCCACACCGAGCAGCCAGGCCAGTGACCATGACCAACCACCGCGTCCCCGAAGCGCAGGCCCTGCTCAACACGGCCTTCGGCGCCTACCTCCTGGCCACCAGCGTCCACGCCGCCACCAAGAAGGCCGACCGCCCCCTGCCCTGGCCCAGCGCCTTCCTCGTGCTGCCCTTCGTGCTGCCCACCGACACCCGCAACGACCTTCCCACCCAGGCCGTCCACTCGATGTCCGCCTGGCTCACCGAACACCCCCAGCACCAGGCCGCGTTTGCCCCGCGGGCCGCCGCCCTGACCGAATACACCCGCGCCAGCCTGCGCACCGCCGTACGCCACCACGCTCTCGAGGTCACCGCGCAAGGACTGAGCTGCCTCCGCACACCCAAGGCCGCCTCGCAGGCTCCGAGCGAAGAAGTCGCGGACTGCGCGCGCCGCGCCGGCCTCGTCGGCCGCTGGCTCGCCGTCCTTGAGCCCGCCCTCGCCTACAGCCTCCTCGGCGTCCGTCCCTGACCCCTTTCTGTCCAAGGAGCCTACGAACCACCATGCAGCTACTCGCCCTGGCCCTCTACCACCGAGACGGCAGGCCCACCCCCCGGGTCGTGCGGTTTCGTCCCGGGGCGCTCAACATCCTCACCGGCGAGTCCGAGACCGGGAAGTCCGAGATCCTCGACATCGTCGACTACTGCCTGGGCCGCAGCGCCCCCAACCTCCCCGACGAACCGATCGATCAGACCGTGGGCTGGTACGCACTCCTGGTCGCCTTCCGCGACAGCCGTATGCTCCTGGCCCGGCCCCGTCCCGCGGGTGCCTCGACCACACAGGCCATGATCCGCACCGGCGGCGACACCCTCGACCTGCCCCGCGCCGACGAACTGACCCCGAACTCGAACGTCGCCGCGCTGCGCAGCCAGCTCAGCGCCCGCCTGGGCATCGAGGACTTCCGCTTCCAGCCACCCGCTGGCGCCGCCCGCCAGGCCTTCGACGTCTCCATCGCCCAGGCGGCCCTGCTGTGCTTCCAGAACCAGAACGAGATCGCCGACAAGAAGGCCCTCTTCCACC
Organism: Streptomyces sp. NPDC048278; assembly: GCF_040652195.1. Taxonomy (NCBI): domain Bacteria; kingdom Bacillati; phylum Actinomycetota; class Actinomycetes; order Kitasatosporales; family Streptomycetaceae; genus Streptomyces; species Streptomyces sp. NPDC048278. The sequence continues at coordinate 8,632 of NZ_JBEZLP010000059.1, forward strand.
GCCAGACCGAGAACGGCATCGCCCAGACCCTCAAGGACACCCTGCCCTACTTCCTTGGAGCCGCCGGACCCGAACAGGCCCTGCGCCGCCACCACCTCAACGAGGCCCAGCGCGCCCAGCGTGCCGCCCAGCGCAAGCTCGACGACGCCCACCGCCACCGCGAAGCCGTGGACGCCAGCGGCGTCGCCCTGCTCCGCCTCGCCCAGAGCGAAGGACTCCTGGAAGAAGTCCCGCAGGCGCCCGGCCCCGAGGAGATCCGTTCCCTGCTGGAGCAGGCACTGACCGTCACGGTCTCCACCGTGGGCCCGGTGGACCTCACCGATCGGCGCCAGGGCCTGACCGAGGAGCGACGGCAACTGCGCGAGCAACTGCAGCAGTTCGACGAGGCACTTGCCCTGGTGGACCGCTGGCAAAAGCAGGGAGAGGCCTTCACCGGCGAACTCCACCTGCAACTCGGCCGCCTGCAGACCATCAACCTCCTGGGACCTGACTACCATTACGACACCGCTCTGTGCCCGCTGTGCACCCGACCGCTGGACGAACCGGATGCCTCTGCCGCCGAGATCAACACCCTCACCGCACAGCTCGCGGAAGAACTCGAACAGGCCCAGGGCATCCAGCCGATCCGCGAAGAGCACCGCAGATCTCTCCAAGCCGAACGGGCAGCCGTCGTCGAACACCTCAAGGTCAACGGGACACAACTGCGGGAACTGGCCGCCAGCGACGAACGCATGCGCAACCTCCAGGACCAGCACGTGCGCATCGCACGGATCCAGGGCCGCATCGACCAGGCCCTCACCGCCGGCACAGGATCACCCGTCGGCGACATCGGCGAACTGCGCAACAACCTCGTTCTGGCCCAGGAGAACGTCACCACCCTCCAAGCCCTGATCGACGAGGACGACGTCGCCGCCGAGACGGAACGACGACTCGCCGACATCGCCCACAACATGACCGTCTGGGCCCGGCGCCTGAACCTGGGACAGGCCGCCTCGGCGGACGAAGTCGCCATCAGCCTCAGCCAACTCAACGTCGTCGTACGACGCCCCCAAGGGCGCCTCCCGCTCAACCGCATCGGCAGCGCCAAGAACTGGATCGGCTACCACATGGTCGCCCACCTCGCCCTGCACACCTACTTCCGCCTCCACCACCGGCCCGTCCCCGGCTTCCTCATGCTCGACCAGCCCACCCAGGCCTTCTTCCCCGCCAAGATCAAAGACGCCACCACCGTCCAGGACGCCGACTGGGACACCGTCACCGCCTACTTCGAACTCCTCAGAGACGTCGCTGACCTCAACGAAGGCGCCCTGCAGATCATCGTGTGCGACCACGCCAACCTCACTGAAGAGCCGTGGTTCCAGGAAGCCATTGTCGAGAACTGGCGGCCCACCGACGGCCAGCGCAAGGCCCTGATCCCGAACGACTGGCTTGACTGAAACCTGGGTGGGTGTTCCTGCGAGGAAACAGACACCCGCTCGCAAGGGCGCCCGGCCCCTGCAAACGCGATAACTGCGAGGCCCGAGCCGCATGTATGAGGTCTCCCGGCCTTGGCACGGCGGAGTCGATGGCGTGGCCGAGGCTTGCCCGCCTGTCCCCCGCTGTCCCATCACAAGACACCGGACAGTCGGTCAGCGCGGCAAGCCTCCCTACTCGCCCGTGGGACACATCCAGACGCGGGGCTCGGCGCAGTTTGCCTCGCGCCGAGAGTCATCGCACGCGAGAGGAGTGCCGCACCGGGTGAAGGGCGCCCTTGGGTAGAGAGCGCAGCGTGCAACGCATACGGGCGGATCGGCGCGACGTAACCGGTTCGGACAGGGACCGTCCGCGACACCGCCGCGCCCGACTCGTTCCTCAGCGGCTCCTCGGGGCCAGCCTGGTCCAGGGCTGCCGCACGCTGTCTGTACGCCGCCAGGGGGAGTTGGGAGGATAAGGGGATACGCACGGCAGGCGGGGAGTGGTGTCATGGGTTCGGACGAGATCAGGTCCCAGGGCTTCAGCCTGAAGGAACTGTTCCGTGACGTGACCTATGAGATCGACTACTACCAGCGCGACTACACTTGGGGAGAGGACGAAGTCCGCACGCTGCTGCGGGATCTGTGCGGATCGTTCAAGAACTGGTCCAGCGATCCGGCGCACCTGCGCCGGCCGCACACTGCCCCGCAGTACTTCCTGGGACCGTTCGTCTACTACGAGCCGTCGAAGAACCGGCGCTACCTCGTCGACGGACAGCAACGGTTCGTCACGCTGCATCTGCTCTTCCTGCAACTGCGCCTGTCGGCGCAGGAACGCGCAGACACCCGGGCCGTCGACCGGCTCAACCGGGTGATCACGATCGACGGCGAGCACTTCTCGCTCGGCATCACCGATCACGAACTCGTCCTGCGCGCGGTCGCCGAGGCCCGTAAGTACGAAACGGGCGTGGGGGACTCGCTGTCCCGCCGTAATCTGTGGGCACGCAGCCAGCAGATCGAATCTCAGCTCATGGAAGAACTCGACGCGGAGAACCTGACCCGGTTCACGGAGTGGCTGCTGGACCGGGTGGTCCTGGTCGGGATCCGGGCGGCCAGCCCCGACCACGGCTACCGGATGTTCGAGACGATGAACGACCGCGGTGCCCGCCTCACCGCCGTGGACCTCCTCAAGAGCCACCTGTTGTCCCACGTCCAAGCGAACGAAGACCAGCTGAACACCCAATGGCACGAGATGCTGCGGGAACTGGCCATCGACCGGGAGGATCCCACCGCCGCGTCCCGTTTCATCAAGGCCTTCCTCCTGGCCCGTTGCGCACGCGAGGGCCACGACAACGACCGCCGGCAGATCGACAGTAACCTCAACGTGTGGGTCCGCCAGAACGCCGAATACCTGGGACTGGTACCCGAACGCCCCGGCAACTTCCTGCACTTCGTGCGGGATCTGCTGAAGTCGGCCAGGCTTTTCCGGCCCTTCCTCGCAGCCGCGCGCGCACTCAAGAAAGACGGCGACCGCCTGGAGGCGGTGCTCTTCAACGAACGCAACGGACTCAGCTGCCAGGCGGTCGCCGTCCTCGCCGCCATCGATCCGGACGACCGCCCCACCGACGCCAAGGACAAAGGCCGCATCGTCGCCGCCTACATGGACCGCTGGTACGCCCTGCGGATCCTGCAGGACCTGCCCGTGCAGGCGGCCGACGCCGACGCCCTGGTCCACGACACACTCGTCCCCCTCCTGCGCAGGTGCCGCACCGTGGCCGACACCGCCTCCGCGCTGGGCGACCTCGTCACCCAAGACGGAGGCTCGGTACGCGAGGCAGTCACCCTGGGGCTGCGGGGGAACAACGCCCATCAGATCCGATACCTGCTGGCCCGGGCCACCGCCTACGTCGAAGAGGCCTGCCAGCGGCCGCACGATGTGCTCGCCTACCTGGACCGGGACCGCTTCCACATCGAGCACCTGTGGGCGAACCACCACCACCGCGTGCAGGAAGAGATCCCCGACCCCGTCGTCTTCCGCAGCCGCCGCAATCAACTGGGCGGCCTCGGCCTGCTGATGGGGCGCGAGAACTCCAGCATCAACGACCTGCCCCTGAACGACAAGGCCGGCTACTACGCCCGCAGCAACGTCCTGCTGGGCATCATCGCCCCCGGCTACGACCAGCGGAACCCGCTGCTGCGGGACTTCATCAAGACCCACAAGCTCGACAAAGCCCTCAGGCCGTTCGGACCGCGGGAGACGATGACCTCCATCATCCAGACCCGTCAGGAGCTGTATCTGAACCTGTTCGAACACATCTGGAACCCCGAGCGTCTGGGCCTGCCCATCCCCATGCCCGGTGAACCGGGCGGCTTTGACCAGCCGCCTGCCCCAACACGCCCAGCCGCCACGCTGCGCAGGCCTGCTGCCGTGCGCCGTCGCACGGACGTCGCCCGAATGGTCGCAGCCCAGATCCTCACCGCCGGCACACGGATCGTGCTCACCTACCGCTCCACCGACCACTGGGCCACCATCGACGAGGACGGCGGCATCGTCCTCACCGCAACCGGCGGCACCCCCTACGGCCGGGTCGACGAAGCCGGCGCTGTCGCCCGCGGCACCAAGACCTGCCAGGGCATGAACGACTGGCACGTCGAAGACGAGACGGGGGTGCGCATCAGCCTGCGAACCCTGCGCGATCGCGCGGTGGCCTCCGGCGACCTGTAGCAGCACCCCGGATAAAAGATCTTGATCGTCGGGCGAGCACCGCGGCTCGCCCCCAAACCGGTTGCCCGGGAGAACAACCTCGATAGCCGGGGACTCGGGTTCTTCAGCGGATGATCGAGGTCAGCACGTCCACGACGAGGTGCATGAGGCAGTCGGTGTCGAGCCTGTGATAGATCTGCCGGCCGTCCCTGCGAGAGGTGAGCAGGCCGGCCTCGCGCAGTCGCCCGAGGTGGCGGGACACCTGCGGCAGACTCATTCCCGTGCGTACGGACAGGTCCGACGTGGTGATTGGTTCGTTCACCAGATGCCGGCAGAGTTCCAGTCGCGCGGGTTCGGAGAGGATCGCCAGCCGGAGCCGTACCTGTGCCAGCGTGGCCCGTTCCACCGGATTCGTACTGTCCATCCACTCGACAGGAAAGTGCACGACGACGGGATAGGGGGGATCGTCCTTGACGATCAGATGCGGCCGGGCGTGCGCGGACGGCACCAGCAGACAGCGACGACCATACAGGTCGGCTCTCAGCGACTGCAGTTTGTCGAAGACGACAGCCGGTGGATTCTGTCCGACGACGGCGTTCGGGCTGAGCGAGGCCAGCGCCTCGGGCAGCGGCAGCGCCTGGATCCGGGCCCGTACGCGGGCGCACTCGCTCTCCAGCCGGTGCTGCACCCGTGCCCATTCGGCGTCGAAGAACTCGGCGGCGCAGCGCCGCAGCAGTTCCAGCAGACCGGCGCGCATCTGCTCCGGGGCCTGGAGCAGCCTGCGGGCCAGCTCGCCCCGGCTGAAGGAGCGCCTCTCGCTGGAGAGTACGTAGGCGCTTTGCACGCTCTCGTCGATGAGTAGGTCGCGGGTGTCGAAGACACCGCCGTGGACGCCGGGCGCGACGACGGTCACGAACTCGTCCAATGGGAGCGCCTCCAGGCGGGCGAGTTCCTGCTCCAGTGTTCTTCCCAGGGGCAGTGCCAGCGGCAGCAGTACCCGGCAGCGCCGCCGGTTCCACAGCGGTGCATGAACCGTGAGCAGGCTTTTGGACTCCTCGGACAGGGCGGCGCTCACGCGTTCCAGCCACGGGCGCACGTCGAGGTGATGCTCGGGCTCGGCGATGGAGTGCAGGCACGCCATCAGCTCGGCCAGCGGTGAGAGCCCCACTGCGACATCCGCCGGGACAACGCCCTGCAAGGTGATGACCACGGCCATGCTCCGCAGCGTACAGCCGATGCTTACCGCGCTCGCGGTAAGCATCGGTGTCGCGGTCGACCGGCAGACCTAGGCTGCGTCCAATTCCGCTCCGAGCAGCGAGAGGCTCCGGCCGATGCACCTGTTTCTGCAAACGTTCTTCGACCCCGACGAATTGTTCAAGGCGTTCCCCGTCCTGCTGACCGAGGGTCTGAGGAACACTCTGCTGATCGCCTCGCTGGCGATCGTCATGGGCGTCGTCCTGGGTGTGCTCCTTGCGATGCTGCTGCTGTCGCACCGCCGGTTCGTGAGGATGCCCGCCCGCCTCTATGTCGATGTCTTCCGCGGTCTGCCCGCGATCGTGACCGTCAGCCTGGTGGGCCTGGGCCTGCCGGCGGCCGGGATCCGTCCGTTCGGGCGGGAACCGCTGGGCTACGCGGTGCTCGCCATCGGCCTCATATCGGCGGCCTACCTGGCGGAGATCTTCCGGTCCGGTATCCAGGCTGTGCCGTCCGGGCAGCTGAGCGCGGCGCGCAGTCTCGGTATGTCCTATCTGACCGCGATGCGGGTGATCGTCGTCCCGCAGGGCGTGCGCAACGTACTGCCGGCGCTGGCGGGCCAGTTCATCATCGACATCAAGGAGAGCGCCCTGGTGTATCTGCTCGGGCTCGGTGTCGGGCAGCGCGAGCTCTACTTCATCGCGCAGGAGCGTCAGGCCGCGACGTACAACTCCTCTGCCCTCGTCGCCGCTGGTGCCTGCTACCTGCTGCTCACGATCCCGCTCACCTACCTGGTGAACCGGCTCGACCTGCGGCTGCGGACCGGCGGCCGCAAGCCGAAAGGGCCTGCGGCCGGTTCCACGCCGACTGCGGTTCCGCCCGTTCCGTCCGTGCTGGAGGCCTGAGCGATGTCCGACATCCTGTCCCAGAAGAATGCCCTCGCCCTCGACGCCGGTACGGGCCCTGTAGCGGCGGTCGGCGTCCGCGCCCTGCATAAGAGCTACGGCGATGTGGAGGTGCTGCGTGGCGTGGACCTCGATGTGGCGGCGGGCGAGACCGTGTGCGTCATCGGCCGGTCGGGTTCCGGGAAGTCCACCCTGCTGAAGTGTATGAACCTGCTGGAGCCGCCGACGGCGGGCGAGATACGCCTGGGCGGCGACCTGATCACCGGCCCTGGGGTGGACGTGGATGCGGTGCGCACCCGGGTGGGCATGGTCTTCCAGCACTTCAACCTGTTCCCGCACCTGAGCGTGCTGCACAACGTGACCGTGGCTCTGCGCAAGGTCCTGAAGATGGACCGGGCCGCTGCCGAGGAGACGGCCGTGTCCCAGCTGCGTCGGCTCGGCCTGGCTGGCCTGGCGCACTCTCGGCCGAGTCAGCTCTCCGGCGGCCAGCAGCAGCGCGTGGCGATCGCCCGGGCGCTGGCGATGAAGCCTGAGGTCATGCTGTTCGACGAGGCCACATCGGCGCTGGACCCCGAACTCGTCAAGGACGTCCTCGACGTCATGCGGCTGCTCGCCGACTCCGGCATGACGATGATCGCCGTCACGCACGAGATCGGCTTCGCCCGTGAGGTCGCCGACCGGGTGGTCTTTATGGACGAGGGCCGCATCGCCGAGTCGGGCCCGGCCCGCCCGACGCTGGAACACCCTGAGACGGCACGGCTGCGCGAGTTCCTCGCCCGGGTGCTCTGACAGCACACGCTCCGCTGCTGCACCCCCCCCGCACCATCGAATCGCTCAAGGAGTTCGCCATGCCTATCGCACCCCTTTCCTCCCGTTCTGTTGCGAGACCTCGCCACTCGCTTCTGGTCATCGCCCTGTCCGGCCTCGTGCTGGCAGGCTGCGGGAGCGGTACCGGCACATCCGGGGACGACAACCCGTACGACCTGATCGAGGCCGGCACCATCAGATCCGCCACGCAGACGGGCCAGCCGCCTTTCGCGTACGCCGAGGACTCCGGCAAGTCGGCCGGATTCATCGTCGACGTGACCGACGAAGCCGCCAAGCGCCTCGGCCTCATGGTCGACTACAAGGCCACGACCGTCACCGGATCGCTGACGGGGCTGACCGCGGGCCAGTTCGACCTGGCCTCCTCCGGTCTCGGCGTGACCGCCGAACGGCAGAAGAGCGTCAGCTTCACCAAGCCCCTGTTCTGGAGCACCGTCGTCGTCCTGACCACCAAGTCGAGCAAGATCTCCACCTTCGACGGCTTCAACGATAAGCGCGTCGGAGTCGTCACCGGCTCCTCGCAGGAGGCGCAGCTCCCGGTGAAGATCCCCAAGGCGGACCCGGTCCGCTTCCAGACCCAGAACGCCGCGGTGAGCCAACTCCTCAACGGCCAGATCGACGCCTTCCTGGTGGGCGGCCCGGACGCGACGGAGTTCATGAAGCAGTACTCCGGCCTGCGGCAGGCGGCCTCCGCACCGGTGGACCACCCGACCTCGATGGCCGTGCCCAAGAACCACACGGCCTTCCTCAAGGCTCTCGACAACGAGATCGCCTCGATGGTGAAGGACGGCACCTACGCCAACCTCTACCGCAAGTACTTCAGCACCCAGCCGGAGCCTGAACTCATCGCCGCGTGGCCCGCGCTCGCCGCCCAGTTCCCCGGAGCCAAGTGATGCCGGAGACCGAGAACGAATGGCGGCGGGTGTCCTTGCCCGGCGGCCGCTCCTGCTGGCGGAGCGCGCTGAGGATACCGGCCCGGGACGGCGTCCTGCTCATCGCGGATGTCTACGCGGACCGTCCCGACCCCAGCCCGGGTCCGGTCCTGCTGGAGCGCACACCATACGGCCGCCGGGAGGCGCGCGGTTCCGACGGCGCCCTCGGGGGCGAGAACCCGCCCGCGCCTCAGACCGCGGCGGAGGTGTTCACCCGGGGCGGCTACCGCGTCGTACGGCAGGACTGCCGTGGCCGCGGCGACTCCGAGGGCACCTTCGTCAAGTACCTCAACGAGGCCACCGACGGCTACGACACCGTCGAGTGGATCGCCGAACAGCCCTGGTGCGACGGCAGGGTGGCGACCATGGGCGTCTCCTACTCCGCGCACGCCCAGGCCGCGCTCGCCTCGCTCGGAACACCGCACCTGGCCGCGATGTTCCTCGACTCCGGCGGCTTCGCCAGCGCCTACGAGGCGGGCACCCGCATGGGCGGAGCGTTTGAACTCAAGCAGGCCACCTGGGCGTTCCACCGGGCCAAGCTGAGCGAGACCGTACGCGCCGATCCGACCCTGCGCGCCACCCTCGACTCGGAGGACTTGGCCGCCTGGTTCACCCGTATGCCGTGGCGCCGCGGGGCGAGCCCGCTCCGGTTCGTGCCCGAGTACGAGGACTACCTGCTGGAGCAGTGGGAGAACGGCGCGTTCGGCCCGTACTGGCAGCAGCCGGGCATCTACGCCCGCGGCTACTACGACGCCTTCCCGGACGTCCCCAGCCTGCACATGTCCAGCTGGTACGACCCGTACATCCGCACGGCCACGGAGAACTTCCGCGAACTGGGCCGCAAGAAGAACAGCCCCGCCTACCTGGTCCTCGGCCCGTGGACCCACGGCAGACGCAGCGACTCCTTCGCCGGTGACGTCGACTTCGGGCCGGACGCCCGCCTGGACGGCAGCCTCGCCGAGAGCTACGCGGCCATGCGGCTGAGCTGGTTCGACGCTCACCTCGCCCCGGACGGCATGGCGGAACCGCCGCCTCCCGTCAGGTACTTCCTCATGGGCGGCGGCTCCGGCCGGTGCACCGCCGAGGGACGCCTCGACCACGGCGGTCACTGGTGCACCGCGGCCTCCTGGCCGCCGGAGGAGACCCAGATCGTCACCTTCACGCTGGGCGCCACGGGAACCCTCTCACAGCGGGCGCCAGAGAGCTCCCCGCCCTTCCTGGAATACGACTTCGACCCGCGCGACCCGGTGCCGACCCTCGGCGGCCAAGTCACCTCCGGTGAGCCGGTGATGAGCGGGGGCGCCTTCCACCAACACCCCGACGCACGGTTCTTCGGCGTCACCGAGCCCCATCTGCCCCTCGACAGCAGGCCCGACGTGCTGGTCTTCCAGACCCCGCCGCTCACCGAGGCTCTTGCCGTCGCCGGCCCCGTCAGCGTGCGCCTCACAGTGTCCTCCAGCGCCCCGGACACCGACTTCACGATCAAACTCGTCGACGTCCATCCACCGAGCGCCGACTATCCGCAGGGCTTCGCGATGAACCTCACCGACGGCATCCTGCGCTGCCGCTACCGCGACTCCTTCAGCGATCCCGAGCCGATGGTGCCGGGCGAAACGTACGAGATCACCGTCGAGGCGCCGGACACCGCGAACCTGTTCCTCGTCGGGCACCGGATCCGGCTCGACGTCAGCTCCAGCAACTTCCCCCGCTTCGACCTCAATTCCAACACCGGCGGCACGGAGGTCGGTGAACGGCGCAAGGCCGTCGCGACCAACCGGGTCCATATGGGCGGCCGTTCCTGGCTGACCCTGCCGGTCCTCGGCCGGAAAGGCACCCCGCATGCATGACGGAACGCTGTCCCCCAGTTGGCGGGACGCGGGCGTCCGCGACGGCTTCACCCTGGCCGCGGTCGGCGACCTGGTCCTCGACGACGCGCTCGCTCCGCTCCTGGAGACCCGCTCGCCCCGCATGCTGGAACTGCTGCGCTCCGCCGACATGACCTTCGGCAACTTCGAGAGCACCGCCGTCGACCCGGCCACATTCGGCGGCTGGCCGGAGGCCGAGTCCGGCGGCTCATGGCTGATCAGCACCCCGCGGGTGCCCGCCGACCTGCGCCGGATCGGCTTCGACATGGTGTCCCGGGCCAACAACCACACCACCGACTGGGGCGTGGCAGGCATGCGGGCCACCGACCGACTGCTCACCGAGGCCGGTATCGTGCACGCCGGCACCGGCGACACCCTCGCCGACGCCCGCGCTCCCCGGTTCCTGACCACCCCGGCCGGCCGCGTCTCGCTGGTCTCCGTCGCCTCCCGCTTCGAGGCCATGTCCCGCGCCGCCGATCCGCTGGGCCGTGTCCCGGGCCGCCCCGGCGTCAACGCCCTGCGCACCACACGGCACATCGCCGTTCCCGCCGCCCGTCTGCGCGAACTCGCCTTGATCCGCGACGCGTTGCCGCCCGGTTCCGTACGCGCCTCCGTACTGGAGGCGGACCGCCGAGACGATACCGTCACGCTCTTCGGTACTCGCTACACGGCCAAACCCGGCACCGGCCCCCACCCCGACGACGTCGAATTCCGCTTCACCGTCGACGAGTCGGACCGCCGCGAGGTGCTGCACGCAGTACGGCAGGCCAAGCAGACCTCCGACTTCACGATCGCCACCATGCACACCCACGAACCCGGCAACTACAGCCAGGACCCGCCCGACTTCCTCCCCCTCATCGCCCGCGAGGCGATCGACAACGGCGCCGACGCGTTCATCGGCCACGGCCCGCACCAATTGCGCGGCATCGAGGTCTACCGAGGCCGCCCGATCTTCTACTCCCTCGGCAACTTCTTCTTCATGGAGAACACCCAGCAGCCACTCACCCCAGGCGCCTACGACAAGGACGCCCCCCACCCTGGCGAGACCGAGGCCGAGTTCCTGGAACGCAAACGCGTCCACGGCGTCTTCGGCGAGCAGATCTGGTACGAGTCCGTCATCGCCCTCAGCCAGTACGACAGCCGCGGCACCCTGCATGCCGTCGAACTGCACCCCGCCGAACTCCACTGGGAGGGCCCCCGCGACGCCGACCGCGGCATTCCCCGGCTGGCCGACCCGCCCATCGCGGACCGGATTCTCCAGCGTCTGCAGCGGCTCTCGAAACCGTTCGGAACCGAGATCACGATCAAGGACGGGATCGGCCACCTCAGCCTCTGACTGCCTGCGCTTGGCACGGTGGTCTGAGTACTGGACCGCACCGCTGGCGCTCATGGTGTCATGGGCGGACCAGGATCGGTGACAGCGGTCGCACACGGTTGACTCGGGCCTTGGAGCGGGCAATATCGGATGCTCGCGGGGCGGCTGCTTTGCCAGAGTGGGGGAGTGGCTGATGAGTTTCGGTTCCTGGGGTTGCGGGCGTTCGCGCGGCCGCCGCGGCTGCTGGTAGTGGTGCCGTCTGCCGAGGCGCAGTGGGTGCGCTGGGCTGCGGCGGGTCTGGGCGCGCTGAGCCGGGTCTGGGGAGGCTGTGCCGGAGCGGTCGTTCCTGCCTCCGCGGTCGGTCATCCTGCTCTGGCGGATGCGATGCAGCGGATGCAGCCCGATCATGTACTGGAGTACATGCCTTCCGGCGCCACGGTCGAGGGGATCTACCCGGGGGCCGTGTCCCGGGCGCTGGGCGGCCTTGAGAGCGAGACGAGACGCGAAGCCGAAGACCACGCACGTACGGAGCCGTGGAACTTCGGTGGGCTGCCGGACCTCGAGCCTGCGCTCGCGGGACTGCGAGAGCGGCTGAGCGTGAACACCATTCGGCAGGCAGTGCAGGAGACGCATCTGCTCGACGACCCGGCCAACATGGGCCTGACCGTGTTGGCCGACGTGGCCGTCCGGCCAGTTTTGGGCGTCCCCTTCCCCCTGGTGACGACGCCGACTGTGCTGTCCTACGCGGCCCGCGTCGGCGTGGACCTGGAAGCGGCCCCCGACGATTCCCCTATACCCGATGAGGCGCGCTGGCGAGACGGCGTCGTCCAGCGGGCCGACACCGCACTGCTGGACTGGCTGCATCCCTCATCGCCGCAGGACACACTCGCCCTGCTCGACCCCGCAGCGGCCCGATGCGTGCGCCTGGACCGCGCCCGCTTTCAATCGGAGCCGGTAGTGGTCGTCGGGGACAGACCCGAGGACTTCGCGCTGGCCCAACTCGCCGGCCTGGTCCACGGCCCGTGTATGTGGCTGCCGTGGCCTGACCCGAGCCCGTTGACGATCATGGGCCGCTTTCCGCGCTGGACAGGGACAGGGACAGTCCGCGTGACCAGCGCCTCGATGCCGGTGAAGGACGTCGAGGCGCGGATGCGCACGATGTGGGACCGGCGGCCGCGCGCCTTCGTCGACGGCAAAGAGGTGGACGACAAGGGGTTCGAGTGTGTGCCGGCAAACGAGCTGCGCACCAGTGGCAGCAGCCTCTATGTACACGAACAGGCGTGGGATCTGCCGCGCTCGCTGCCGGCCACAGTGCTGCCGGACGGCTCACTGGAGGCGGCCCTGGGGCTCCCCGCGGAGGTACCAGCAGGACTGGACGCAGCCCGGGACAAATGGCAGGTCCTGCTAGTGGCTTCGGACCACCCGCTGCCACCGCACCGCGCCCTGGCCGGCGACGCACTGTACGCAGGGCAGAGCAACGTGTGGGAGACGTTCGTGAGGGCCGCGGACGGGGGCATCACCTACTCCTCCCACCGCTTCGACTTCGTCCCCCACGGCGCTTCCCTGGCGGGCAGGCTGGCCGCACCGCGACTGAGGTGGCCGAGCCTGCCCGCTATCCTGGCAACGGCGGCTGCGCCGCAGGCTGTTCAGCCGAGCGCCGCAGGCAAACGGTCGGCAGTGGCCGAGCGCCTTCTCGGCTCCCGCACGGCCCTTGAGGACCTCGCCGCTAGCCCGGGCTGGGACCTGCTGAAGACCTTCCTGCCCGGCCAGCAGCATCCCGGCCAGCCCGAAGACGCCTGGTGGGCCCTGAAGACCTCGGTGGTGATGACCTTCCGCGCCCTGGCCGCCACCTCCGTCGCGCCGCAGTGGGACACACCACAGCGGCGGACCCAGGTCGACGAATGGGCCAGACAGGGAATTCTGCGCAGAGGACTGGCCCTTGGCTGCCAGGAATGCCCGGCCTTCGAGTTCTACCCCCTGGAAGAGATCACACAGCATTACCGCTGCCGCCGCTGCGGCGTCGGCAACGACCTCGTCCAGGCACGCTGGAAAACAGACACCAGCGAACCCGAATGGTCCTACGAACTGCACCCAGCCGTCGCCGAACTCATCGACAACAACGCCGACGTGCCCCTGCTCGCCACCCGCTACCTGCGCCAACAGGCCAGAGGCACGCGCCCCTTGGTCGCAGCGGAGTTCGAGATCCTCCGCGACGGAGAGCCGTTCGTGGAGATCGACTTCGCCCTCGCCGGCGCCGACGAGATCTGGCTCGGCGAAGCGAAGAAGACCAACACCCTGGGCAGCGTCCACCGCGACATCAAAAGAGAGCTGTGCAAACTCCTCGACGGCTGCAAAGCGGTTGCCGCGCACCGGCTCCTCCTCGCGACCGCCGCTCCGGCATGGAACACCGCCACCCTGACGGTGGCACGACGCGAACTGCACGGCCTGCGTACGGCGGGCCGGTACGCCCCTGACGTCTATCTGCTCACCGCCGTGGGCTCCTCCGCGCCCGTCCTCGAACCCCTCGCCCCGGCTTAAGGCTGAACGTTCGAGCGGATGGCTGACTATGGTGCCCCGGCCGCCGACGCGCGGGACTCTTCGCTCCGGAGCCGGAAGCGGTCACAGTCGTCGGATGGATGCTTCCGCCTTACTCAACGTGCTCGCGCTGGTTGTCTCCGCCGGAGCCTTGGCCACGTCCCTCGCCGTGGCCCGCAGGCAGCTGCGGCTAGCTCATCACTCCAACCTGCTGCCGATCGTCCTTGACCTCTTCAAAGAGACCCGGACGCTCGAGTTCTCCCGGTCGATCGAGTACATCCGCGATCATCTGACAGCAGCCCACTCCGCCCACGGCGGATATCGCATGCTTCCCGAAGAGGTGAAGATGCACATCCGCAGGGTGGGACTGTTCTACGACGACGTCGGCAAACTCGTCGCCCACGGGATCGTCGACGAGCAGCTCATCCTCGGTGCCTACGGCAACGCAATCGCCCGCGTCTGGACCACACTGGCGCCCTACGTCTACGCAGAGCGGGAAAGGCACCGCAACCTGAGCATGGTGTATTTCGAGGACCTGGCATACAGGGCGAGTCAGACCACCATGACAGCCGTCCACGCCGCGGCGGGTCTGCGCACTTGCCCGCCGCCGTACGCAAGCCAGTAGCAAGCGAAGGCTTCATGGGCGAGCCGCAGGTGACCAGATACTGCAGGCCGTTCGGACCGCGGTGGTCCTGCCCTGTTTTCCGGCCAGTGCCGGCACCACCCGACCGCGCGGCTCAGTAGCCCGCGCAGTGGTCACCAGGGCGGGGTGGGAGTTCCGTCAGGGTCAAGCCCGTAGCTCCACATGCTGAAGACGTCCCTTCTGGTTCCGCCCCAGGCTTTCCCGGCGTTGAGGGCGCGTTTGACGGTGTCTTCGGCGCGGGCATCGTCTCCGGCCGCCGTCAGGAGCAGGAAGAGTTCGATGAGGGCTTGAGGATGACCGGTCTCGTCGGCCCGGTTGAGAGCTTGTTCCGCGCCGGGTAGATCACCGACCGCTCGGCGGATCCGGGCAATCTCGAAAAAAGCGGTCGGCTCACCCCTGTCAGCGCCCTCCGCCAGGAGCTGCTCGGCGCCCTCATGGTCTCCGGCAGCGTGCCGGAGACGGGCAAGCTGATTGACGGCCCACTGATGACCGGCCTCAGCCGCATTGGTGAAGAACTGTTCAGCGCCTTGAGGGTCTCCGGCCTGCTGCCGGCGACGGGCGAGTTCGATCGTGGCCCATGGCTGGCCTGCCTCGGCAGCTTCGGCGAGGGACAGGTCGACCGACTGGTTGTGCCCGGATCCCGTCTCGGCAAGCGGCGCAGCATCCGCGTCGGCCGAGGCCTCAACGTGATGGGGGAGCGAGCTCGTCAGCTCTTCGGAGTCATCTTGCATGTGCTCGCTGAGAATGAGTTGAGCGACGGCATCGCCTGCGTCGGCAGCCTGGACCAGAAGGCGTTCGGCACCCTCGTCATCACCAGCGGCACGGCGAAGCCACGAGAGAGCGAACAGGGCCTGCGTATCGCCAGCACGGACGGCTTCAGTCAATAGCTGTTCGGCAGCCTTGGCGTCTCCCGCCCGCTCCCGCAGAGCTGCGAGCTCCCTGAGCGCGAACGGGTCGCCGCTGGCTGCGGGCTCGGCCAGGAGTTCCTCGGCAGCCTGCCGGTCGCCGGAGCCCAACCGGAGATGGACCAGCTCGAACAGGGCGGCACGACACCCCTGCGCGAGGGCTTCGTTGAGCAGTTCGGCTGCCCCTTCCCTGTCGTCGGCACGCAGGCGGAAGCCGACCTGCCGTTTGAGTGCGAACCAGGGATCCACGCGCTTGTAGAGGTGGTAGGCCCATTGGAGCCGATGCCGCGTTTCCGCAGCGTGGGCGAGCCTGCCGAGGTCTTGGACATCCGTCACATGGTGGTGAGCTGCCTCCCAGAAGGAAGCCGGCGGACACAGGCCGCGGCGTTCTGTTCGACTGTGCTGCTCCAGATAGTCAGCCAGCCGGTAGACGACGCCGCGCGCGGTGTCCCGATCCCGTCGAACTCCGGGAGCGCGGCGGGAGGGGCGTCGCCGGGCACGCTGCAAAGGGGCGAGCCGACCGTGCACGGGTGCCGCGAGTTCGGCCAGAGCTTGTTCCGCCCAGTCCGGACCCAGCCCGTCGTACTCGCGGTCGGTGAGATAGTCAACGGCGGCGTCGGTGAGAAACGCCAGCGGAAGGTGGAGACCGGCGCCGAGCCGACGGGCATCCATCGCGGCATGAAGAAGGGCACGCGCCGGTGGACTGGCGGTGCGGAAGCGGTGTAGGAGCTCGGGCGCACCGGCCAACTCCTGCGTGACGCGGCCTGCTTCGGCACGGTCCAAGGCGGCAGCGAGCACCCGGTCGCCGGCCGCCGCAAGGTCACGTGCCGCCGACCGCGCGGCGTCGTCGAACGCATCGGGCACGGGAACGGTCCGTCCTGCCAGCAACGCACGGACCTGCGCAAAACGGTCCGACTCTCCGGGGAAGGGGAGCGCTGTGTAGGCGCGGTCGTACTCGGGCCAGAGGGTTCCCAGCACCAAGACCGGCCCGGCACCCGGGTCGGTGAGCAAGGAGCGGACCGCGGCGGCGATGTCCGGGCCCTTTTGGGCGTCACCCAGATAGTGCTGGGCTTCATTGAGCCACAACACGGTGCGCGGCCCCACTCGCCGGATGTCAGCGAGAGTGGCTTCGGCCCGGGTGGGGTCGAAGGGATGCCACAGCCGCCATCCCATATCGGCAAGCGGCTGGACAGCCTCCCAACACGCCCTGGTCTTGCCCGTGGAGGACGACCCGACCAGGACAAGCATGCCGCTGCGCCCCGCGGACGCTGCCTGTACGACCTGATCGAGGACCTCATCGTGACCGCGTCGCACATATCCCGGCAGGACGGGTACCTGTGCTGTCCGCGGCAGCTCAGTACCCGCTGCTGCGTGCGCGGCGTCGCCCTCCGCGGCGCCTGCGGGGTGGACTTCCAGGTCATACGGGTCGCAGGCGCAGATCGGGTGCCCGATGCCCTCCCTCGCGCCGTCCGAAGCCGTCTCCGTCAGACCTTGGGCCTCCGCGTCTGCCTGCCTCTGCAGCCCCAGCAGCCGGTCGGCATCCAGGCCCAGGGCCTTTGCCATCGCGGCCACCGTCGTCACGGACGGCACCTGATCGATCGCCCGCAAGGCCTTGCTCACCGTCGTGCGACCCAGTCCAGCACGCCGTGCGAGCTGCGTCTGATCCATCCGGGCCTTGGCGCGCCCCTGCTCCAAAAGCGCCTGCAACTCGGCCAGTGCCTGCCCATCGCCCTTCCGGGTTCCCCCGCTCAACCCTTGACGCCCCCGCTTCCCCGCTACGACGTGTTCGACCGTGTCCATCATCGTTCACCCGAACCCCGATGAACGCACTCCCCACCAGATTTGCGGTCGGTACATCCCCGTGCCGCCCCATTCCGGGAAAGGATCCGTCACCGTGTCGCCCCACTTGGTCTTGGCCCTGTTCACCGCCCTGGCCGCCCTCGTGCTCGCCATCACGGCCGCAGCCGCAGCCGGCTACCTTTCACGCCGCGACGGCGCAAGCTATCCGGCCGCCATCACCCGAGCTGCTGCCGCCTTCGCCGCCACCGTGACGGTGGCCGCCGCTTTGGCGACGGCCGCTATGGCCCTCGCAGGCTGACCGTGCAGTCAGATGTACCGCCTGAACCTCAGCCTCTAGCCGTTGAGCGAGAGCTGGAGGCTGCACGCCGGCTCGCTCACATACGGCCCCGCCCTCCAGCATCTCAACTGCCCGGAACGAAGCCGATGCTGTCTGCGACTGGTCACCGGCAGCCGTATCGCCGAACTCATCGCCCACGCAGTCCAACTGCCCGCGGCGATGCCCCTGACGGAATCCCTTGCCGCGGCCCTCGGGCCACCCGACGCCGTGATCTTTAAGGACTAGTGCCGCATCAAGCGACGTTCGCCCTGTTGTGACGAGCCGTTCAGATGGTGATCGGGACGGCTCGTTGTACGCCATGCTGGGTGGGTGGGTGGGTGGCTGAGCGTGTGCGGGTCCGCGAGATCGATGACGACGAAGGGCAGCGGCTGCATCAGATCATCCGCCGGGGAACCGGATCGGTGGTGACCTGGCGGCGGGCCCAGATGGTGCTCTTATCGGCTCAGGGCATGGACGTGGCCAAGATCGCCCCAGTGACGTTCACCAGCCCCGATCGGGTCCGAGATGTGATCCACGACTTCAACACCGACGGCTTCACCTCGCTCTACCCCAGGTACAAGGGCGGCCGGCCCAGGACGTTCACACTGCCTGAGCGCCGCGAGATCAAGAAGACCGCCAAGTCCAGGCCGGTCGAGCACGGGCTGCCGTTCTCGACCTGGAGCCTGGTCAAACTGGCCGACTTCCTGATTGCCGAGGGGGTGGTCGACGCCATCAGCCACGAGGGCCTGCGCATCCTGCTCCGCGAGGAAGGCGTCACCTTTCAACTTTCAACGACTGAAGACCTGGAAGACCTCCCATGACCCCGAATACGCCGCCAAGAAAGCTCGCGTCGAGCACCTCTATGCCATTGCCGACGGCGAGGTCCTGCCCGAGCCCGGCGAGCCCGAGGTCATCTTCTGCCTGGACGAGTTCGGGCCGCTCAACCTCCAGCCCCACCCCGGCCGCCAGTGGGCCGAACGCGGCGGCACGCACAAGGACCCCGACCGCGAACCCCGACGGCGACGCCGCGCGACCTACACCCGCCCGCACGGCGTCCGCCACCTGTTCGCAGCCTACGACCTGGGCAAAGACCAGCTCTACGGCCACATCAAGAAGACCAAGAACTGCTCCAAGTTCCTGGAGTTCTGCCGCTACCTGCGATCCCTCCACCCGGCCGGCAAGCGCATCGCGATCATCTGCGACAACTACTCCCCGCACCTGACCACCAAACGCTGCCACCGCGTCGCCGACTGGGCCCAGGCCAACAACGTCGAAATCGCCTACACCCCGGCCAACAGCTCATGGCTCAACCGCATCGAGGCCCAGTTCACCGCCCTGCGCTACTTCACCCTGGACGGCACCGACCACGCCAGTCACAAGGATCAGGGCAGCATGATCCGCCGCTACCTCATCTGGCGGAACAAGCACGCCCAGGACGAGCGCCTACGCGAGGTCGTGAACAGGGCGAACGTCGCCTGATACGGCAGAGGCTGCATCCCGACGGAACAACGCGGTCCACAGGAACGTCACACCGAAGAGCGCTGACTCGGCCGGCTCCTCGCGCATGCGACGCAGTTCGACCTCGACCAGGTCCGAGAAGATCCAGCGCAGCGCCTCAGGCGTGTAGGCGAGTCCGCCCTGCAACTCGCGCTCACGGTAGAGGTCCGCGTCGGCGAGCTCCGACCCTATTCCCCCCTCGCCGGCGGCGAAGCAGGTGAGCGCGACATGGCCGCCGGGGGCCAGGACGCGGTCCAGCAGGGCCAGGTAGCTGACACGGCGGTGCGGTGGCAGGTGGTGGAAGCATCCCGAGTCGACGACCAGGTCGTACGGGCCGCTCAACTCGGTGGCGGAGAGGGCGAACGCATCACCACACAGGAAGCGGATATCGCCCCGGACCTCGCGAGCCCGATCCTTGGCCCAGGCAATGCCCACTGAAGCGAGATCGACGGCATCCACTTCGAATCCGCGTGAAGCGAGGAACAAGGTGTTGCGGCCCGCCCCGCAGCCCAGGTCCAAGGCCCGACCGGGAGCGATCAGGCCCTGGTCGAGGTAGGCGGCCAGGTTCTCGTCCGGCTTCGCCACGAAGAACGGCACCGGCCTTGACCGGTCCGCGTAGAAGCGGTTCCAGAAGTCCCTGCCGTCGCCGGTCGCCAAGCGGCCGGCCTCGGATTCCGATGCGAACAGCCCGTCCAAGAGCGCGAAAACGTCCTCGACAGTGCGTACGGTCCGGTCCACCCGGCCCCCCTTCGACCGAGTGCGATCATAGGAGCGAGGAAGACGAAAGGCCAGGTCAGGTGGTATTCTGCGACGGCTGAAGTGGGCTGCTGCGGGCCCCAGGGGAGACTGCCAGGCAACCCACTCCGGCCTCCACCCCCGCATCCACCCAAGCACCGCTACGGGGCCAGGAAAGACCCATCCTCGGACGCGCCAGGCAGACTTTCTCGACGAGTTTTCCAGCGGTACTACAGGGCCAACGTTGTCTGATGCGGCACTAGCTGGAAAGCGGACGACGGGGTCATCGCACCGCGGCCACTGATCTGAGCAGACGGCACCTGAGCCCCGGGCTGCTGGTGCCCTCCCCGCCGAGACAGTCCACGACGGCTGGGGCGGGTGTCAGCGGGCTCCGGCAGCGACCACGGGGTCCGGGACCCTGCCATCGCGGGCGCAGGACATCGTTAAGGGAAGCGGTCGTCAACGACGGGTTCGTCAGCGACGAGGAACTCCGCACGGACGGAAGCAGTTTGCGCGGCCACAGCGGCGCCCTCAAGCGCATCCTGGAGCGCGGTGTCCGCGAGGGCTGGCGGCCTGATGGGATGAAGACCCCGATCCAGCCGCAGGGGCCGGGGTTCGGGAAGGTCAAGGGCTACCGGATGCCCGGCGACCTCGTACGGACCTTCTTCACGGCCACCGGCCGCTGCAACAAGCTGAAGTGAGAACACTGATCATGAGCGATCCGATCGACCTTCGAGCCCGCGCCGCAGAGCTGGAACAGCGCGTACCGCCGATACACGCTGGCCCACGCACCGACGAGGAGCGGATGTGGCTGGAGAAAGCCGCCGCGCTGCGCGCGGAAGCCGACCGTGCGGAGGGAGACGTCTTCGCGGGCCACTTCGAGCACTGCTACATCCGCGAGGGCCAGCACTGCTCCTGCGGCTACCAGCCCCCTGCCGCCGACCTCTCCGGCGAGAAGTAGAGGGCACCATGCCGTTGCGGGCGGGTGTTGTCTGCGATGGCCGTGCTCCGCCGGCCGTTCGGCGCGACCGTGGCCCCGTTGTGCGGGTCGGGCCCGGCGGGACCGTTGTGCGGCGGGTGTCACCGATGCCGTTGGTTCGGGCTCCTCCAGGCGACGAGCGCGGCGTGGGCGGCCTGTGCGCGTTCGAGACTTCCCCCGAACGCGCCGGCCTGCAGGAGCGGCCAGGTGTCACTGAGTTCCTTGGCGACGGATCCGGCCAGGCCGGTGTTGTCCCACCCCCAGGTGGCGTGGAGGAGGAACTCGCCGGCCCACGGGTTGGCGCGGAACTCGAGGTCGGTGTCCATCGCGGTCATGGAGATCAGGAACTCGAAGCGTGCGCAGGCCTCCTGGTAGGCGGTGTCGCTGGGTTCGACGAGCTGGAACGGCTCACGCAACGTGTCCTTGAGCCAGTTGCTCTGGGGATACGGCAGCCTGTTGCCGTTTTCGGCGCGGTGCATGTCGTGCAGCCCCTGGGTCTCGATGACATGGGCAGGGTTGAGATACCAGGCAGGGCCCTCGGGCGTGCGGCCGGAGCTCGGATAGGCCCACTGCGGACGGGTTGCGATGCTCGCCAGCAATTCTTCGCGGTGGCTCAGGACCGCGGCGACACCGATGGTCCAGGTCGCCAGGAGTGCCGGGAGGTGACGCAGCCTCTCCAGGCACTCGTCGTACCGGCCGGGGGTGACCTCGCGCATGCGGACCAGGCGCTCGACGGCGCGCAGCCACAGCCGATCGTGGGTCCCGTCGTCGTGGTAGATGCCGTTGGCGAGGAGGTGCAGCAGGGTGTCGCTGTCGGCCCGGTAGCCGCGTACGTGGGCCGCGAAGGTGTCGGCCCACGTGGCAGGAGGGGAGACGACCGGCCGACGGTGCGGGGTGCCGCCGTCCACGACCTGGCCGACGGCCTGGGAGACGAGGTCCGACAGTTCGATGCGGCGTACCGGGTCGGCCAGGGCGCGTTTGAGCTGGATGACGGCCACGTCCCGGGTGACGGGAGCCACCGACAGGTGATCCAGCGCCTCCACCCGTCGCACCAGGCCGGTGAACAGTTCATCCGCGTCCATGCCCTCGATCACCGCCGCACCGTGCCGGGCCGTCAGCCGGCGGGCAGCGGACCCGAGGGAACCGTACTGGGACCAGAACATCGGGTACCGGCGTGAGCGGGTGCCTTCTACCGCGCGCACCAGCGCCGCGTCCCAGTCCGCCGACCAGCCGCACACGATCAGCCCGTACTCGTCTAGCACACGCTCCAGGACCCTCTGCTGAGCCTGCGGATAGGCCTCAAGCTCATCGACCGTGTTGCGCTGCTCCAGGTCCGCATAGTCGCCGTGCAGTTTGATCACGGTGACCTGGCTGTGCGCGAGCGGCTGCATGGCGTCGAACTGCTCCGGCCGGTGCACCACCTGAGGCGAGATCCCCGCCTCCTGCAGCGCCCGCTCCGTCAGCCGGTCGAAGTTGGTGGTGAGAATGACACGGATGCTGCCCCGCGTGACCAGTTGTGCGATCGCCCGGTGCGCAGCGGTCGGCCCCTTCGCGCCGGCCTCGTCGCCCTCCGCAGGTTCGAAGTAGCCGGCGAGCATGGCCTGCCGCGAGGCGGGCCCCGGTGCCACGGAGCCCAGCAGGGCGGAGTAGCCGAGAGGCTCGCCGCAGTGGGCCTCCCACCACTTCTCGGGATCCGCCATGGCCGCCGCGCGCGCACCGGGATCATCGGGATCGCGTACCGCGGCCACCTTCCCGACGAGGTCTTCCACCACACCCCACCCGGTCTTCACCCCCGACGCGATCGAGATGCCCGCCCCCAGCAGCAGCGCGTACACGCCCGGGCTGGAGTGCATGTTCAGCGCAAGCGCCATCGACGGCTCGATGAGGGTCCCGGCCGGCACGACGACCGGACCGTTCGAGGCGCCCGCCGCGCCCGTCTCGCTCTCCACCCCAGTGCCTCCTTGTGCCGGTGACCCATCCCACGGATGAGGGCACCACCAGCCACCTGTTGGTGTTCAACACTACCTCAATAATCGTCACTATGACGAGAATGGGGTGGGGTTGCTCCGCGCCGGTGCCCCCGTCGCGGCCTGCCGTCGCGGCGCCGTCCGCGCGGCAGGCGAACCCGCCTGCAGGGGTGACGGTGTGTCCCCGGCGCGCAGGGCCCGCTGCCGCAGCTGTCCGGCACCTGCCGGGACACGCGCCTGCGCACAGGGACGGCTCGGACACCGCGCGCAGGTCCCGGTACCGTCCGCACTCGCTTCGCCGGCCCCCTGCACACCCGCTCTCGTGGCGGCGTCGCCGTCGGCTGTGTCGGTGATCTCGTGGATAGCATTGCGGGAAAGGCGAGTTGGGGGAGGCGGCAGTGGAACTGTTGATGGGCATGGTGTCCTCGGCTGTCGGCACGGTTACCTCGGGGGCTTTGTCTGGAGCGGGCGGAGAGATGGGCAGACGGACCTCCGAGAAGCTCTACGACTTGCTCAGCCGCAGGAGCAGCGATGCCGAGGGACGGGACACGGATACCGCGGGCGGTAGTGCGAGCCGCCCCTCCCTGCCCGTCACCGAGCCCGAGCGGGCGGCGGCTGCCGCATGGCTGATGGAACTGCTCAGCCGCTCACCGCAGGATGCCCGTGAGGTGAGGGAATGGGTGCGTGAGGCCTCGTGGCTGACGCCGCGAATGGCCGCGGTGCGTCCGCGGATGCTGCCGCCGACGACGGCGATGTTCACGGACCGAGCGGACGTGCTCACATGGCTCACTGCACTGATGGACGATGACCGGGCGACTGGGGCGCCCGCTGTCGCCGTGGTGACCGGGCAGGGCGGCATCGGCAAGACCGCCGTCGTCATTCAGTGCGCGCTCGCGCTGGAGGAGCGGTTTCCCGACGGTGTCCTGTTTGCGGACCTGCAAGGAGCCTCAGCCAGTACGGCACTTGCGCCCTCTGATGTCCTGGCACGTTTCCTGGAGCGGCTCGGCGTGCCACCGGCCATGGTGCCGGGCGACGAGGCCCGCCAGCGCGATCTCTACCGTGACTGCACGGCAGACCGACGCATGATCGTCGTCCTGGACAACGCGCACAGTGCCGCCCAGGCCGCCCCGCTGCTCCCCGCCTCCTCCCACGCTCTTGTTCTGGTGACGAGCCGTCACCGGCTTGAGGGACTCGTCGGCGACCACGGCGCCCGGCCCTACCTGCTGGGCCCGCTCTCAACTGAGGACTCGGTCACCTTGATCAGACGGGTCGTCGGAAACGATCGCGCGCCGGCCCCGGACGCGGTGGTCCGGGCCGTCGCGGACGGCACGGGCGGCGTCCCCCTCGCGGTGTGCACCACCGGCGCCAGCCTGGCCGTGCGTGAACACCTGACCTGGGAGCGCGTCGCGCGGCAACTGGCCGACCGGATCCGCGGCCACGACCAGGAGGGGAGCACCGTCGTGAGCGAGAGCGGCCCCGACGTCCCGGCCGATCCGGTACGTCTTGCCCAGGACACCGCCTACCGTGAACTGACGCCCGACTGCGCCGCGCTCTACCGGGCGATTGCCGTGTGGGCCTGGCCGACCGTGACCGTCCTGTGCGCCGCACACACCGCCGAAATCGGCATGGACGAGGCCCGGGTGCGACTGGAGCAGCTGGCCCGGGTGCACCTGCTGGAGGAAGTGGGCGAAGAGCGCTACCGGTTCCACGACCTGACCCGGGCACACGCCCACGAACGGGCTGTCGCCGAGGACGGCCACGGCCGCATGGCCGCCGCCATCCGCCGGGTCGCCATCGCGCACCTGCGCTTCGCGGCGGGCGCGGACTTCCGGGTCATGCCGCTGCGCTGGCGGCTCGGCCCCGCCTACCAGCACCTCGCCCTGCCCGAACGCCGCGCCCGTGACGACGGCAAACACGCCCTGGCCGAACTGCTCCGGGAACGAGAGAACCTCGCGGCCGTCATCCGGGCCGCCGCCCACCACGGCTTCGACGACCTCGTATGGCAGTTGTGCGAGGCCATGTGGGGCCTGCACCTGCGACTCGGCTTCCACACGCAGTGGATCGACACACACCTGCTCGGCATCGAAGCAGCCCGGCGCAGTGCCGAGGAGTTCGGTGACCGGCGCGCCGCAGGCCGTATGTGGACACAGCTCGCCTTCGCCTACATGGGAGCCGGCCAGGCACGCGAGGCTGCTGATGCCCTCGATCACGCCCGGAGTGCGGAGCGGGCCTGCGGCCACCACCGCGGAGAGGCCAGCGCTGTCGAGGCACGAGGACTGCTCCACCTCAAGCAGTGGGAGTTCGAGGCGGCCCAGCGGTGTTTCGAGGAGGCACGGGCGATCCTGCGCCGCATCGGCCCGGGCGAGGACGGATTCGGCGACGTGCCGCGCGCCACCGCTCTTCTGGACCACCACATCGGCCGCGTCCTGACCCGGCGGCGCGACCTCGGCACCGCTGTCATCCAGCTCAACGACGCCCTCGCGCAGTTCCGCCGGCTGCCGGGCGATGACGGCGGCGATCTGTACAACGCGGGACGCGTCTACATGAGCCTGGGAGACGCACATCTGGCCGGGGGAGACGCAGAGCTCGCCCGCGTGTGCCTGGACGAGGCCGTCACAGCGATGACCGAGGCAGGCGCGGGGCTGCAACTGGCCGAGGCCCTTGAAGCAAGGGCCGACTGCCACCGTCTCGCGGGCCGCCCCGCACAGGAAAGAGAGGACCTGCACGCCGCCGCCGCGTGCTACGAACAAAACGGCGACCAGGCTGGCCTCGAACGTATCCGGGCCCGACTGGCCGGGGCGCATCCGTGAGATCTGTCATCATGCGGGCGAAGACAGCAGCTCGACGGTGACGCGGTGCCTCACGGCACCGGTGCGCACGGTGAACTCGGGGACGGCTTCGGCAAGGGCCCTGCCGCTCGAGAGCCAGGCATACAGGGCGCAGGCGTAGGCAGCGGGGTCGCACAGGTCGGGCCGGCCGTCCGGACCTGCCGCAGCCGACAGCTGCACCAGGTCTCCCGCGCGCGTGCCGGCCACACACCGATCCGCACGGTCGATGTAGGCGACCAGCCCGCAGTGCGGATACCGGGCGAGTGCCTCTGCCGCCCAGGCGGCCGGCGGGCCGAGCCGTGGATCATCGGCAGCCGCGTACCGTACGACGACATCGGCGATACGCACCCGACTGGTCTCCCGGGTTTCCTCGTCGACCACCGTATGGACGGCGCCGGTTCCCTGAGCTGGGTCCTGCACCGGGACGGACTCGTCCCCGACGACGGGATACCGGGCCACACTGATCTCGGCCGGAACCGTGCGGATCCTGGAGGCGAGCACGGTGACCGGCGCACTGACCCGGGCCGGCACAGACGCCGGCAGCGGCAGAGGGTCGAGCAACGCCGGCTGCCCTGCAGGTTCGGGAAGGCTCATCAGCCCGTAGAACAGACGGCGCAGGAGAGCAGCCGACTCTCCCGGCGACGAACTGGTCTGCTCCGCAAGCTCCTTGTACCGGTCCATGCAGTGCGAGGCGATCACCTGGTCGATCTGCGCCCGCAGACTTCCCTGGCGATGAAGGCGGGGAGCGGTGCGGCCGAGGCGCGCCACGGGGGAGAGCGCGTCGAGGTCATCGTGCGGGAACGCCCCTAGAAGGACGGGCACGCCGATGGACGCCGCGTAATAGGTGACACTGGAGTGATCCCCGAGAACGCAGTCAGCGGCGATCAGAGCCTGTCTCCATCCGCCGAGCGGCGCGATGGCGTCCAGACCGGCACGCCGGGCGCTGTCCAACCAGGCACGGACCTGCCCGGGCCCGTGGCCGTACCAGATGTTCGGATGCAGCACCGCGACGGTCCGGTACTCGTCGGTCGGCAGCTCCGCCCTCAGACGGGACAGCAGCCAGGGCAGCAGATCATCTGTCCCCGGTCCTGCGGCACCACCGAAGAGGGAACGCGGCGCCCAGGTGGAGCTGACGACGATCAGCCGCCGGCCGGGCCCCACCCCCAGAGCGCGGCGGAAGCGGTCGCGCTGGGGGAGAGCATCCAGGATGCGGTCATAGCACGGGTCCCCGGCGAGGACGGCGGTCGGCACCGCCTGCGGACAGGCCGCACGCAGCCTGTCGAGCTGTTCGGGATGCGAGAGAACCGTGGCGGTGGCCAGCGGACGCCCGTCCTTGAGAAGCCACTCCGGCGACAGCCCGAAGACCGGTGTCCGGTGTCCGGTGTCCGGTGTCCGGTGTCCGGTGTCCGGTGTCCGGTGTCCGGTGTCCGGTGTCCGGTGTCCGGTGTCCGGTGTCCCCAGCCTTTTATTGTACCCCACACCATGGGACAAAATGGCCAACTTGCCGCGTACGGAATCTAGTTCGCCGCCGTAGCTCGCGGCGACAGCCAGGTCGAACACCGTGTCCTTGGCCTGTTCCCAGGGCAGCACCGGAAAACCCGTCTCCGCGAGCAGCTCCGGCACTCCCGCCAGAAAAGGAGACGAGCCTATGCAGGTGACGAACATCTGGACACGAAGGTCGTCGCGAAGCAGCGGGAGCACATCCAGCAGGCGGCTCGCCGAGGTCACGTTGTGCACGATGAACAGGACACGCTGGCAGTCCGCACGGGTGATCCACCGATCCGCGTCCTCACCCACCGGAACCCGCAACCGCGCAGCCTCCCCCATCACGCTGGCCCGTCCCCTGACCTCGTTGCACCCGTCTTGATCACTTGGCCTGATGATATCGAGGCAACTGCCGAGGGGATCGTGCCGGTCCATGCTGTGGCCTGCTCGCACGCTCAGGCCCGGGCCCATGGGGTAACCGCGCAGCAGGCGAGTGCTGGTTGTTCGGCGGGAGAGTTTCCACAGGCGGATCGTCTGGTCGGCGCTGCCACTGGCCAGGACACGCCCTCCCGGCCGGAAGGCCACTGAGTAGACGCGGTCGGTGTGGCCAAGGAGCGGCTGTCCCAGTGAGGCTGCCACCGTCTTTGCCGCTGCGTTCGCAGCCTTGTCCGTGGAACCGGAACCCGAAGCCGCCACCGGGTCGGCAGGGTGGCGGGGGAATGCCAGCACGGTGTTGGCGACGGTCAGCCCGATGGCGCCGACGGCGGTCAGCAAGGTGCGCCGGTCCAGCAGGGCCTCCTGTCCGGCAACGGATGCCGGGACAGCCTCCGGAGGTTTCTTGGGGTGGTCGGGATGGGAGGCGTTCTGGGCGAAGAGGAACCCGTGAACTCCCCGGGCCCCGCTCTGCACCGGCTCGGGCAGTCCTGCTTCCCGTAGCCGGGCGTGCAGTTCGAGGAAGATCCGGTCCAGGCGCAGCGCCGGCACCGAGACCTCGCGGATGCCGTTCTGCACGATGTCCAAGAAGGCCCCGGTGAAGCAGGTGAGTGTCCCGTTCACGGGAGTCTTGGCCTCCTGCACACAAGTTGAAAGACTCCCCCGGCCATCCCTGCGATGTGTCCGGAGCCTGAAGACCCTGCCCTGCCGTCGCCCGAGCCGTGATGCGGGGGACAAGAGGCAAAGACCGGCCCCTCGCTAAGCCACCACCATCGCTGCTGCGGACGCCCCGGCAGCGGCGGCGCACGAGAACCCGAAGGCCACGATTCTGCACAAGCCTTACTTCCGGCCCCCGGCTGCGTCATATCGCCCACCTCACGTGCTGCCCGTGTCGCCCGGTGTCTGCCAGGTAGGGTGCTCGGCCGAACGCGCCTGGCGGCGATTCCCCGGACGGGCAGCCGTATGTGGACTTCACCGCCCTGCGCACCCAGTCCGCGTCGGCGGCCGGCGCCGGTGCGGACGTCTCCGAGGCCCTGGCCATGTGCCTGAGGTCGCCCCGGATGCCGAGAGCCGCTGAAACTCTGAGCAACGGCCGGATGTCCGAGCCCTGGTGCAGGATGAAGGCACTGTGCTCCACGTCCGTGCGGGAGCCAGGCCGGGGTCTGCTGCGTCAATGGGGGGCGTTCATGTTCCAGCGTCATCTTCACCGTCACGATGACGTCAATCTGGTGATGTCCACGCTGGGGAACGATCCCCAGTGCCTGCCGGTCCTGATCACCTTGGGTGCGACACTGCGCCGGGACGTGGCCTCGGCGCTGCGGGAGGTCATCGCGACCGGCGCGTGGCAGAGCGACGCCCGTGTCCGCAGCGCCGCGGCCCACTGGCGTGAGGAACCCCGCTTCCAGGTCTTCCTCGACCACGGTCTCGAAAAGCGCCGCAACCGCGGCCCCAAATACGAGCACCTGGACGCCGCTCTGCTGACGTTTCCCGAGGCCCGTGCCGCCCTGTACCGGGTGAGCGCGGCGGAATGCCCGCAGCACTGCCGCACGGAGACCGGCACCTTCGCCGAGGACCGGCATGTGGATGACTACCGCGAGGCACTGTTCGGCTGGTACGCCGTCATCCAGCACGCGCACGCCTGCGTCGTGAGGGCGGTGCGCTGGTTCGCGGACACACAGCTGCCCGACCCCCGTCGGCCTGAGACCTTCACCGACTGGATGACCGGAACCCGGCGCCGCCACGGCAGCGCCGTCCGGGAGACGGAGTTGGCCGCCCAGGATGCCTTGCAGGAAATCATCCTGATGATGCAGGCCTGGAGCCCGCACACCTTCGAGGCCATCGACGTGGCCTTCCAGAAAGCGGAAGGAGAAGACGCATCCCACGCCTGGGGCGGCAGCTTCGAGCCCGCCGGCCGGCCCGAAGCCCAGGCCGCCGCGGAGGCACTCGCGCGTGTCTTGTCCCCACAGGAACGCCGACAGGTCAAGGCCGTCATCGACGGGATCGAGAGCGACGACGAGGACCGCGACATGGACCTCGCGAAGGACAGCACGCTGGCCTGCACCAGCGACCGGCACCGCACCCATGACCCCGGTGAGCGCGAGGAGTGCGCCACGGCCCGAGGCCGCGTGTACGAGGAGGCCTCCCAGCCCTGGAGCGAGGGCGTCGATCGTGAAGCCGACGCCGCCCGGCTGGCCCGGTTCCTACTCGGCCCCCGTACCGGCCGAATCCAGACCGCCCTTGCCGCAGCCCAGGCCGCCGTTGCCCGGGAGAGCGCCGAGACGGCGCCGCAGGTCTGGCACGACAACGCCGAACCTCTCCGGGAAGCCCGCGAAGCTGCAGGACTCGATCTCCACGATGCCGCCGGGCACCTGGATATCAAGCCCGCCACACTCCAGCGCTTCGAACAGGCAACCGGCAAACTCCCCGGACGGCCGGTCTCCCTCGGCTACCTCCAACTCCTCACCCTGACCTGCGCCCAGGCGGGCCGCACCGCTCCCGCCTGCATCCCGCAGGCCATCTCCCAGCCGGTGATCTCACTGCCCACCGCCCTGTAGTACGCCGCCGCCTCACACCCCCGGCCGCCACCCCATCACCCTGTGAGGAACCCCCGTGTTCGAAGAGGTACATCACCGCTCCTGCGGGCGCCCCACCAAGTCCGGCAATCCTTGCCGTGCACAGTTCTCAGGCCCAGGCTTCGCCTGCAAACTGCACACCACCGACCACGAAAGAGCCCTCGTGGAGGCATACCAGCAGGGCCTGGAGACCGGCCGGACGCAGGAAAGAGAATGGAGACAACGCTCAGAGGCTGCCCAGGTCGAACACCTAGAGCGCCAGATACGCACCCTGCGGGAAGAACTCGACACCAAGAACCGCCGCTTTGAGGTCGACGGCGACCAGGCCATCACCGTCGACGGCTACGGATACCGCTGGAGCGGCCCCGGCACGCTCGAGGTCGGCGACCGTGTGCTCCTGCCCGAGAACTACGTCAGCGCAGTGCGCCACGGCCCGGGCTCCTTCCTCGGGACTGTGACCGAACTGGGCACCACCTACATCGGGACCCTCAGCACGATCATCTCCCGAGCCCCCTCCACCCCACGGCAGACCGGCTGAAACCACAAGCCCGAAGCCGGCATCCGAATCGACCAGCGGAGGCCTTCCGTGAAACGCGAGCGCGCCACCACGCTCCTGAACGGCATGCTCGACCGGCTGGAGGAGGGAGGCTGGCCGCTGGACCTCGTCGACGAGATCCTCGTCTTCGGGTCCTACGCACGCGGCGCACTCAACCCCTCGGACGTCGACCTGGTCGTGGAGCACCGCACCGACGACCGTCTCACCTCCGAGTTCCTCCACGCCCTGTCCTACGGCCGTGACCCCTCCGCCTCGATGAAGCGCGCGCTGAAGGGCACCAGCCGCGGCCTGCAGATCCACTTCGGCGAACGCAAGACCCTCGAAGCGGAAGGCTTCGAAATGACCTTGCTATGGAAGCGGGGCGAACCCGTCGACGCCGCCCGCGCCCGGCTCGCCGCCATCACCCCCGACCCCGCGGCCGGCCGGGCCCCACGC
Source organism: Streptomyces sp. NPDC048278 (assembly GCF_040652195.1). NCBI lineage: Bacteria > Bacillati > Actinomycetota > Actinomycetes > Kitasatosporales > Streptomycetaceae > Streptomyces > Streptomyces sp. NPDC048278. The sequence goes on from NZ_JBEZLP010000059.1 coordinate 39,509, forward strand.
GACCACATGATCGATGCCTTCGACGGCATCGATCGCTGGGTCCCGCGGCCGGTGCGCATCACCCTCACCGAACTCGTCGACCGCAACGCCGTCACCGTCCGCCAACTCCTGCTCCCCGACGTTCAACCCGCCCATCCCGCAGCCCACGAAGCGCTCACCCGCTGGACCGACACCAGCCCGCTGCGCCGCGCCGCGGCAGCCGTCCTCGCCCACCTCGAAGCCACCTCCCGCCCCCTCGACTCCGTCTACCTGCACGGGGAACCGGTCATCGGCAGCCGCTACAGCGACACCACATGGCAGACCGGTATCGGATTCGGCTGGAGCCACTACCGCAGCATCTCCCACCACCTGCAGGAGGGCACCGACTGGTTCGAGGTCGTCCGCCCCACACGGACCCAGCCCCTGCACACCCTCCACATCACCGTCCGGGACCGCTCTGCTCTGCCTTCCCGGTGACGCACCCATGGGCCGGATAGACCTGTTCGGTGGTGAAGACGGCGCCCTGTCTGCTTTCGTGGTGTCTTCAAGCGCTTCGCGCATGGGGGAGGCCGTCGTGAGCAGTACCCGCACATCCCGATCCGCCACCCGTAAGTCCACCCTCCACCGGCTCAAGCCCCCCGAGGGCACTACCCCCGAACTGCGCTCGTTCGTCCGCGAGAGATACCTCGACAGCGAGGACTACCAGGCCAGGGAGTTCACCCGCCAGGGAATGGAGGGCCTGCTGATCACCGGAGGCGTGCCCCGGGACCGCGCCGACTGGTGTAGCGCGGTGGAATCCATCACCGGACTGTCAGTCAACGAACGCAGCCGTGCCGCGGCGGGACTCATCCTCATGCGCACCGACCGCGGCACCTACGCGCTGAGCTACGGGGTAGGGCAGCACATGCTGGATCCCTACTTCCGTGACGACGAGTTCGGACTGGAGTTCGCCACCCGCTGTCTCGACGACGACGGGGTCATCAAAATCCGCAACCAGATCATGGACGGCAGAGGTCGTGTCGACGAGTACTCGGTGTCACGGGGCGAGCGGATCGACGACTTCGGCCTGGACCGTTTCGGCGCCGTCGTCCGCCGCATCTGCGGGACCGTCAGCGGCCTGTCGCTGACCTCCCTGGAGACCGGCAGGAATCGGCACGCCCGCGTCGAGTGCTCACAGGCCACCATCAAGCTCCCCCTGGCCACCACCGTGGAGCAGTTCCTCAGCGACCTCCAGGCGATCGAGGACGTGTGCGCGAAGCCCGATCCGCTGCCGCAACTGCGTTTTGTCAGCAGGGTCCACACCCTCGACAACCGCAGCCACAAGGCCGTGCAGGCCCAGGCGATCCTGGAAACACACCTCACGGACCCGGACAGTCCCCGCCTGACCATCGGAGTTCCCGACTCATGCCAGGAAAGCTACAGCTCGGCCCAGGCGTTCCGGGCCAGACGAGGCGCCCGCACGATCGAGACCAGCGATCTCGAACTGCACCACCTCCTGCAGTTCGTACAGGACAAGCCTGAAGGAGAACGGCTCAAGGCGCTCGGCGACGTACGGGTCACCATGTACAGCGACGACGACTGCCAGACACCGGCCAGCGTCACCACCAACGGGAAAGAGTGGCTCATCGCCGACATCACGATGGGCACCGACCGCCTCTTCTACGGCAACGGCAAATGGTTCGAGGTCGGTGCCGGCTTCCTCGAGACTCTGGAGGAAGAACTCACGGCCCTGTTCACTCAGCCGCAGACAGTCACCCTGCCGCCATGGCCCAAGGGCCCGCCCAACTCCAGGGGCCACGACTCCCACGACGAGGACTGGTTCAACCGCCAGGCAGCGGAGCCTGACGGGTATCTCCTGTTCGACAAAAAGGACATCGTCACGGAGAAATTCAAGGGCGGGGGACTGGAGATCTGCGATGTCCTCGGCCCCGAGAACCAGCTGATCTGCATCAAGAAGGCCCCCGCCAGCACAGCCCCCCTCAACCACCTCTTCGCCCAGGGCGTGGCCGCCGTGGAGACGCTGCGCAGCGACATCGAAGTGCGGACCAAATTCCTCGAACAGGTGGCCGCGCACACGCCGGACCATCGCCTGCTCCACGACTTCGGCACCCTGCGGGTAGTCTTCGGGATCCTCCTCAAAGACGGCAAGGACATCCACGTCGACTCACTCTTCGCCTTCGCCCAGGTCTCGCTGCTCCAAGCAGTCAGACGGCTGCGCGCGATGAACGCGGACGTCGAAGTCGTCGCCATCCACCGCTGAACCAAGGGCAGCCCCGCGGTACGAATCCCTGCGCCACGGCCAGCTCGGGGGTGCACCGGGGCGTGGTCGCAAACCGCGAGTCGTCGACATGGATCTCCCGCACGCCGGGACAGACGAGCAGCGGGGGAACACAGGCCAGCGGCTGGTGACACCCCTGGGCCGGCTCCTTCCCCGCCAGGCACCAGGCCGGGACACTTGCGGGGCCTGTGCCCGGCTGCCGTGCCAACAGGGCGCTGCTGCCGGCGGCGCCACACCAACGCATGCGAAGTGCGCACCGCAGGGCCGTCGTTCCATGCCTTCCCGCCCAGCCTCAGGCCGGAAGGCAGGGAGTCCGTGGCGCGTAGCGGGCACTGACGGGATCACCGGTGGCGCGCCTGTCACGGTGTCCCGGGACGCGCCGTACGTTGTGCCTGGCGAAGGTGACCGCGCAGCAGAGCACGCAGCTCGGGCAGGGGAAGCCTGGCTCCCAGGGCATCGAGGAACTCCTGGACCGTCCAGGAGATCAGGGCTCCGTGGCGGGACAGGTAGAGGCCGACCCGGTCGATGGCGTACGCGTCGTCGTAGTCGAGGAGCAGGTATCCGGCGAGCTGGTGCACCGCGGAGCGGTGCAGGGTGTGGGCGTGGGTGGTGGCCTTGCAGTCGATCAGCATGCCGCCCGCGATGAAGTCCGCGTCGGCCCCGCCGAGGTCGCGGCTGCCGGCGAACACCGGCCCGCACACCCGCTGTCGCTCCGGCAGCTGCCTCAATGGTGCGAAGGGCTGTTCGGCGAGCTTCATCTGTTCGGCGATGTCTTCCAGCACGTACACCGGTACTGCCGCGGTGAGCTGGTCCAGGGTGGTGCGCTCATTGGCCTGGGCGAGCAGGTTGCGGCGCCGGGAGAAGGCGCCGTTGCGGTAGACGGCCTCGTAGAAGCCGGCCACGTGACACAGCCGGGTCAGCTCCTGCTCACCCAGCAGGGACGTGCCCTCCAGATGGGCGTGGAGCCGGGCGAGCAGCCGCATGCCCGCCGTGTACAGGGCGGTGCGGGTTTCGGCCGCCGGAGCGCCGGTCAGGGGCAGAGCACTGCCCAGCAGCCGGATACCGGTGGTCACTGCGTCTCCCGGGCCGTGGCCGAGGTTGATCCGCAGACGGTAGTCGATGGTGTGTCCCAGGGCCGCGTAGTCGGGGCGCCGCTCGTCCATCGGTTGCACCGCAGGCCCAAGCCCCCGTGCCCATGGCAGATACCTGCTGACGAGCCGGTCCATCCGGGGCAGATGCCGGGCCAGGAACAGGGACATCGGCGAGCGCGGGTACTCCAGCTGGCCGGTCAGGGACAGCGCGGCCAGGGGCACACCGTCCGCGGTCTTCGTCACCGACCCGCTCGAGGCCTGTCGGATCTGGGCTTCGGCCCACTGGATCCCGGTGGTGTCCAGCACCTCACGCGCCCGCGTCACCGCCACATAGATCAGCCGTGCCTCCGCCGGATGCACGCCGCGCGCGCCCGCCGCTTCCGCAGGCGGAGTGAATCCGTCACCGATCCGCACCCGCTGCCACTCGCGTCCCTTGGCCTTGTGAACAGTCGAGACCACCACCCGCGCCCGGTCCTCGTCCACCATCTGCTGCACGGCCGCGATGATCTGCTGCGGCCCGTACGCGTCGACGAGTTCCACGATCGCCTTCAAATCGGCGGCCGCGGAGTCCTGTTCGGCGTACTCCTGCACCTCGCCCCAGGACGAGAACAAGAACAGCTCGTGATGAGAGGTCCGCCGGCCGGCCTGCAGGTCGATCGCCGCCTCAGCGATCTTCAACAACGGCTTGCCGCCCCCGGCCAGCGCCACCGGCACACCCTCGTCGAGGAAGCGCAGCACCTCTGCGAGGGCGTCCGCGTTGCCCCGGCACAGCACCGCATCGGGGACCTCCACCCGCCCCAGCCCCGACGCCTCGCCGGCGTGCCCGGTCAGCCGCATCGTCGACGAGGCAGCCCGCAACCACCGGTTCGCCACCTCCGCGATCGCCGGGCCGAACCGGAACGACTGCGTCAGCTCCAGCCGCTGGCCCGGAAAACCGCTCATGATGTCCTTGGCGTGCCGCCACTCGTAGATCTGCTGCGCAGGATCCCCGACACACACCCGCTGCGCATCCTGCGCCAGAAAGATCTCCTCCAGGACTGGGTTGGTGTCCTGCGCCTCATCCAGCAGCACGAAGTCCGCCCGCAGCCTCGGCCGCGTCAACGCCCACATCTTCAGGTAGTGGTCGTGCTGGAACGGTAGGTTCCCCGTGGGCGAGCAGATGTCCTCCCACGCCCACCGCGCACGCTTCAGCAGCACCTCCGCCAGATACTGCGCGCCCTGGTCATCCAGCCCGTTCACCGGCCCCAGGTGCCGGGCCGCCACCTGTTCATCCGTGCTGTAGCAAAAACGGCGGACCATCTCCATCACGAGCCGGGCCAGCGTCGTCGCCCTCAGCCGCCGCTTGCCCACCGCCATGTCCCGGTCCAGCCCCAGCAACTGCGCCGTGCGCTTAAGCGGCATATGGCGAGAGGCGTCGAGACGACCCTGGAACTCGCGGCCTACCGCACGGTGCGCCAGCGAATGCGACGTACGGCATTCAACGTTCGCCCCGAACCGGCTCTTGGCCTCGTCTGCGATCGGTCTGTTGAAGGCCACGTACAAGCCACGCTGCCGTGTCGCTGATCCCATCATCACCAGCGTGGACGTCTTGCCCGTTCCGGCGCCGGCCACCAGCGCCACGTCCTGGCCCGCGGCGAACGCCTCCCGAGCCGCCTCCTGTTCAGCCGTCGCCCTCAAGGCCACGCCGCCCGTCCTTTCCACCCGCGCTGTCAGTCAATTCCAGCCCTCGCCCCCTGGCTCCGGCCGCGTGCCATCAGCTTGGCAGCGGCCACTGACACCGGGACGCCGTACATCAGACAGGTGCACGGAATCCCGAAAGAGCGACCGATTCCTATGCGGCTGCCCCCTCCGATTCGCCGCTCACGATCCGATGCCACAGCCGCCGGTTTCACATTCAGCGCCGGCGCTTGCAGAGACAGGAATCGCGGAACGTACTGAGGGGCCACTAAGTTTCCGGACAGGCATCCAATAGGGTTGTCCTGAACAAGGAAACGAGGAAGAAGTGGCGCCACCCAGTAAGTACTCACCGG
>NZ_JBEZLP010000060.1:0-41087 GCF_040652195.1 Streptomyces sp. NPDC048278
GCGAGGTCCGGTCTCACCAGGTGCAGGTACTCGGGTGCGATGGGCATGGGCCGAAGCTAGCGCGAAAGACGGTCCTACTGAAAGGTTTCGGAGGAAAACTTTCAGCAGAACCGTCTTTGACGTCGCGCTGGCGCCCGGACATGCAACAGCGCCCCCGGTCCGAAGACCGGGGGCGCCGCGACCCTGCCCCACCGCGTGGCAGCTGGTAAGGGGCGGGCCGTCAGTCCGGCCCCGGCGGGCCGTCTCCGCCGGGGCCGGAGCTCTACCAGCGCAGGCCGACGGCGTCCATCGGTCCCTTGCGGATGTAGGGGTTGGCGTGCTCGCCGGCGCCGTGGCAGTCCGCCGCGCTGCGGGTGCACAGGGCACCGCTGGAGTGTCGGGACGCGCAAAGGCCAGCGGCGCGGTAGCCCGCCCCGTCGGCTGCGATGACGATCGCGACCGCTGTACTTGCAGGGGTCACCGCGGCGCCTCCCCCGGGAGGCATACGGTGTGGGCGTAGCCGGGGTACAGCTGCGTCAGTCCGTCCCAGACGACGGCCACGGCCCGCTCGCCGCTGCCGATGGGGAGGAGACAGCCTGCCGTGCAGCGCAGGGTCTCCCCCAGGGCGGCACACGCAGCCTCGTTCTGGACGCGGCGGCCCCGGGCGACCATGCAGAGCGCGCCCTGCTGACAGGCACCGCAGCTCTGGAGGTGCGTGTACCAGTCGCCCCAGGTGATGGCCCAGGCCAGCCGCGCCAGGTAGCAGACCGCGCAGCTCCGGAAGCGGGTCACCCCTGGTTCGAGGTCGATGCTGGTGGCGTCGAGGGCAGCCAGGCACCACATGCAGTCCCGGCCGGCGCGGGACTCAGGGGTGAGCTGGTCGGGCAGGCGGAGCATCACCAGGCGGTGCAACCATTCCTGGTCCTCGGGCGTGATCGTCATCAGGGTCACCGTTGCGGCTCCTCGACCGAGGCGCGCACCGCGGCGTCCACCAGCTGCGTCACACGCGCCTGGTCGCAGAGCTCGCCGAGTGATGGCATGGGCACGGCCCAGTACGAGGCGTCCTCGGCTGGGGCGGCCAGGGTCCGATCCGCTGCGGGTACGCCGAGGAAGGTGTCTTGCCCGAGCAGGTCGACGCCAGCTCTGCGCCAGGCCGAGGGGCTGGTACGGCCGCGGACGGCGCCGCCGGGGACAAACGGGTAGTACATGTCGCTGTGCGGGTCACAGATGACCGGTCCGCCGTCGAGGGCCTCGGCCAGGTAGGCGTCGGTGTCCGCCAGCGTCTCGGTGCCGGCGACGACGCGGACCAGGCGGCCGGGGATCCGGATGGTCGAGAAGAGGATGCCTAAGCGCAGGAGCGCCACCCCGCCTGCCTGCCATTCCATGCGGGCCCGGTTCCTGCTGGGCCCTTCGAGCGAGGACAGAAGCCAGTGCTCGGCGGCGAGGTACCGCGCGCCGGCAGTTTCGATGACTGTCCCTGGCTCAGTGCCGACGTCGTCGGCGACGTCTGTCTGGTTCTGGGGCATGAGCTGCTCCCGTTGCTGTGCGTTTGCTGACCGTGACAGCCTGCCAACACAGCAAGGGGCCTCCGTTCACAAAGTGTGGACGGAGGCCTTGCGGAATCCCTTGACGCCAGAACGTGGTACTGCTAAACGCCGCTCCACTGGGCGAACTGCCGCAGGGGTTCGGCAGCGCGTTGTCGTGCCCGCAGCAGCGTGCCCACGGTCTCGTGTACTTCGGGGTGATAGCGGGTGAGCTGCGGCGCCAGGTCACGCGCGCCCTGCAGTGACGTCAGGGCCTCGTCGTGGCGGGCGGTCCAGGCCTCCGCGGCTGCCCTGCGAATGAGGAATCCGGCCACGCGGGTGGGCTGGTAGTCGTCGGGCCAGTGCACCCCGGCGGCCACCTGCACGGCCGTCTCGTAGTCGTCGCGGTACATGGCCATGTCGAGCTCGCCGAGCCGGACGTTGAGGTCGCCGAACGCCAGCGCGTACCGGGCCCCGGGCAGTTCTGCAGCTGAGTCCGCGGCGACGGCGGCCCGGGCGAGGTCCTGGGCCTGGCCGAGCCAGTCGCCGGCGCCGCTGTAGTCCTCGGCTGCAGCGGAGAGTGCGGAGGCGCGCAGGATCAGCGTCCCCCGGATCGCCATCGTCGAGGGCTCGCCGTCGTCGTCCAGGTCACGGAGGGCGGCACGGACGAGGGCGACGCCGCGGTCAGGGCGCGCGGTCTCGGCATGGGTCATCGCAGCGCGCTCGTACCGTTCGACGGCCACCTGGCGCGGGTCACCCGAGTTCGGCGCCGAGGCGGCCATACGGGCCAGGGCCTGACGGGCGAGGCCCATGTAGCCAAGGCGGTACGCGACGATCGCCGTAGTCCTGGCGACCTCGGCGAGCATGTTGTGTGCGCGCTCGCTGTCGTGGCCTGGTGCTGCGTCCTGCGCGGCGACGGACAGCAACGAGATGAGCTCCGGGAGTGCCTCGGCGACGGCCGAGAAGTCGCCGGCCGAGCGGCGCTGCGCCACTTCCTTGGTGGCGGTGGCGAGCTCGTCGAGCGTGCGGGGCGGCAGGCTGTCGTCTGGGATGTCCCAGGAGTCGAGCGCGCTGGTGATGGGGCCCAGCAGCGCGTCGAGTTGGTCGGCCTGCAGCATGTGGATGTAGGGCTGTCCGTGCAGAACGGAGACCGTGACGCCCAGGGCGCGGGCAAGAGCTCCTGTGATGGACGGGCTTGCTGCTCGATCGCCTGTCTCGATCATGGCGATCATGGACCGGCTGACGTTGGACCGGTTGGCTAGCTGGGTCAAGGAGAGATCGCGGATGGTGCGGAACTCACGGACGCGAGATCCGACGCCGATTGTGGGTTGACTGGTGTCGGGCATACTGACTCCCGTTGCGTTGCTGACACTCGCAATGTACGCCGGGGCCGCCCTCGGTGTACCTCCGTTGGCCCCCGCCACACCGGCGGGGGCCAACGCATTTGCCGGAGAACGGCCGTGCCCGACGAGAGGCTTGAGCGTGTCTGTGTGGCGGAACCTCGGCGAGCGCACCGTTTACGAGAACCGGTGGGTGAAGGTCGCGATGGCAGATGTCGAACTGCCCGATGGCCGGCACCTCGACCACACCGTGATTCGTCTGCGCCCGGTCGCGGTGGCCACCGTCGTCAACGAGGCGGGCGAGGTCCTGCTGCTCTGGCGCCACCGGTTCATCACGGACGCGTGGGGGTGGGAGCTCCCGTCGGGCGGTACCGGTGAGGGTGAAGATCCGACGGCGGCTGCGGCACGCGAGTTCGAGGAGGAGACCGGGTGGCGGCCGGGCCCGATGCAGCTGCTCTTGGCGGTCGACCCGATGCCGGGCATCTCGACGTCCCACCACCGCGTGTACTGGTCCGACCGGGCCGAGCGGATCGGCGAGCCACGCGACGCTCACGAATCGGCACGCCGCGAGTGGGTCCCGCTGGAGCGGGTGCCCGAGCTGGTCGCGCGCGGGGAGATCCGCTCGGCGAACGCGGTAGCCGCGCTGCTGATGCTCCACCATCTCCGCCGCAGCTGAGGCGCGGCACGACGAAACGCCCCCCTGTACGGCCCATGCGGGGCCGTACAGGGGGCGTTGTGGTGTCAGCGGGTGAACAGGGCGAGGAGCCCTGCGGCGGCCCCGACGACGCCGGTGAGCATGCCGACCGCCGCCGCCGGCCACCGGTTCTTCTTCAGGGCCTCGACCTCGGCGCGCAGCTCGTCGACGTCCTTGCCATGGTCCGCGCGCAGCTCGCCGATCTCCTTGGCGGTGTCCGTGCGCAGCTGGACCAGGTCGCGCTCGTTCCGGTCGGATCGCTCGACCAGGACGGCGAGGCTGCCCTCCACCCGCGCGAAACCCGTCTGGACCGTGCCGCGGAGCCGCTCCAGTTCGACGGCGACGGTCGCGGAGGCCTCGGGGACGGTCACTGCCTGCTCGCGTCGTCGGTGCGCAGCCAGCTCGGGAGCAGCGCCTGGACGGAGGGCAGCGCCATCACGCGGGTGAGGCCGCCGGCGACCGCGAGGGCGCCGGCCACCCAAGGCAGGGAGGCCGGGACGCCGGACGCGTCGACGATCCCCGGGAGCGCCACGCCGACGCCGACGGTGGTCTGCAGCACGGTGCGCATGGTGCGCTTCGTAGCGTCCTTCATCGGTCAGTCCTCCTGCAGTCGGTCGCCGAGCTTGGCGAGGGCGGCCTGGGCGCCGGCCTCGGCGGCTGCCTGGATCTCGGCCGCCGTCAGCCCGCCGCCCTTGGCGAGCTCCCCGACGGTGGCCGATATCGCGCCCACCTGCGCGGTGAGCGCGGTCACGGCCTTGTTCGTACCGCGGGTACGGGTGACCAGGTCCCGGTAGACGGTCTGCCCGGTCCAGCCGTGGCCCGGGCTGCCCTCCTTGGGGTCGTAGTCCGCGGCGTCCGCCGGCGCGTCGTAGACGCCGTCCGTGTGGAACAGCCGCTTCTCCAGCTCGTCCGCGATCTTCGTGATGTCGTCGGCGCTCAGGGCCATGTCGTCCTCCTCGGTGGTGGTGTCGCCCTGCGCCCACGCGCGTAGCGCGGCCTCGGACAGATAGGCGATGTTCCGGTCGTAAGGCCGGGACGTGAACTGCCAGAACAGCGGCTTGACGCCGCTCACGGTGGGCTGCGCCGTAGCCTCGGCGCGCGGCCAGTCGGCCTCGCCCCAGGGGTAGCGGGGGAACCACAACGTGGTGCCGGCGGGCAGGTGGCCGGCCGCGACGTCGGACGCGCTGGTGTACACGCCGACGCGCTGCCCGGGGTACGCCGCGGCGACGAGGCGGAGCCACTCGGCGACCCAGGCCTTGATCTGCTTGGCGCTGCGGCTGCCGTAGTTCCTGCCGTCCGAGTAGCGCTCCAGGTCGAGCCAGTGCACCATCCCCGGGCGGGCGTACGGCCGTACGGCGGCGATGTAGTTGGCGGCCTCGGCCGTGACCGACTGGGTGGGCCACGCGAAGTGGTAGCCGCCGGGGACCAGGCCAGCCTTGATGATGCCGGCCATGTGGGTGTCGAACCGGTCATCACGCGAGTGCTGGCCTTCGGAGGCTTTCGCGAAGGCGAACACGACACCCTTGGCCTTGAGGGCCTGCCAGTCCTGGGCGCTCTGGTAGGCCGAGACGTCCATGCCCCGCGAGGTGGCCATCAGGCGCCGCCTGCCTCGTCGACCGGCGTGAAGTCCAGGTAGTACGAGGCACCCGGCGTGAAGGTCACGGCCGGGTTGTCCACCTGGATCGTGAGGCTCCCGGACGGCGAGGCCTTGGCGTACCGCTGGTCCTCGGGCAGGTCCGGGTCGTAGACGGCCATGAACTCGTAGGACCGGGCGGTCTGGCTTACCGCCGGCCCCCACTTCCTGAGGGTCTCGGTGTTGCAGCGGAACTTGGCGCGGACGGGCATGGGACGCTCCTTCGGTGTCCAGGGGTGGTTCCAGCCGCGGTGGTCGTGGCGGCAGCAGCCGCAGACCGAGCAGCGGCAGTCCTGTGCGGCCACGGGGCCTCCAGGGCATGAAGAAAGCCCCGGCCGGTCGGCGCGGGGCTGGTGGCGTGAGGACGTGGGTCAGGTGACTTCGGGCTGCGGATCCAGGAGGGTCGCGGTGAGGATTTCCATGTGCTGTCCGCACTTCCCGCACTGCACGAAGCAGTTGGTGCCCGCGTTGCTGTAGAACTCCGACACGGTGAAGACCTGCTCGAAGTTGACGCACTCTTCGTTGTTGTCGCGGGCCGTGACCTCGTAGTACATGCCCGGCAAGAACGTGGTGATCTCGCTCGCACTCATATGCCGATCACCAGCCAGTTCACCCCGGTCGTCGTGGTGTTTTGCCGGTTCAGCCACACCGTCAGCCCGCTGCCCGTCACGTTGTTGGCGCTGGTCCCGGTCACGCCGGTGTTGGCGCCGGTGGTGCCGGGCACGGACGTGTTGGGTGACGTGTAGGCGATGAAAGTGCTGCCCTCCAGGTCGAGGCCGCTCACCGTCGCCGAGGTCGGCGTGTTCGCGGCCGACGGCGTGATGGAGACCGTGCCCCAGGCCAGGTTCGCGGCCGTCAGCACCCCCGACACGTCCATGTCGCAGGGCCCGGCCTCCACGTCGTCGTCGGTTCCGCGGGTGCCACTGATCAGGAAGAACGGTCTGCCGCCGCCCGCTACGGAACTCAGGTCGGCCATGGCCTGCCAGTCGGAGTCCTGAAGGGATCCGGACAGCAGAAGCAGGTCACTCCCACTCTCGGGGATCACGTCATAGGAAGCCTTGGCCGGCACTTCGGCGATGCCGTCCTGGACTGGCGCATACCGCAGTTCGCCGTAGGTCAGGGACGCGTACACCGGGATCTCGTCGGCGGCCAAGTTGCCACGCGTCGTCAGCCCGCCGCCGCCCTCGCTGGTGGGGCCCAACTCGGCGAGGAGGGTCTGCCCGTCGGCGCTGTAGATCCGCAGGCGCCCGACGGTCGCCGTGCCCATGCGCCGCGCGGCCCGCAACTCCTTGACCTCCTTCTCCAGAGAGGCCAGACGCCGTGCCAGGCTGGTGGCGTCGGCGGGCAGCTGATCCAGCTGCTTGGGCATCGTTACTCCTCCACCAGGATGGGCCGGATGCGGTCGGCGCCGGCATCGAGTTCCCACGACCAGCAGCGGGCGGTCACGCTGGCACCCGAGGGGTGGCGAGGGGAACGTTCGACGGCGAGGCGTGCTGTGTCCCCCAGCGCCCAGTCCTGGCCGAGGCGGGGAGCCCGGGAGGCGACGGCCTCGATGCTCCACACCTGCGCGCCCTGCGACATCAGCGTGAGGGACTGAGCGGCGTGCGCGTTCAGCTGGTCGGGGTCGGTGACCCCGGTGGCCGGGGTGAACCGGTACTCCCAGCGCGGCCACCCGGCGGCGATCAGCGCGGTCGCCTCATGGACGCTGGAAGTGAGCCGGTCGATTCCCTCGCCCTCGCCGCGGGCGATGACGGTGGTGGCGCCCTTCCCGGCCTCGTAGGACTCGGCGAGGCCGTAGGAGCTGACGCAGCCCGGGAAGTCGAACGTGACCGGAGTCGGCGTCTGGACACCGATGGCCTGCCGGACGCGCAGCGGGAACTGGAAGCCGGAGTGTGTCCCGTTCCAGGTGACGTCGATGGTCCACTCGGGGCCGCCGTCCATGCCCATCAGCTCGGCGAGGCAGGACAGGGTGCTCTTGTCGTCGCCGTCCTCGGTCGTGTAGTCGAGCGAGATTCCGATGGTGGGGGCGTCGATGACGATCGGCGGCCCGTTGGTGAGCGCCGGGGTGACGAGTGCGCTGACGATGGCTGCCTGGTCGGTGGCGAGCAGTGTCTGAGTGCCGGGGTATCGGCGGTCGAGGTAGGTCTCCAGGGTGGCCGCGCCGAGGTCGACGGTCTGCGCGCTGCCGGCCTGACGGGTGAGGACGGCACCCGCCCAGACGGGGGTGTCGGTGGCGGTATCGACGGCGACGAGGACGGTGCTGCCCGGGGTAGTCGCCTCGTCCCAGTTGTCGGCGGCGCCCGGCAGGTTGAGGGTGGCCTGAAGCGTGGTGGCGTCGCCGAGCTTGCGCGACAGGGCGCCGGACGGCGTGAGGGCGGGGAGATCCTCGATGATTCCGCCGGTGCGCAGGTCGCAGCCGTACCAGGCCAGTTGGTAGGGGCCGAGGGTCACGACACTGCCTCGTACTGGCCGACGATGTTGAGGCGGTTGCCGGAGGCCCACGTCCACGGGCTGAGGGAGTCGACGACGCCCGCCTGGAGAGCCACGCTGTTCACGGCGGCGGAGGAGACGTTGAGCTGAAGGTTGAGCCCGTCGCTGGTGGTGACCGCATTGCCGGAGACGCCGCGGCTGGTGCCCGCCTCGTAGGTGACGCTGGCCACCGGGTAGGTGAGCATCGCCGAGGCGACCGGCAGCGTGAACTGCCAGTTGTCGCCGGTGGTGGCGGACGCCCCGAAGTTCGTGGTCGACCCGAAGACGATGTTCATCCAGAAGTTCACCAGGCGGCCGAGCTTGTAGTAGCGGCAGTCAATCGCGGCGTTGCCGTAGGACGGCGAGTGCAGGCCGGTGCTGGTCGTCCAGGTCGGCGTCCAGGCGGTCGAGGCGCCCGGCACTTTCTGGTAGGTGTCCCAGGTCGCCCCGTTGTACCTGAGGAGGTTGGTGCCGTCGTCGTAGTACTCGCCGGTGTACGGGCTGGTGGGCGCCGTCGACGAGGGCAGGATCCCGCCGGGCGCCACCGTGTACGGCCGGACCGCCGTAGACACCGAGGCCGTGCTGCCGTTGGACACGGACAGCACGCTGATGGTGGCGATCGGCATGTAGATCTGAGTGCCAGCCGGTGTCGGCGCGACGGGCGACGCCGACGGAGTCCCGGCGAGGTAGACGATGTCGGCCTTGTTCAGGCCAGACGCGTCGACCGAGTTGTCCCACACCCTGACGTAGACCAAGTCCAGCCTGTTCAGGGTGGCGTGGGCGGCGGTGTACGTGCCGGGCGACACCGACGTCGGGAACGCGCACCGGTAGACGCCCTGCCCGGCGTAGGCGACGGTCGCGACGCCGGCCGAGACGTTGATGGTGGTGCCGGCGAGCGTCGTGGTCAGGCCCGGGTCGGCGGGCCGGACACCGGAACGGGCACCGAGGGCAGCCCCGTTGCCCATGACCATCATGGAGTCGACGTTCCGGGCCTCGATGCCGCTGAAGGCAAGCGTGTCGATGGCCCACGGGTCTACGGGCACGGTGGCCTCCTCACATCCAGGCTGACCGCCACCGGGCGGTCAGCGTCGCGGTCGCGTTGTAGGTGGACGACTGGAACTGGTAGGTGACCGACCCTCCGGCCTGGATCGTCGGCCAGCCGCCCGAGACGGTCAGGAACCGGCGCCGGGAGATACTCCCGTTGAGCAGGACGGTCCGCGCGTCGGTGTCGATCGTCAGGACGTCGCCGGCCGCCAGGTCGAGGGAGTAGATGAGCTGGCGCACCGTGCCGTCCGGGTACAGGGCGCCGATCGAGGGGGCGGTGACCGGGCCCGTGATGGTGAGGACTGGGCGCGTCTCGAAGTCCCCGCTGTTGACCGCGGCGATGGTGCCGGCCACGGTCGTCGCCGAGAACGTCACCGGGAACGTCACCGGGAAGGTGAGGCCGCCGGTGGTGGACGGCAGCGGGGTCGTGCCGCTCGACAGGTCCGTGCTGTAGCGGCGTGGGTCCGCGGCCGTCACCATCACGCTGTACGTCGCCGTCGACCCGGTGACGTACTGCATGAGCGGCTTCCCGCTGCGCCGCACGGCCGCCTGCTTGGGGACCGTCTCGGACACGATCAGCAGGGTGTCGGCGAGGCCAGCCGCTGCGCGCAGCTGGTCCATCGCGTCGTCGAGGAGATCCTGGGACGGGGCGACGATCGTCCCGGCGAGGGTGATGGGCCGCGACGAGAGGTAGACCGGGGAGGCCCACGCGCCGTGGTCGGCCTCCCGGTCGGTGAACTCCGACCGCGACTCCGGGGAGTCCCAGCCCTCCATCGTCTGGAGGAACCAGGCCACGCCGTTCGCGTCGACGGCACCGAGGGTGAGCGTGCCCAGGGTGGCCTGGAGCCCGTCCAGCACGGTGCCCGGCGTGTACGGCATCCGACATCCCCCTTCAGCCGGTGAACGAGATGATGCGGGCGATGTCGTGCGCCTGCTCGGCGGCGCTCTGTTTGGCCCCGTACAGGTTCACGGTGATCTGCCGGGACACCTCCCGGGCCACGGCCGCCATCGACGTGCTCGCGCCGTACCGGCCCGCGGGCACCAGCTGGTAGCCCATCGCGGACGCCGTCTTCGCGAGCAGCCCCCGGGACCGGGCCGAGTTGTTCCACGGGATCCAGGACTCGGGGACGCCGGCCTCGGCGCCGAGGACCATCGTCGGCCTCGACAGGATGCCGCCGGCCGCCATCGCCACCCCGCCCTGCTGGTTCCACTGCCGGACGAAGGTGTCCTTGTACGTGCCGGGGAGCGCCTTGATCTGAGCGGTCATCTTGGGGACCAGGGCGCGGATGGTGGCCACGTCCAGGCCCGCCGAGATGAGGTCGGAGAACCCCTTGCCGGGCCCGCTGCGCAGCGTGGAGAGCAGCAGCAGCGAGTTGGTGAGGTCGTCGCCGGTCAGCGTGCCCTCGGCCTTGCCGACGGAGGCGTTGGCCTTCTTCGCTGCACCGCTGTCGCTGACCGCCTGGTGGGCGAGCTCCATGGCGCTGGAGTCGCCCTGCGCGGCCAGGGCCTGGGCGAGGTCGCCGAAGCCCTGCGCGGCCAGCTTCTGGAGGTCGGCCGCGAACTGCTGGGACTCCTTGGTCGACCCGTTCAGCTGCTTGGTGAAGTCCGCGAGGGTGGCCTTGGCGAGTTCACCGGTCTTCTCCAGTTTCGACGTGATCGACTTGAACTGCTTGTCGGACGCACCCGCGAGGGCGTTGACGAGGGCGTACCCGTCCTCGCCCATGCCCTCCAGCAGGGCCTGGAGGTCTTTGCCGCCCCTCGTGCCGATCTTGTTGAGATTCGACCGCCACTTCTGGGTCGCGGCGAGGCTCTTGTTCAGCTGCGCCTCGTAGGCCTTCAGGTTGAACGACGTGGGCGCCTTGGCGCCCTTGCTCACCCCGAGGGCCTTGTCCGCCGCGTAGACGTCGGAGCGTTCTTTGGTGACCGTCTTGTCCGCGGCATTCTTCGCCGACTGGGCTTTGTCGCGCTTCTCCTCGGCCGCCCGCAGCTGGGCCGCCGTGTGGTGGCCCTTCCGTACCCGCTCCAGGTTCTTCTCGGCGTCGCGGAGGCTGTCGGCCGCCTTCGCCTGTGCCTTGAGCGCTTTGTTGAGGTCGTCCCAGGCCTTCTTGAGGTCCTCGACCTCCTTGTCGTAGCGCTCCTTGGCGTCCCCCGGGCCGCCGAGCACGGCCTGCCCGGTCGGCGTGTACGTGAACCCGGGGATCCCGCCGCCCGCCAGGCCGCCGCGGGCCAGCCGGTTCGCGTTGATGGCCTGGAGCAGCCTCAGGTGCTTCTTCGTCGACTTCGCGTTCACCACGAACTCGGTGTTCGCCACCCTGCCCATGGCGCCGCTCGCGAACAGCGCCATGATGCTGTCCGAGGTCCCGGTTCCGGGCCCGCTGAGCAGACCGTTGGGGGCGATCTGCACGGCGCCGCCGACCCCGTAGCCGGGCACGAGCCCGCCGCGGGCCTGGCCGCCGCGGGGTACCGGCAGGTCGCCGCCGCTCTGGACCTTCTTGTAGTACTCGGTGGTGTAGACGCCGACGCCCACGGTCCTGCCGTGCACGCCGTCGATGTAGCCCTGGATCGCCTGGGCTGCCGCCCTCGGGCCGCCGGTCGGGAGGGTGATCTCGACCTTCTTGCCCTTGGTGTTCTTGATCTTGAAGCCGAGGTCTTCGAGGGCCTTCCGGGCGTCCCCGGTCAGCGCGTCCATCGTGAAGGTCTTGCCCTTGGTGTTCTTGACCTTGTCCTGCACCGCCTCCAGGTCCTTCATGGCGGCGGCGGTGTGCGCCTGGACGTCGGTGGACGCCACCGGGGGGAGCTGCAGGTAGGCGGACGTCAGCTTGTCGATGGCGTCCTTGGAGAAGCCGGCCGCCGACATCTGCTTCTTGAGCAGGGTGATGTCCTGCTCCAGGACCTTCTGGCCGGCCTCCTGGGAGTCCTTCTGCTTGGCGACCGCCTCGGCATGGTCGAGGGCGGCCTGCGCGGCGTCCAGGAACGCCGACTTGACCTTGCGGCCCTTCTCCGAGGTGACGTCCAGGCTGTGCCCGTTGTCCTTCACCGCCTGGGTCAGGTCGGCGACCGACTGCCGGAAGCTGATCTCCTTCTCTGCGGCGCTGATGTTGACCCCGTTGAGGGTGTCGAGGGCGTCGCTCAGCTTCTCTGCTGCCGTCCGCTGGTCCTGGAGATCCTTCGCGGTGGCCGCGACCTGGGAGCCCAGTTCCTTCTGGGAGTCCTTGGTCAGCTTCCCGTCGGTTGCCGCGGTCAGCAGGGCGTCGCTGTAGCCGGGCAGCAGGGTCCGGAACTTCTCGGTGCTGGTGCCGCTCTCCTCGGCGGCCTTCGCGTACTCCTTGAAGTTCTTCGCGGCGACGTCGGCGTGACCGCCCTGGACGAGGTTCGTGAGGGACTTGTCGATCGCGTCGATCTTCTCGCGGGCCCGGTCCAGGTCGGTGTGGGAGAACGGGTCGAAGGTGCTGAAGAAGTCCTTGGTCCTCTTGAGCCCGGAAGGGTGGGCGATACGGGCTGCGGCCTCGCCGACGCCATCCAGATCCTTGCCGAACTTGGCGGCGGCCTCGCCCGTGACCTTGCCTTGCTGGGCGAAGTCCACCATGGCCGCTTCCAGCTTGTGGACGTTCGGGGGTGCCGCCTCGAACTGGTCCGCCACGCTGCTGACCGCGTACCCGACCGCCGCCAACCCGATGATGACGTTGGTCATGCGGCCGAGCCCGTACATCGCCGCGCGCGTCCGGTCGGCCGTGAGCCCCAGCTGGGTCAGGGCCGTGCGGGTCTGGGCGACCCTCGGCAGCAGCAGGAGGAACCCGGCCACGGCGAGCAGGGTCGCGCCGCCGATCCCGCTGAACAGGGTCACCGCGTGCTGGAGCGGTTTGGGCAGGTCGTTGTAGGCGTTGACCACGGCGGTCACCCACTTGACCATGTCCCGCAGCGCCCCGTTGGCGCTGGAGCCGCCCTCGATGAGCGCGACCTCCAGGGCGCCGCGCAGCCGCTGGAAGTCGCCGGCCAGGTTGTCGGTCTGGATGGACGCGGTGCGCTCGGCCGCGCCCTTGTCGTTGACGGCCTTGACGTACTGGTTGATGCCCTTGGAGCCCAGCTCGTACAGGATCGTCGCGGACCGCACGGCGTCGCTGCCGAAGATGGTCGCGAACGCGGCGTTCCTCGCCTCGGGGGTGAGGTTCTTGAAGGAGGACTGGAGGTTCCCGGCCAGCTTGGACAGGCCGACGAACCTGCCCTGGCTGTCGTAGGCGGAGAAGCCCACCTTGTCCATCATCTTGCGGGCCTCGTCAGACTGCGGGACGAGCCGCTGCAGCATCACCTTCAGCGACGTACCGGCGTCCGAGCCGATCAGGGCGTGGTCGGCGAATGCGGCCAGCGTGCCGACGGTGTCTTCGAGGCTGAGCCCGGTCTGCTTGGCGAGCAGGCCGCCCTGGCGCAGCGACATGCCCAGGCCGTTCATGTCGGCCGCCGACTTGTTCGCGCCCGCGGCGAGCACGTCGGCGATGTGGACGACGTCCTTGCCGTGCAGGCCGAAGGTGTTCATGGCCTGGGCGGCGATGACCGCGCTGTCGGCGAGGTCCATCTGGCCGGCCGCCGCCAGTGACAGCGTGCCCTTGAGGGCGCCGCCGGTGATGTCCGCGACCGAGACGCCGGCGCGCGCCAGCTCGGCCTCGGCGTCCGCCGCCTCGCTCGCCGTGAACTTGGTGGTCTTGCCCGCGTCCAGGGCTGCCGACCGTAGGTTGGCCATCTCCTTGGCCGTGCCGTTGGTGACGGATCGGACGTTCGACATGGCCTTGTCGAACTTGGCCGCAGCAGCGACCGCGACGGCGAAGCCGGTGACCATGACGGCGCCGACCTTCGCGCCGATCCCGGCCAGCTGGGAGGTGCGGTCGGAGGCCTGCCGCAGTGAGCGGGTGTACTGGTTGACGTCGGCGCGGAGCCGGACGGTGACGGTACGGACGGCCATGTCACCTCCCGGCGGGGTGCAGGGCCGTCAGGCCGTTCTACGGGTGATGTGAATGTGCAAGCCGTCCGAGGAGCCCTTGTTGCCGTCCTGGTAGGCCTTCACGGCCTTCGCCGAGGTGGTGCAGGCGTGGCAGAGGATCGGCTCGGCGACGTACTCGAACTCGTTCTCCCGGGCGGTGGCTTCGCCCCACGGCTGCCTACAGTCCGGGCAGGTGTCGGCCTCTACCGCATGGAGGGCTTCCGCCCATGCCCGGTCCTCGGGCAGCCACAGCGGCTCGCCCTCGGCGACCACCCGCCCGAGGAACACGCTGCGGGGGACGCCCCAGGACCGGGCGGTCTCTAGCTCGCGCCGCCAAGGCCCGCCAGGAGTGCGGAGGCGGCCAGTGAGAAAGGGACCATGTCCGAGCTGTTGTGGACGTCCCACGCGGCGTCGAACAGCTTCTTGATCTCGCCCTCGTTGATGACCTCGAACAGCTCGATGACCTGCTCCTCAGTCATCTCGGGGTCGACACACGAGGCAGCGATCAGGGCGCGCGGGAACGACACCGAGTCGAACAACTCCTCGCTCTTCTCGGATGGGTGCGCGGCCAGCAGGTCCGAGTAGGCCTTGTCGCCGATGTACCGCAGCTTGAACGGCACCTCGGCCGCCCGGGCCGCGTCCCGCGCCTCCTTGAGCTGGGCGGCGATCGCGCGGGCAGGGTGCTCCGAGGTGAGGTCGGAGGGCTCCCAGTCCTCGTTGACCTTGGTGAGCTCCTCGGCAAGACGCTCGGCCTCGCCGGCCAGGTCGCCCCGGATGCACACCATGACCGTGCGCTCCCGGGGCTTGGCCTGCTTGAGGATGTCCTGGATGTTCGGCATCAGGCGACCGTCGCGGCGGTCGCGGGCGGGCTGGTGATCTTGAGCGGTGACACGAACTTCATGACCTCGTTCGCGGCCGGGGCGGTGTTCTGCGGCTCGCCGCACGTGGCCGGGTAGATCTCGGCCTTCTGGCCGGCCGCCCAGGCAGTGGCGTAGGCGACGCCGCGGCGGATGGCCAGGTAGCCAGACACCCCGTACTTGAGGGTCGTGTACGGCAGGTCCTCGGCGCCCGTGGTGCCCCGCTTGAAGGTGAGCTCGGCGTCGTAGCCGACGCGGCCCACGGTCTTCGTGTCGAAGGTAGATGCCAGCGACGACGTGTCGACGTCCGCCGTCGACGGGTCGACCTTGAGGCCGTCCGGCGTGATGCGGGCCGTGAAGTCGTTGCCCGCGGTCAGCTCGGAAGCCGTCGGGGCGTTGATGTTCGCGATGGACGACACCCAGAACACCCGGGTCATGCCGTCATTGATCAGGTCGGACATGGGCCCTCCTCAGGGCACGAAAAAAGCCCCGAACGACGGGGCGAACGGGACAGGGCGGTGTGGGGCGTCAGATGACGAGGCTGGCGACGGTGACGCTGGTCGTCGCCGAGTAGGTGATCGACGCGCTCACGCCGTCGGAGGGCGACGCGAACAGGTCCGCGGTGATCGGGCCGATCATCTTGTCGCCAGTCGTCGCCGGGACGGTCACCACCAGGTCAGCGGCGGCCTGCCCGCGGACTTTCGCCGTCGCGGAGATCGTGACGGTCATGCTGGAGCCGTTGGTGTTCTTGACGTGCAGGAACGAACGGTCGCCGCACGTCACCGTGGTGGACGCCGCGGCGGCCGAGTAGGTCGGGGTCAGGCCGCTCAGTGCGACGACCTGCTGCGCGAGAAGCGCCATGAGGGTCTCCTATCCGGGAGTTGAGCAGATTCGGTACTGGACGGGCACGAACCACACGGGCGGGGTGACGTCGTCGTCCCGCGCGACCGGCGGCCCGCCGAGGTCCTCGGGCGGCCAGCACGAGCGGCCCTCCACAATCAGCGGCCCGGCGAGCGCCTGGCGGACGCGGCCGGCCACCCACAGCGCGCGCTCGGCGCTTCCGCCGACGCAGGTGATCTGCATGGTCGCGTCGAAGTCGGTGCGCGCGTCGGCGAGGGACTCCCGCACGGCCATGCCCGGGTCCGGGTACAGGACGGCGAAGTGGTCGGGCGGCGTCCATCCGGCCTCCGTGGGTGCGCCGCCCAGGTACACCGTCAGCTCGGCGGCCTCCAGCGCGGCCTGGACGGCGTCGGCGTGCGGCAGGACATCAGGGACGGTCACCGGTTCACCACCAGGCCAGCCCACGCGAGACGACGACTTCCATCGCGGCCTCGAACCGTGGCGTCTCTGCGGCCAGTGCACGGCCGCCGTCGTTGTGCGGCGGGTTCTTCACCGACCCGTACTCCAGCAGGTTGCCGAGCGCACCCTGCGGAGCGTCCTTGTCCGGGCCGATCCGGGCGTCGGTGATGTCCGGGCCCACCGACAGCAGGTCGTAGCCGACCGAGGCCGGGTACGCCGGCGCATGCCGCCCGGACGACGCCCGCGCGTTCTTCGCCCAGTCCCGCTTCACGTTCAGCGCGCCCTTGCTGACGACCCTGCGGGCCTCGCGCCGGACGAGCGGGATGCTCCGGGCCAGGTGCTCCTCAAGACGGCGCACGTCGCGCATGTCGAAGGGGTCTTCCATCAGGATCGGTCCTCCGTCGTGATCCGCCAGGCCGTGGTCTGGCCGCTGAACTGGGCGCCGGTCACCCACAAGATGAGACCGGCCATGCGCGCGTCCGGGGAGGCCGTGACCTCGATCCGCATCCCGGGCACGATCCGCTTCCCGTCCGGCAGCGGCGTATCCCAGGGCAACGCGACCTGGTACTCCAGCAGCCGCACCTCGCGGTCGGACGCCTGGACGTCCTCCCCGGAGGCCTGCGCGACCGGCTTCACCCGGCCTTTGCCGGTGTACAGAGTGGTCTGGGCGCCCGGCGTCGTGGTGCCGGTCGACCTGTCGAAGCCGTCCGGGACCTGCTCGTACAGGCGGACGATATCGAGCATGCGGGCCTCGGCCGCTGCCCGGCCGGCGGCGAGGGAGCCGTCGACGCTCATGACGCTGGCTCGCACGGGGCGCCAGGGACGATGCTGAACGCCCTCTTCTTCGGGGGCCGCAGCTCGTCCATCTCATCCTCGGACAGGTACACCTCGCCGCGCGAGCGCGACGAGTCGATGGTGTACGAGTAGTCGTCGACGGACTCCTGCCGCTTGCCGTCCGGGTTGCGCAGTACGCGCAGCACCATCGCGCAGCAGACCTTTTTCGACACGGCGGTCGGCGCGGTCCCGTACTGCGGGAAGCGGTCGAGGATCAGCGCGATCGCGTCCTCCAGGTTCGCGGTGGCCCGGCGCTGCTCCTCGGCGGTCATGTCGCGGCCGAGCCGGTCGGCCACGTCTTGCAGGGTTGCCAGGGCCACCGCCCCTCCCCTCTACAGGCTGGCGAGGACTCCGGTCAGCAGGCCGTGCTTGCGCTCGTTGCCGTACTTCAGGCCGACCTCGCCGTAGAGCTGGGTGCGCTCGGTGGCGCCGGTCTTGGCGAGCGGCTCGGCGAAGAAGTGGCCCTTGCCGGGGGTCTCCAGGTAGACCGGCATGCACTCCTCCAGGGAGGTGACCATGATCTTGTGCTTCGGCATGTGCCGGTCGAGCATGATGTTCAGCACGCCGAAGTCGGTCTGGATCGTCTGGAGGTTGACGCCGCCGACCGACCGGGAGGTCTCCATGTACTTCCCGTAGGCGTTGGCGTAGGCGTCGGTGACGCCCCGCTTGGAGGTGGAGCCGACGACCAGGGTCGCGGTCTCGGACTCCATGATTCCGCCGTTGTCGAAGACGCTCTGGAGCAGGCCGTCGATGGCGGCCTTGCTGACGGCGGCCAGCTTGGTGACGTTGGCGGTGCCGTCGGCGCCGGCCAGGTCGATCGCGGCGCCGCCCTTGGTGGCCGCCAGTTTGAACGTGTTCGTGGTCGGGCTGACGACGTAGTACGGGGTGTCCGCGCTGATGCCGGTCAGGCTGACGATCGTGTCCAGGGTGACCTGGTCGTTGAGGACCAGGCCGTGCGCGTTGAGGGTGAAGGCGTCCGTGCTGATCGCGCCCGCCGCCGAGCCGAGCGCGGTGCCGGCGCTCGTCACATTGGTGGAGATGGCCTGGATCATGCCGCGGGTCTTGCGGACCGTGGTGTTGTCGGTCGGCTTCTGGTAGAGGCCGTTGAGGAAGGACCACTCGACGTCGCGGCCCATCTGCTTGAGCATCTGCTCGACCTGCCAGTCCAGCTCGTTGCGGACCGGGTTGGTGGCCTCGATGTTCAGGCCGGAGTGCGCGCCGACCGCGGCCAGCTTGGTGTACGAGACGGCGACGGTCTCGTGGTGGATCTGCGTGATGTTGTCGACCGACCCGCGGACCCGCTCCTGCGCGGTCGGCGCGTCCTGGCCTTCGAGCGCGGTGTTCTGGCCGGCCGAGCGCAGGTCGAAGGTCTGCCACTCGAACTCCTTGGCCGTGGTCTGGCCGCCTCCGGTCAGGCCGCCGATCGCGGAGAAGAACGGGGTGTCGTCCGGCGTCAGCTGGTGGAGGATGCCGGTGTAGTTGGGCAGGTTGTACGTCGTGCCCAGGGCGGTGATGCTGCCAGCCATGGGGGCTCCTTAGGTGCGGGGCACGGCGTGCGCCTGCCCAGGTGATCAGTTCTTGACGTTGGCGAGCTTGCTGTTCTCCAGGGACAGGACCGTCCGCCAGTCGCCCTTCGCCTTCGCGTCGGCGATCTGCTGGTCCACGCCGCCCGGAGTGCCGCCGGGCCGGGGGCCCTGCGAGGGGTCGGGGCGTGGCGTGCGCGGGCCGGGGTCGCCAGCCGCCCAGTGCGGCTTACGGGTCAGCAAGTCGTCCAGGGCGGCCGTGATGGCGGCCTGGTCGACTGTCCCGTTGTCCGTGAGGTACGAGCCGCCCTGGAGCGCCTCGACCGCGTCCAGGGGGTCCTGGAACCGGCCGGCGGCGAGCGCCTGGACGCTGGAGGACACGGCCAGCCGGGTCGCGCTCTCCGCGCGGGCCTGGGCCGCCTTGAGGGCGTCAGCCTGCTTCTCCGCCTCGGTCTTGTCGCGGTCCTCGAACTCCTGAATCCGGGTGGCCTGCGTCTTGGACAGGGCCTCGGCGTCCTTCGCGCGCTTCTTCCACTCTGCGAGGGCTTTCTCCCCCTCGGGGCCGAGCGGCGGATCGTTCTCCGGGTTACCGCCCGCGGGCGGTATCGGGGCAGGGGCGGGCGCCGGCGGCTGAGGAGCCGGAGGCGAGGGAGGAACGGCTGGTCCGGCAGGCGGCTGCGGGTTGCCCGCAGGCGGTACCGGAGGGGTCGTCGGGTCCGGAGGTGTGCTCATTGCTGCTCCCGTTGCAGGAGGTTGGGACCGTCGGCGTTGCGCCGGGGTCAGGTCAGGTAGCCGAAGCGCCGGAGCATGGCCAGCGCTTCTTCACGGCTCTCGGCGAGCCGGAAGATCTCCTCGGGCATCAAGCGGGGCGTCCTCAGCTGGAACTGCGGCAGGCCGCGCCGGACGTCGTCCCGAGACCGCGCGAACCGCGTCCCTGTCCGCTCCTCGGTGCGGGCCCGCTCCAGCCGGTAGAACGCGCCGCGGCGGGTCGCGCCCTCCGTGGTCGCCAGGACGTCCCGGCCGTAGGCCGTCATCGTCGCCATGCCGCGGCGGGCGTTGACGACCTGCGCCATGTCCGCGCCTTCACGGATCGCGCGGGCACCGGCCAGGCCGAACACCCGATCCTGCTCGGCGCGGGACAGGCCGCGGAAGTAGTCGTCGGGGTCGATGAACCCGTGCCGCCCGTGCTGGTTGCGGGCGATCAGCGTGGTCGGCAGGTGGATGCAGTCGCACCGCGGATGCCGCTGGAAGCCCTTGTTCCAGCCGTACTCGCGCCCGGCGAGGATGACGCACCTCGCGCACGCCGGCGGCTGGACGACACGGACGTAGCCCTGGATCGTGCGGCGCCCGGCCATCGCCACCCCGGTCGCCCCGCGGCCGGCGTCCGCGACCTGGGTCGAGGTGATCCGCAGGGCGCTCGCCAGAGAGCCGCGGAACGCGTCCTCCATGGACTGCCCGGCCAGCATCCGCACCTTCCAGTCGATGACCGGCTGGTACAGCAGGGACAGCAGCGGGCGTCCGTCCGAGGCAATCCCGGCGAAAGCCGAAGGCACCACCCGCCCGGCCGCCGCCGGGTCGGCGTCCTCGGCGGACTGGACGTCGTCCAGGTACGGGTCGGCGAGCCGCGCCGACTGGGTCTGCGCCTCGGCAACGGCCGACATCAGCAGCGGGGACAGCTGCTCCCACGACCCGGAGATGTCGGCGCGGTCGATCCTCCGCCACAGCGCCTGCACGCGGGTGACGGCCCGCCGCACGATGAGCTGCTGCCGCCGGTACTGCGCGAGAGCGACCTCCCGCTGAAGCGTGCCGACCACCGGTCACCCCACCGGCACCGGGTCGGCCGGGGTCGGCGCGGCGGCCGGGTCGGGGCCCGGCTTGGGCCCGTACCCGGCCGCGTAGTCGCCGGCCATGGCCCGGTCCAGAGCCCGTTCGTCCATCTCCCGCATCCGAGCCAGCTGCCCAGTGGTGTAGCCGAGGTCCTCGCGACCTTGCTCAACCGGGATGACGTTGGCCTGCACCAGCTTCACCGTGGCATCCGCCTTCTGCGCGAACGTCGGCGTGGATGGGTCGCGCCACATCGTCTCCAGCTGCTGAAGCCGCGGGTCCCAGTCGCCGGAGACGATCCGCATGATGAGCCGGTTCGTCCGCTCGTACCCTTCGCTGAACGGCTTCTGCTTGCGCTCGCACCTCTTGATCAGCCGGGTCTCGCGCGAGCGGATCGCATCGGCAGAGGCCGCGTCGTCGGCCGCCAGGCCCATGTAGTTCGGGGGCAACGCGGCGAGCGCGGCCACGATCCGGGCGAGCGATTCGATCGTGTCGGTGAAGTTCTTCAGGTCCGCGGCCGGGAACTGGATGACGTCGGCGCCGTCTTCCTTGCGGGTCTTCGACGTTGACCAGATCCGGCCCGCCAGCCGTGACCACACGGACAGCTGCTTGCCGTTGACGTCGACGAAGTCCTCCTCGTCGAAGCCGAACGCGGCCCGACGCGGCAGTGCCTGGAATTCGGCGCCCACCATCAGGTCGGTAGCCATCTTGCAGGCCGCGTCCGAGACGGGCAGGACGGCCTTCAGCTCGGACACGCCGCCCGGGATCAGCAGGCGCCCGCGGTTGGGCAGGACGGCGCACATGGGCTCGCCAACCTTGTGGTCGTCGCGGTCGATGACCGTCCATGTGCCGGGGCCGGCAGACTTGAAGTGCACGGTGGCGTTGGGCCGGTACAGGGTGGCGTACCGGTCCCGGACGGCCGCCGTGAGCGGGTCGATCTCGTTGTACCGCTTCAGGGCCGCGCGGATCTCGCGGGTCGCGGGGTCGAAGTCGGCGTACATCTGCAGCGCTGACTCGGCGGTCACCAGTGGGGTGGTCGCGTCCTTGGCGTTGGCCCCGACGACGAGGAAGGACCGCTTCATGGCCAGGGCGTCCGTGTGGGCCTGCTGGCTCTTGACGTCCATCCCGTTGGCCTGCCAGATCCGCCACAGCTCGTCGTCCGCCGAGTCCGTCTTCGGGTATCGGAACCCTTCGACGTCCAGGCGCTCCTCGATGGCGTCGACGACCAGCTGCGGCCAGTTGATGACCACCTGCCGGATCTGGTCGCCGATCTCCTTCAGCAGCTCCGGGTGCATGTACGACAAGGGCTGCTCGCCCTCGTAGTAGTTGTTGTACTGCTTGAGTTCCTGGAGCTCGTTGTCGTGGCAGCGCGAGAGGAAACTCGCCCAGTCCTCTTCGGACAGATTCAGGTCCACAGGCCGCCTCCCCTCTCACATCACGACCATGGCGGCCTTCTTCTTCGGCTTGTTCTGACCAGCGGCGATGGCGTCTAGGTACGCCTCCCACGACAGGCACCCGGCCATCGAGCCGTCCATCGACAGCGGCGACTGGTGCCTCTCTTTCTCGATCACCCACAAGGGTTGGCCCTGCTCGTCGAGCATCTTCAACACCTTCTTGCGGGCGTTGCCGATGTGGCGGGCCAGCACCGGGTCCCCGGAGTGGGTGAGGCGGCCCGACTGCATGGCACCCAGGTACGCCTTCAGGCTGTACGCCATCGCCTTGAGCCGGTTCGTCCACCACTCGGTGACGCGCTTCTCGCCCCACCGGCCCTTCCACAGGCTGAACATGCCCTCCCAGTAGGGGGGGTCTCCGTAGAAGCGGACGACATCCCACGTGGTGAAGGCGTGCACCAGGACGGCGTCGACCTCGTCCTCGGGGCACTTCCAGCCCGGTCCACCGGGGTCGTTGGCCCCGGGCGGGCACTCCCAGATGCCCAGCGGCCACTGGAATCCGGTCGCGAGATGGGTGGCGACCAGGGCGGTGGCGTCGCGGAACTGCGCGCCGTCGAACCCGATCACGATCTTGTCGCCCTTGGGTGGCAGTGGCTGATCGGGCCGGGCCAGTTCCGCCCACCGCTCGACCGAGAACGCCTGACGGCCGGCCTGGACACGCCGGTTCAGCCACACACGCTCCCAGTACGCCCGGTCGGTGTCCGGCGCGTTGTACAGGGCCACGATCGCGTCGACCTGGCCCTCGAAGTCGGGCCACGCGGCGATGCTCGGACCGCTCGCCTCCCGCACGGCCGCCCGGATCGTCTCCTCGTCGTCAAGGTCCTCGTCCGGCCGCGGGGTGGCCTCGCGGTGGAAGAAG
This sequence comes from Streptomyces sp. NPDC048278, assembly GCF_040652195.1. Taxonomy (NCBI): domain Bacteria; kingdom Bacillati; phylum Actinomycetota; class Actinomycetes; order Kitasatosporales; family Streptomycetaceae; genus Streptomyces; species Streptomyces sp. NPDC048278. The sequence goes on from NZ_JBEZLP010000060.1 coordinate 22,302, forward strand.
AACAGGGTGCGGTCCGTCGACTTCCCCGAGGCGACCAGCTCGGCGAACTCGTGCGTCCCCTGCGCGACGCTGTCCTCGCCCGGGGTGTACGTCGTCGTGGTCTCCAGGGACCAGGGGTCGAACAGCATGATCTTCGGGATGTTCGCCAGCATCGTTCCGTGCGCGTCGCGGTGCCGCGGCAAGGTGAAACGGTGCGTCTCGTCGAAGTGCTGGAAGGTCGTCCGGGCGCCGTCACGGCTGTCCGGCGAGGAAGCCAGGGCGACCGCCCGGCCCCGGCCGTCGTACCGCATGATGCGGTCCAGGCCGGGGTCGAACAGGTCAATGTCCGGGCCCTCGGTGACCATCACGTACAGCGCCCCGTAGGCCAGCTCTTCGGTCTGCTCCTCGGTGTAGGCGACCATCGGGATGTACGGATCCGAGACCGGCACGCCGACGGGCTCGCCGTCCGCGTCGAAGCCGTCGCAGCGCACCGGGCCGTCCGGGTGCAGCTCGGCGAACGCCACGGCGGCAGCCAGCTCCGTCTTCGCCGTGCCCTTGCGCACCGACAGGCCCACCCGCTTGAAGCGCCGCTTTCCAGCGCGCGAGTGGCCCTGCGGATAGACCTCGTACCAGCGATAGATCAGCGCCCGTTTCTCCGGGTCCAGCACGTAGGGCTGGCCGCGCAGCGCGCCCGGGCCGTGAACTGCGCGCTCCTCGATGAGGTCGCAGACCTGGGGTCCCAGCGTCGGCCACGGCTCGGAATCCGGCGCGGGGACCATCAGGACGCCCACGGCCTACTCCACCACGTGCAGAGCGGCTCGCGGGTCGTCCGGTCGACGCCCGCTCGCCGGCCGCCGGCGGGGCCGCACTGCTCGCTCGTCCTCGTCGGTCGCCACCCGCCAGCGCAGCCGCAGCAGCGCCAGCGGCGTAAGCCCCAGCCGGTCACCCAGCTGCCGGGCCTCCTTCGCAGCGTCCAGGTCGCCCTGCTCCGCCCTGGCCTTCCAGCGGACGTACTGGGCGACCTCACGCACCCAGCCTGCCCGCTCCCACTCAACAGCCTGTGGAAGCACCCATAGCTGCTCCCACAGTTCGGCCTCGACGCGCTCCTGGGCGGCGAGTTGCGCCGTGAGGATCGCTGCAGCTTCCCTCGCAGTGTCGGCCTTGCGCTGCGCGGCCGTCCGGCGGCGGCCGGTCAGGGTCGGTTCGGCGAGCTTGAGTTCGAGGTCATCAGACGTGCGCTGTGCAGTATCCCTGCGGGTCTGCAGGGCGATGTCGGGCAGGAGAGGCCAGCGCGGAGGTGTACCTTCGCGGCCGGCGGCGGGCAAGTTGACCATGGCCACGGAGGCGTTGCGCCGCCGGGCGTTCGGCTTCGGAGCAGGGCCCATTCCGGCCATGCCGATCACCTCCACGTGCCGTTGCGGCACATCGAAGGGGCCCGACCGTTGCAGCCGGGCTAGTTACAGTGCGTGATGCTGGGGCCCCGTCCGTGGGCCTTCCAGACCCGTACAGACAGGCAGCTCCCTCCCCGGCGGTCCTTTGGATGATCTTGCTTTGGGGTCGCCCCCCGGGTGATCATGGAGATTCGTCACGCTTGGTGAGCATCTGACCTGCGGAAAGGTGCAGGTCGACCACCAGCGGTGACACCCGCTCGACCGCCCAGCTCTGGTTCTGGTCGCGCGGATCGACGAGGCGCCGGCCGTCCTGGTCGATGCGGTAGACGGAGTAGCGGATCAGCCGCTGGTCGCCGGCCTGCTCGATGCTCAGCCAGTCGGCGACCACCGTCGATGGGTCGATTCCGTTCGCCTCCAGCCACGTGCCCAGCGTGGCACGGTGCTGCTCCACTGCCTCGCTGTCGAAGACCCTGAGCACCACAGCGTCAGGTGCCGCAGTGACAGGGGCGAGTGCGGCGACCTCTATGTCGTGCTCGAAGAGGACGACCTCACCGAGACCGAGGGCGTGACGGAGGCGGCTCGCCCCTTCGCGCAGTGCGTCGAGTGCTTCCTCGCTGGTCTGTCCACAGTTGCTGATGAGCAGGGTGTCGCCCGGCTTGAGCACGACGGTGCGCGCCGCGTTGCTGATCATCGGTGCCATCCTCCGGGCTGCTCGGCTGCGGTGTGGCTGCTGTGGCACGGTCCGCACAGGCCTCGGCCGTACCGCGGGTCGTTGGGGTTGAGGCCTGCCTGGACCAGGGCCCGGCGGTCCTGGGGGTGGTGGTCGGCGTGCCGGGAGAGCTGGCCGCACGGGCTGCCGTGGCCGTGTGCCTGCTCAGTGCAAACACACGTCGGGTCGCGCTGGAGCACTGGGTTACGGAACAGCTCTTCGTGCTCGGTGCCGTAGCCGCGCTGGCGTGCGGTGCCGCGCCGCTGCTCTGCCTCGCGACGGTGCTGGTCGCACTTGCCGTGCTGGGTGTACTCGGGGCAGCGGGGTTCGGAGCAGACACGCCATCGGAGGGACTTGACCATGGCACCTCCGCTACCGTGTCCGGTCTTGGGGGGTGATCCTGATGAAGACGGATCCTGCTGTGGGTGTGGTCGCTGTCGGCATCGTGCTGGCGTTCGTCGGGTTGTACACGCACGTCTGGTGGCTGTTCCTGCCGGCCGTGTGCCTGTTCGTGGGTGCGGTGGCGGCGACGGCACGGCAGCGTCGGACGGGGCCTGACCCGGAGGTGACGTTGCGGCCGGGTGGGGACGGCCGACCGTGGCGTGGGCCGCGGGCCTGATTCAGCTGCCCCCGGCCCAGAGGTTATTGGCGTCCGGGGTGTAGCCGGACAGCGTGATGGAGGCGGGGAGCGCCGTCTGCCCCGAGGCGCTGCGGCAGAACCGGTAGGCGCCGACCGACAGGTTGGCGTTGCCGGGCGTGAACGTGTTCCCCAGGGTCGATCCGCACGCGAAGACGGGGCTGGTGGTCCCCACGAAGAGGAATGCGGCGAAGAGCTTCCCTGCGGGTGCCACGTAGGGGGTCAGCAGTGGCATGGCCTTGCTGCCGACGCTGTTCCACACGGTGGACTGGTCGGCTGTGATGCCGGCGCGGGACCCCGCGGTGGTGTAGTAGCCGGCGAGGCACTGGCCCGAGGTCAGACCTGATCCGGCGGTGCCGATGACTGCGTGGACGTTGGACAGGGTGTCGGCCTGCCTGAGGATCAGTTCCACCAGGTAGATAAATCCGGTCGACAGCGCCGTCCCGTTGGGTGATGAGCAGGCGGGGTCGAACGACCAGGCCTTCAGCCCGTGGTCGGACGGTACCCACAGATTCCCGTACGAGGCGAGGCTGAGTGCGCCGATCGCCGTGGGGCTGATGGCGTCCGAGCCCCCTGCGGCGTGGCTGGAGGCGTGGGCGGTCGGCGTGCGGGCGTTCGTGGTGGTCGGGTCGTCGGACTTGAGGGCGATGGTCGGACCTGCGCCAGCGGCGCCGAGCGACGGCTGCGGGCCGGTCGCGCCGGTATCTCCCTTGGGGCCTTGAGGTCCTGTATCGCCGGTAGCTCCCGCGGGGCCAGTGGCGCCGGTCGCGCCTGTTGGACCCTGGGCACCCGTCCCTCCGGCGGCTCCGGTCGCGCCTGCAGGGCCTTGCAAACCTGTGGCGCCGGTTTCGCCCTTCGGTCCCTGCTCGCCTTGCGGTCCCTGGGGGCCGACGACGATGAGGTAGTCGCCGTCGTCGGCGACGACCGGCGTGACTTCGGCGATCTTCAGCTCGGGGGTCTCCTTGGAGAGGCGGACCGGGAAGCTGACGGTGTCGGCGTCGTAGAACGAGAGGGTGAGCTGGTAGGTGCCGTTGTAGGGGTTGATGCCGTCGGCGTCGTTGGCGGCCACGGTGATGGACACGTGGCCGTTGGCGTCGAAATCAGCGCGGGCAGGCCCTTGGATGGTCACACCGCTGTCGGCGTGGACGAGGCGGCCGGCGGTGGGTTCGAGGCGGACGTGGCCGACCATGGCGATGCCGTCGGGGTGGGGGTAGTCGCCTACCAGGGTGACGGTGGCCATGTCGTCGGGCAGTGGCATGAGCACCTCCTCGGGGGTCTGGTCGACGGCGACATGGGCGGGTTGCTCTCTCCCGCGCCTCCGGTTGTCACCCGGTCTCCGTGCCGCCGTCGGTCTTATGGGGTGGCGAGCAGTTCCCCGACGATGGGTCAGACGCGCGGGGGCCAGGTCCAGGCGTGGGTGTGCTGGATGTCGTCGAGGCTGTCGGCGTACTTGACGGAGGTGCGCCACTGGACGGCGTCGCTGTCCAGGAGGACGCGGACGTTGATGACGTCGTCGTTCCAGACGCGCGTGATGACGGCCGGCGCGATGTTGGATCCGTTGTTCACCGCGGGGTCCGCGGGGACGAGGACGACTCGGCCGAGGCTGGGCGTGGGCATGCTGGTCTCCCTGGTGTCTGGGGCACGAGCGGGGCAGTGGTCAAGTGGCGCCGATGCCAACGAGTCGTAGAGCGCGGGGCCTCGTGGCTTTCTCGGCCTGGGCGAGGTCGGCGAGGGCGTAGAGCGGGTGGCCGCGCTCGTCGAGGCCGGCTGGCTTGAGGTGGCCGCGGGTGCGCCAGTTGCAGATGGCGGAGCGGGTGACGGTGGCCGAGTCGGCGCTGAGGGTCCGGCGCCACCGTGTGGCGAGCTCGGCGGCCTGGGCGCCGGTGTACAGCTGCACGTCGATCGCCTCCCGGATATGCCGCAGCCCCCGGGCCTGGTGGTCCGGGGGCTGCGGGCCGGTGCGCGACGTCCGGCGGTTGTGGCGCTGATCATCAAATGGGTAGCAAGTGAGCGCAGGCACAGGTGTGGCGCTGTCACCATGTTCACGCTAGGCGTCGATCTTGTCCAGCGGCGTTCCCGCAGAGTGCGCGGCGGCCTGTCTGGCGGCCAGGTACCGGGCGGCGTACTGGTCGTACTCCTCGGGGGTCATCGTGTGTCCGCAGGCGAGGCACCGGATGTCCCACTGGCCGTCGGTGGTAACGAGGGTGCACAGGTCGCAGGCGGGGCAGGGCGCGGCTCGGGGGTGGTGCCGCGGCTGCGCGTGGGTGAGGCCGCGCAGGCGCCGGACGAGGTCGTCGAGGGCGCGGTGGAGGTCGGCGGCGAGCGGGAGCGTGAGGGCGTACGGCAGGTAGGCGGTGAGCCACGTGCACCAGCCGGTGATGGTCTCCCCCCGGCTGGGCCATGCCTGTTCGCAGGGCTGGGTGCGGGCGACGCCGTACGGGTCGCGGGCGGCGGCCGGGTACTGGTAGGCGATGTGGCCAGCCCAGGCGCCGAGGACGGCGGCGATGGGTGCGGTGCCGTCGTCGTCGGGGCCTTGGGGGTCGTACCGGCCGGGGCCGAGCAGGGTGAGGACGCGGAGGTCGACGGGCGCGGGGCTGTGGGCGCGGCCGGAGCCCGGGCGGCCCTGGGCGGGGCCGGCGGCGGGCGCGACGAACTCCTGCAGGAGCAGGGCCTGTCCGGGGAGCTCGGCGAGCCAGCCGCGGAGCTCCCCCGCGTGGACCGGGCAGAGATGGTCGTGGCCGGGGGCCGCGCGCGGGCACAGGGTGCAGGCGGTCATCGTTCGCGCTCGCGGTGTGCGGCGTCGAGGACGGCCCTGGCCTTGAACAGGTCGGGGAGCGGGACCTTGCCCTTGCGGCGGCTGGCCCGGTCCTCGCCCATGACGTACTGGCCGAGCTCGTCGAACTTGTCGAACACTCGCTTGGTCGCAGCGTCCATGGCTTCCTTCGTGGCCGTGCCGAGCTGGTCGACCTGCTTCTTGACCTCGGCCATGAAGAGCTCGTCGACGAGGAGCGGGACCAGTTCGCGGGCGTCTTTGACCTCGCGGCGCAGATCCTTCAGCGCGCCGTGGGCCTCGCGGATCTCCTCGCGGAGCTCGTCCCGGATACGGGTCAGGTCCTCGATGCTGGGCTGGTTCACAGGGCGCGTCCGTTCTCGTCGCGGGCGGCACGTTCCTGCAGCGTCTGGCTGACGCGCTGCTGCGTCTCGGTGACGGTCTCGGCGAACCGGTCCTGGGCCTCGGTGCTGGGGTCGTGGTCGACGACGGCGAGGACGGCGCCGATGACCTTGGCGATGTAGCAGCGGGGCATGATCACGTCGAGGGTGGTGTCGGCCTGGTCGCCGCTCAGGTGGTGGCCGCGCAGGCGGGCGGCGATGGCGAGGTCGCCGTGGTCGCAGAAGACGGACGAGGCGACGCTGACCGGGCCGCCGAGGGCAAGGAACGGGCCCGGGGCCGGGGTGGCGGGCGGCGGCGCGGCGTGTACGCGGGTGTCGGCCCAGAGCTCGTGTGCCTTGGCGCGGCAGACGGCACACAGCTCGTTGTAGCGGGTCTGGCCGGGGCAGGTGCGGCAGGCGGTGTGGGGCCGGAGGTCGAGGACGCCGATGCCGCGCAGGGCCGCCGCGCACCCGGGGCACACGCCGGCGGGGAGCTCGGCGGCGGGGTCGGTCTCCAGGGGCTCGTCGGGGACGACGGCCAGCTCCAGGCAGCCGGTCGGCAGGAGGGCACCGGCGGTGGGTGGTCCGAAGAGGGTGGGGAACAGGTGGCGTACCTGGGGGTCGGCGGTGGCGTAGGGGCTGTACGGGTTGGGCTGCACCGTGGTCATGATCGTTCTTTCTGGGTGGTGGGCTGGGGGCATTCGTACTGGCGGGTAGGGGTGGTGGTTCGCGCGCGGGCGCGTGCCTGCGACTGCGCGCGCGGAACGCAGGCGCGCGCGTACGCGCGTGATGCGGCGCGGGCGAGGAGCCGGCCGGCCACGGCGACGGTGCAGACGAGGAGCGCCGCCGCGGTGACGAGCAGGAGGACGGCCAGGACGGCGACGGCGGCGAGGACGAACAGGCCGGGGGCGTCAGGGTGGGCCGGGCAGAACGCGCCGGGGGCGCAGCTGCTCATCAGCGCTCCCCACGGTGTATCGGGGGCAGGGCGTCGATGGCGCGGCAGGCCTCGAAGTCGGCGACGCGGGCGCGGAGTTGCTCGCGGCGTACGCGGAGGTCGTGGATGCGGTCGCGGATCCAGTCGGCGGCATCCATGGCGAGGATGGCGAGGACGACGACCAGGCCGAGGCTGAGGACGCCGGCGACGCCACCGATGGCGCCGACGAGGAGCATCTGGGTGAAGGTCATGGGGTGTCTCCGGGGGTGGTGAAGATGGCGTCGTAGAGGGCGTCGAGGTCGAGGTCGGCGCGGATCAGGTCGTCGGCGTGGTGGGCGCCGGCGATGCATCGGCGTTCGTCGCAGGCCTCCGAGATGCGCGTCATGCGGCCCTGGGGCGGGCGGCCGTGGTGGCGCTCGAACGCGATGGCGCGGGCGTTGGGCCGGGCACCTTCGGCGTAGAGGGTGGGGGTGCGGCCTCGCCACGGGCCGGTCCACAGCAGGTGCGTGCCCTCGGTGCGGGCGTGAAGTGCGAACACCGGTTCGAGGGCGCGGGAGGCTCTGGGGGTGGGTCTGCAAGGGACGTGGTACGTGCGGCGGATACGGAGGACGGTGGGGCGGGCGATACCGACCTGGGGTGCGATCTGCCGGGCGGGGACGCCGGCGTACAGGAGGTCGACGGTGCGGGCCTCGATGGCGACGATGTCCTCGCGGGGTCGGCGGCCTCCGCTGCCGGGTGTGCGGTTACCCCCGCGGCGGCCCTCGGGCAGCGGGATGCCGCGGGTCCGGCGGGTGAGAAGGATGGTGGCGTTGGAGACGTGGAGCTGGGCGCAGATCTGGCGGTGGGTGGCGCCGGCGCGCAGCAGCTCGGCGACGTCGGCGCGGATCCTCATCGTTGCCACCTGACGGGTCGTACGCCCTGGCGGACGCGGGCGGCGGACATGCGGTTCGGGGTCGCGGTACGGCGTGGGGGCGGGACGGTGCAGGTCGCGGCGTGGGGCATGTGCAGGGCCTCGGCGCCTTCGGTGGTGGGGCGTTCGCGGGTGAGCTGGCGTACGAGGTAGCGGCCGGTGTGGTCGCGGCGGACGCAGCAGTTGCCCTTGGCGTCCGGGGTGGCGTTGATCATCTGGGCGCGCTGGTTGACGGTGACGCACCAGATGACCTCGGCGAAGCAAGTGGGGCACAGGCCTGGGCCGTTGGGGGCGGGCGGGCGCGGGGGCGGGTAGGGCATGGCATCGGGTCCTTCCGGGTGGTCGGGCGGCGTGTCAGGCGGTGTGGCTGATGGCCGGTGGTCCGGGTCGTGCGGTGTGGGGGGTGGTGCGGGTGCGGCCTCGGGGGCTGGTGCAGGGCTGCGTGGGCCGTGCCCGGCAGGTGGGGCAGGGGGCCGCGAGGTCGCCGGTCGTGCGGGCGGCGGTGCCCATGGCGGTGCGGGCCTGTGCGGTGAGGGCGCGGATGCGTTCGGGTGCGGGCATCACCGGCAGGGTGGCGGGCGCCGTCACCGGCGGTGTGGGGCGGGTGGGCTGCGTGCCTACGGTCGGTGTCCCAGTGGCGGGCTTCGTCCGGGACGGCGCCCGGCGGGTACGCGGAGCGGGGCGGGGGCTCGCGGGGGTGTCGGCGCAGGCCTTGCAGGGCTCGCCGGTGTGGGCGAGGAATCCCCAGTGGCAGCCGGGGCGCCCGCACTTGGAGCGTGGGGGCAGGACGGCGCCGAGGAGCCAGCGGCCGGGGTCGACCAGGTCCTCCTCGGGGGTCCAGGCGCGCATGCGGGCGACCTGGTCGCGGATGTCCTCGGGGAGGAACCCGGTGTCCCGGACCTGCCGGAGGATCTCCCGGACGATGCGCCGCATCACGAACGCCGAGACGTCCGGCAGGAGGTCGGCCACGGGGTCCAGGACGGGGCCCACGACGTCCCACGCGTCCCGGCTGAGGGTCAGCTGGGGTCCGGCGTACGCCGGGGGCGCAGAGGGGCGCACAGCGCTTCGAGGGACGGCCGGGACGTCCGGGGCTACCGGATAGTTACCCCCAGCGCCGTTACTCACGGTATCCACAGGCGAGGCAGGGCACTTACCGTCGTCTCGCCTCCGGCGGAAACCCCCACCGGCCGTGGTGATCCTCGTGTCTGTCAGTCCAGCGTCTTCCTTGATCGCGAGGGATCCGCCATCCGCGCCCGCTGCCGATCCGCCATGTGTGTCCGGTTCCCCGGGAGCGGCGGCGACCGGCTGCAGCGGGAGGTCGTGGACGTCGTAGAGGTGGCGGCCGTGCGCGCCGGCGCGGCGGTGCACGGTGATCCAGCCGAGGTCCTCGAGTTCGTCGGTCATCCGCCGGGCGCTGCGCTCGGTGACGGCCAGGAGCTCGGCGAGCTCGGCCGCAGTGACCGGTGTCCGGGTCGCCACGGCGTACGCGAGGGCGCAGTACAACCTGAACAGGGGGCGCCTCAGCCTCTTGGCGGCGAGGACCGGGACGTACGCGAAGTGCTCGCCGCGGACCACCGGACGAACCCGGCGCTCGGCGGTCTCGCCGTCGCCGTCGGACGCGGTACGGCGCACCGTGGTCAGCTCGGGCTCGCCGTCCGGCCCGGGCGCGGACAGCTCCTGCAGCACCCGCTCGGCGGTGCGCTTCGAGTCACCCATGTACGAGGCGAGGACGGACACGTGGGCTCGACACCCATCCGCGCGCTGCGCGAGGGCGGCGACCTGGGCCCAGTACGCGACGGCGCCCGCCGAGTAACTCGCCGAGCCCCACACGCGCTTGGGCACCTTGACCTTCTGCCGGTGCCAGGACGGCACGGTCTCTGCCGGGGCCACGCCACCGGCCCCGCCGCGGGCGCGGCGGGGCTCGGCGGAGGCCTCGGGCAGACGGGTCACGGTGTCCTAGCTCGTGTCGCCGGCGACGTCGTGGCCGCCGGATTCGGGAACGGTGTAGAGGGCGCCGCACGGGCCGCGGCGGATACCGGGGCCGGTGTGGCGGTGGACGGCGCCGCAGCCGCCTGCTCCGTCGCAGCGCACCGTGTACTCGGTGCGCCCCGACGTGACGATCGGCTGCGCGGTGATCGCGGCCGGGCCGCCCCAGCGGGGCGGGTCCGCCGGCAGCAGCGGTAACTGCTCCGGGACGCTGCCGCTCATGAGGTCGGGCCGGTATGGGCTGGCTCGGTCCGGACGGTCACCGGCGGCAGCGTGAGCGTGAACGCCCGGGCCAGGACGTGCCCGGGCCCAGACACCGGACCCGGCTCACGGCGGAGCAGACCGGCCCTCTCCAGCGCCTTCACTCCCATCCGCAGCTCCAGGGAGGACATGCGCGTCGCCTTGCCGAGGTGTCCGGCGTCGACCTCGGTACCGGCACGGAAGGTCCCCGAGGCGGGCGCGAGATGGGCCAGCGACCAGCCCAGCAGCCGTGCCTTGTAGTGCAGGTCCACGACGGCCAGGAGCGCTTCCTCCCACGCGTGCCGGTCGAAACGGGGCGCGGCCGGGGCCGGGCGGGCGGGTATGCGGCCGGCCGCCAGATCGGCCGGGGTCGGGAAACGCGGGGCGGGTGCGTCGGTCATCTCGGGGCTCCCTTGCGACGGGTGGTGACGGGGGCGGGACGGAACTGGTCGGGCACGTGGGCGCAGGCCCGGTCCAGGTGCTCGGTGAGGTAGGCGACGTCGGCCGCGCCGACCGCGACGTACTCGCAGCCGTGACGGCACGACCAGACGGCCCGGGGCAGGTAGCGCCAGTGGCCGGAGGCGGTGCGGTACTCGCCGGAGTCGAAGTGCAGGCCGAAGAACCGGACGGCGGGCGGCCAGGCCGCCCTCGCCGTGCACTCCTCGGCCGCCACGGTCAGCCCCCAGCGGGCACGGACGGCGCCGGCGCCGGGCTCGGCGCGGGCCGCGCGCCGGCGGCCGGGACGCAGCCGAGTACCGCGAGCAGCAGCAGCGCGGACAACAGGAACCAGACGCGGTACACGGAGCCTCCTCGATCAGGCGGGTGTTCGATTGGACGGTCCGGCCGCCCCCCTCGGGGGCGGAGCTGAGCGGCCGGGCGGCCGGACCGGTCTCAGGCGCCCGGAGCGGGTGCGGGCGGGACGGGTCTGCGCGGTACGGCGAGGCCGGGTTCGGGCGGCCCGACGCTGATCAGCCGGACGTGGAACGGCAGCCCATAGCGGATGTCGCCGGCGGCGACGCCCTGCCGGTATCCGGAGGCGAGCGTCACCAAGGCCTGGACGATCAGCCGCTCAGTGTCCACGCCGGTGGTCGCGAGCTCGGCCAGCGCGGTCCGCAGGGGCGGCCACTGGGCCAGGTCGATGTCGACGGTGAGCCGGTCGTGCGCCGGGATGCGCCGCGGCAACACCGGTGGCGCACCCTCGACCGGCCGGGCGGCCGAGGCGGCCGGTTCCGGCGCGGCCGGTGGCGCATCCTGCGGCGCGGCCTCGGCGGGGGCAGCCTCGGTGACCTGCGGCGCATCCGGATCGTCCGGCGCATCGACCGGCGCATCGGCCGGCTCATCCTGCGGCTCGGGCTGGCTCGCGAGCAGCTCCAAGTCGCGGCGCACCGTGTCCTTGGAGATGCCCAGGTGCGCCGCGATCTGCCGCTGGCTCTTCCCCTCGGCGGCGTGCTGGCGCACCAGCGTGAGCCGGTCCGCGCGCGTCACTCGTCCACGTCCTGGAAGTCGTCGGCGTAGTCCTCCGGGCCCAGCGCGGTCGCCATGCCCTCGGCCGCCCACTCGTCCGCAGCGCGCGGGTCCGGCAGGACCGGCAGCGGGACGACGACGGCCAGCTGCACGCCGTGCGCGTCCTTCGGCTGCGGCAGCAGCACGACCGTGCCGCCGTGCGGCATCGGCGTGACATGCCGGCCGGTGAGCTCCTCGCTGTAGGTGAACCCGGAGGCGTGGTCGACGGCCGCTTCCCGCTCCTCGTACAGGCCCTCGATCCCGACGTCGGTGACCCTCGCGCCGACGGTGACGACGGCGTGCAGCTGCTGGGGCAGCGCCGGGCACTCATGCGGCTCGCTGATGTAGTCGGCGTCCGGGCTGCACGGCGGCCGGTGGCCGCGCGGGCGCGCACAGTCGGCCTGTCCCACCGTGATCCCCGGGGCGCCGCACGGCGGCAGCGGCTTGTGCGAGCGCAGCCGGGCCCGGGCCAGCTCGGGTTCACCGTGCTCCAGGTACCGCACCGCGTCGGCGGCGGCTGCGGCCAGGTCCCGGGCCGACGTCAGCGCGCCCGCCGCGGCTGCCGCGCCGAGACTGCGGGACGGGCCGTCGTGGACGACCTGGCCGTCCCGGACGATCGTCAGCCGGTGCGGCCCCGCCTCGAACCACAGCTCGTAGATCGGGCAGTCGGCGGCCTCGGTAGCGAACGGGCCGGCGAACTGCGCCTGCTCCGGCGGCACGCCCGGACTCACGGCGAGCAGGTGCAGGCTCATCAGGCCAGGCGGAACGTCGCCGGGCCCGCTCGTCTCGTCGACGATGTAGGTCTCCCCGGACGCCGGCGTGTCCCCGGCGGCCTCATATGCGATGTGGACCAGGTCACCGGGGCGGACCGGGTACCAGGGCGCGGACTCCAGCGCACTGCCGGCGGCCATGAGGGCCCCGACCTCACCGACGATGTCGCGGCGGCGCTTGGCGTCCTCGGCCTGGGCGACCGGCGACAGCGGCTCCTCGGGGCGCGGGCGGCCGTAGAGGCGGGTGAAGATGTGCTCGGCGAGGCCCTCGGGCTTGCCGGTCCAGGCGTGCTTATGAGGGGTGCCGTCCGGGTTGGCGGTGCCGGGCAGCGTCTCCTGCACCTCGACGGTCAGGAAGGCCGGCGTGGCGCCGGGGATGAGGCGCTCGATGGCCTCGGTGATGATCTCCAGTCGCGGGTCGCGACGCATGATGCTCTCCAAGTGGTGGCCCGGGCGGGGCGGGACAGAGCAGGGGTCGATGTCCCGCCCGGCCCGGGGGTTCAGTGGGTGGTGCGGCGGCAGTACTCGGCGAACCAGCGGGCGCGGACGGCCGGGTTGTCCAGGCAGAAGCGGGCGTGGCCGCGCGTGCGGCGCACGCGGCGGGCGCGCATCAGCGACCACTCGGGCTCCCAGTGGGTGACCTCCGGCGCGGCCTGACGGCGCGGGGGCTGCACGATGCGGGCGGCGGTCCGCTGCTCGCGCTCGCGGCGCGTCTCGGCGACGCCGGCCACCACGAACAGGACCAGCAGGACGAGGACGCACCCGATCAGCAGGATCTCGACGCTCACCGCGCGCCTCCCTGGCGTTCGTCGTAGGCGACCAGGGCGATGTCGAGGTACACGGCGTGCGCCCACCGGCCGGGCGGCGGCCGGTCGCAGCCGCAGCCCAGCCCGCACAGCGCGGCGTGCATCGCAGCCTCGGCGACCGTGGCCGGGTCGGCGAGGTCGTCGACGTCGAGGACCACCAGGTCGCTCCCGGACCGGATGGCCCAGCCGCCCAGGTGCGACCACTCCACGGTCAGGCCCTCGGCCTGGACGTCGAGGGTGGCCAGGTCATCGTGACCGGGCAGCCACACCAGCCGCGCGAACAGCTCGGGCGGCTGGCGCTTCCCCATCACCGTGCCCTCCCGGCGGGTGCCGGCCTCGACGAGGTCCGGCAGTAACTGCAGCTCGGCGAGCGCGGCGTAGACGGCGTCGGCGTACGGCAGGTGCGGCTGAGTCGCACGGGTGGCGTCGTCCACGGACAGCTGGCCGCTGCTCGGGATGCCTTCCTGCGCGGTGCCGGTCGTCGGCTGCTCCTCGATGGCGTTCATGCCGCACCTGCCTGCAGCTCGTGCTCGGCGACGCGGGCGCCGATCCAGCGCGCGGCTGCGAGCACGGTGCGCAGCGGCGGACCGCCCTGCCCGCGGCCGTCGTTGGAATGCGCCCACTGGATCCGCTGGCCGAACCCGAACTGGCCCTTCGGGTCGGGGACGGCGAGCGTGGCCCACACGCGGCCCCGGAGCTTGCCCGTGCTCTGGGTGATCTGCCCGACGACCGAGGCCTCGGTGACCTCCCGTACCCCGAGCCGGGTCACCACGAAGTCGTGGGGGAAGTCCTCGTCCCGGAGGTCGCGGCCCATCCACGGGTCGGCCGGCCAGAGCAGCAGCTCGGCCTTCCGCTGCGGCGCGAGACCGTAGGCGATGCGCAGGGTGCTGGTGCTGCTCGTCCTGGTCTCCTCGGTGTCCTCGCCCGTGATCACGGTGGCGGCGCCGCAGGACCGGCACACGATCCGGACCTTCACCCGGTCGAAGAACGCGCCGTGCGCGCACTGCTCGTCGGGGCACTCGTGCTTGGCGAGCGGCTCGCCGTACCCGCGGTACTCCCGGCGGTACTCCCGCTCGTCCGTACGGAACGCGACGTCCCACGACGGCCGCTTGCAGCCGTCACGGTGCTGCGGCTGCTCCCACCCCAGGTAGGTGTCGAGCGCGGACTTCACTGTCCACCCCCGGAGGCCTGCTCGTCGGGGTCGACGGCGGCGGCCTGGTCGTCGGCGGCGAGTTCCTCGCCCGCGCGGGCGAGGGCGGCCATGACGCACGGCGGCGAGCAGTACCAGCGCGGCTCGTCGTCGACGCCGGCGACCTCCAGCAGCGCCCACCCGGCCATCGCGGGGTCGGAGGTGTCGTAGTCGTCGACGGTGCCGCAGCCGTCGGTGGGGCAGGCCGTACGGGTGGCGCGGGCCTCCTCGTCCAGGAGGCTGCCCAGCGCGATGCGGGCCTCGCCCTCGACGACCAGGTCCGCCCGGCCGCCGTACGACGACACGCACTCGACGACGACCTGCCGGTGGGTGGTGTGCGCGTCCGGCACCGAGGCCCGGCCGGTCCAGGACAGCGTCATGGGCAGGCCGTCGTAGGGCGTGGTCGCGTACTCGGAGGCCGCCGCAATCTCGGCGACCGGCAGGAGATGAAACCCGGGGCGGCCCTCGATGAGTCGGCCCACCGCATCCACGCGCCGCTGGGCGCCGGCCATGCGGGCGAGCTGGTGACCGCGCTCGGCGAGCTCGACCTGGTCCTCGGCGTGGGCCTGCTCGGCCGCCGCCGCGGCGATGTCCTGAGCGCGCTGCGGGTCGAAGAGCAGCCCGGCGTCGGCCTCGGCCTGCGCGAGCTCGGCCGGCGTGGTCGCGCCGTTCGTCATGGCCGCTTCGAGGACACCGGCGGCGGCTCGTACCGACACGGTGTTCGCGGAAACGTCCGGGGCGGCGGGGCCGGCCGGGACGGGGAGGACGGCGCCGTACGCCTCGAAGGCGGCGCGGGCCGCGTCCGACAACGGTGCGCGCTCCGGCAGCCGTCTGGCGGGGGCGAGTTCCGGGGGCAGTGCCCCGGGCGGGGTCTGGGAAGATGCGTTCACGGCAATCCACTCCTGCGGTAGGTCAAGGGGGTGGGTGGTCCGAGGGGTCGCGATCCGGGGTCCAGCCGGGCGCGGCCCCGAACTGTGTGATCAGGCGGCCGTCGCGCGGGCCGCTGCTTTTTCGGCGGCGATGGCCGCGGCGATCGGGGCGAGAATCGGCCGTAGCTCCTCGATGAGCTCGGCGGGAATCCCCACGGTCGTGAGGGCCCGGTCGGCCTGGGCGTGGGCGTCTGCGATCTCAGCCGGGCTGAGAATCCGGTGCCGCTCCTCGCGGGTCACGCCGCTGTACCGATGTCGTCGACGTCGAGTTCGAGGAGTTCCGCCAGGAGGGCACGCAGCCTCGGGCGCGGCGTGTAGATCCCTCGCTCGATCCGACTGATCTGCGACTCGTCCACCGGAACGCCCGCTTCAGCGCACTTATCAGCCAGATTCTGCTGAGTCATGCCGCGCCGCAGCCGCTGATGCTTCACTCGATTTGTGGTTTCGCTGGGCATGGACCACAACTTAATGCAGATCTACACAGGTGCACAACCCGCAGAACACAGCTATACACAGATCTAAGCAAAGGCCCGATTGCGGTAAGTTGCGCTATCCTGTGTTTCGCTGGTCAGAAGGGGTGCCGATGCCGGAACCGCATGAGCGGCTGGACGAGGCGATGAACCATCGTCGCCTTGAGCTGCGCCTGAAGTGGCGTGACCTCGCGAACGCTGCGGGCATCACGTACGAGGCATTGAGGTCCATCCGGCGCGGCGAATCCAGACCAACCGAGATCACCGCCCGGGCGCTCGACGACGTCCTGCGCTGGGCACCCGGCAGCGTCTACGCCATCCTCGGCGGCGGCGAACCCACCCTCCTCGAAGCACTGCCCGCAGGCGAGGACGCCCCGACGTCTCCGGCGGCCGGCACCCTCTCCCCTAACGAGGCCCTGCGGCGCGTCGTGCGTGCGTCGGCGAGAGAACTCGGCGTGACGCCTGACGGCTTCGACGAGGCCATGCGCCTCGCACGCCAGGATCTTGAGGCTTCACGGACACCCGAAGTCGTCCGTACCGATCTCTCCGACTTGGTGCGACTGGGGCGCGCCGAGGCAGGGCTGAGCCTGGAGGCCGTGGCGGCTGCCACAGCCGACCAGGCGAGCGGCGATCGGCTGATCGAGGCCGACTGGCTGGACCGTCTTGAGCGAGCGGCACTCAGCCCGGGCGAGCACCCGGAATATCCGCACCTGGATGCGCTGGCCATCGTTCTGCAGCTTGACCCCATCCGAGTACAGGACGCGGCCGGCGTTCAGTTCCTGGATGTCCATACCGTGTGGAGCAGCGACGGCCAGATCCGGGGCATGGCGGAGGGCGAACTCAGCGCCGAGGACGCCGCGAAGATGCAGGAGTTGATGCGGCTCTACCGCAAGGCTCCGAGACTGGATGGCTGAAAACTTTCTGGACTGCCAACTGCGCGCCGCAACACCGCAGTTGAGAATCAGGTAATAACAGAGCGTGAATTCGGTGTGGCCAAAAGTGATTGCTCTGGGCAAGATGGGTCCCCCGCGTGGCAGCGGAGCATCACGAATCCGCGCCGTCACTCCTGTTGCTGTGGCGGTGCGGCGTACTTGGGGGGACGCATGTCCTACAGGCCACAACAGATACGGGTGCACTACCGGACCGCGACACGCGGCGCGATCCCGGACGGGCGCACAGTCGACATCCGGGACCAGGCGGGCGGCCAGGCCGCCGTGCTCCTGGACGAGCGGCACTGCAGTCATCTGCTCGCCGACCGGATCACTCGGCTGTCCATGCACCAGGTCGTGCACGGGCACTGGCGGCAGAAGTGGACGGGCGCCGACCGGATGAGGGGTCCGGCCGAGGGCCTCATGATGGCCGTCTCGCGCTGGGAACGCGTGCCTGGCCACATGCTCCCGTCCGGACGGGTCGTCGTCGCCATCGAGGAGGACGGCAGCTGCGTCTGGCTCGTCGACGAGGACGAGTGCACGCAGCAGGCGCAGAACGAGATGAACGATCTGCTGCTGCGCCTGGCCGGAGACGGGCTGTGGCTTCAGTGCTGGATCCAGCGCCCGCCGCCGCCGACCACTGCCAGCCCGGCACCGCCCCTCACCGTACCGGGGGCTCCGCTGACCCTGAAGTAACGTTCCGCCCGGCTTCCCGCGGCTTCCGCTGGAAGCCGGGCTCACCGTAGAACGTGAGCTGGACACGGCCGGGCTCGATGCTCTTCACCCCGGGGGCCCTGGCCTTGAACAGCCGGATGTTCACGACTCGGCGAACCACCAGGCGCTTCTCCCCGATGTCCAGGGCATCCCATACCGCGTCGGCCTCGGGGTTGCCCACCAGGTCCCGCACGACAGGCGGGATGGAGAGCACCCGCGCATCCTGCTCGGCCCTCGCGATGCGAGGCAGCAGCTCCGATTCGAGATCAGCAAGGGAGTCGATCGAGAGCATCGGTGTGCCGTCCGCGCGAAACATCCGGGCCTTGGCGCGTGCCTCCTTCAGCTGCCGCTGATAGCCCTTCAGCAGAGTGCGCGCCTTCCGCGCCGTCGCCGAGGATGAGCTGTCGCCCGCCCGGAAGGCCTCCGCGGCCTGCCGCGAGCTCAGCCACTTCAGGATCGACTCGTCGCAGTACGCCTCGAACTTCGACTCGTCGACCGCGATGTGCTTCAGCTCGCACCGGTAGATCCCGCGCCCCGTACGGTTCGTCGTCCTCCTCAGCAAGGGGTCCACGTCGAGATGCTCGCCGCACCAGCCGATCCCCGAGTACACGTACTTCACGGCGGTATCGTGCGTGCCGTCCGAGGCCCGCTCGTCCAGGATGTCCTGGACGTTGTTGAACCGCTCCTCAGGTATGAAGCCGCTCCAGGTACCGTCGCCGGCGTCGTCTCCGTAGTGCATGCGCCGGCCGATGTAGGCCCGGTTCCGCAGGATCGTGCGCAGTGTGCTGTCTCCGAAGTCGTTCCCGTACCGCGTGGAACGCCCGGCCTCCCTGAGCTTCTGCCGGATGTGGTCGTAGGACTTGCCGGCCTCGGCCCACGTGAAGATGTCGCTGACGACCGGCGACCAGTCCGGGTCGGTGACCTGCTCGGTCAGGTCGCCGGTGTCCGGGTCGTACACGCGCTTGAAGCCCAGCGCGGCAGGGCCGTGTGGTTTCCCCTCGGCCAGGACTCGACGGGTAGTCCTGAGGTTGCGATCCCGGATGCCCTCGGCTTCGTCCTCCGCGCTCACCGCGTCCATGGCCGTCGCCTTACGGTCCTCTCGCTTCGAGAGGTCGTAGACCGTGCCGTTGTAGCAGAGCAGCACGCCGGCCTCATGGCAGGCCTTCCGCAGTCGGACGTAGATCTCCAGGTCGCGGTAGTAGCGGCTGGCCTCGAAGGCCACGACGATCCGGCAGCCGCGTGCGGCGATGCCTTCGAGCATCGCCTCGAAGTCGCGGCGTCGCTTTCGGGCGTGCCGCGAGGCGGAGACTCCTGGGTCCTTGAAGACGTCCGCGACGGGCCAGCCGTTGGTGTCGCAGAGGTCTCGTCCCTCGGCGAGCTGGTCCGTGACGCTGCGCGCTCTTTTCCCAACGGAGTTGCGTCCGTAGAGGTAGGCGTCGAACGGGGCGAGGTCCGGTCTCACCAGGTGCAGGTACTCGGGTGCGATGGGCATGGGCCGAAGCTAGCGCGAAAGACGGTCCTACTGAAAGGTTTCGGAGGA
>NZ_JBEZLP010000061.1:0-38111 GCF_040652195.1 Streptomyces sp. NPDC048278
TCGCAGAACAGGTAGTAGCCGCCGGCGGACTTCAGCCGGTCGCTTGGGCGGCCGATGTCCCAGGCAGGGGCGCGCGCCAGCTTCAGGGCGTGAGCAGTTCGTCGAAGGCGCCCGAGCGGATCAGGGCCACCACGGCCGTGATGTCCGCGTCCATGCGGCGGTCCGTGTCGACGAACGGTGCGCGGGTGCGGATCAGGTCGTACGCGGCCCGGGTGCGCGAACCCATGAGCTCGGCGCCGCGCAGGTCCAGTGCCTGGCAGGCGGTGAGCAGATGGATCGCGGCGACCTCCTCCACCAGTCCGACGACCGTGCGCGCGTCGCGGGCCGCGATCGGCGCCATGCTGACCTTGTCCTGGTTGTGGGCCTCCGTGGACCGGGAGAACACGCTGGCCGGGTTCGTGCCCTTCAGCGCCTCCGCGGTGACGGCCGAGCACGCCAGCTGCATGCCCTTGAAGCCGTGGTGCAGGCCGGCCTCCCAGGAGTCCTGTTCCGCGGGGACGATCAGGTTGGGGGTGAGCCCGTTGTTGAACTTCTCGTCCACCAGGAGCTGGACCTGCCGGTCCAGCAGGTCGGCGATGTTGGCCGCGGCCGTCTTCAGGGAGTCCATGGCCTGGGCCACGTGTCCGCCGTAGAAGTTGCCGCCGCTGTGCACCGTGCCGCCGTCCACGTCGAACAGCGGGTTGTCGTTGGACGAGTTGATCTCGACGCTCAGCCACCGTGTCGCCCAGGTCGCCGTGTCGGTCAGCACGCCGATCACATGCGGTGCGCAGCGGATCGAGTAGCGGTCCTGGATGCTGCGGCGCAGGTGCTGGAATCCGGCGTCGTCGAGCGGGTCGTTCAGGTCGAGCACCTGACTGTGCGGGAGGGCGAGCCGGGAGTCGGCGAGCAGCTGTGCGATCAGCTCGGCGCCGGCGAGTTGTCCGGGGTGCGGCTTGGCCTCGTGGACGAACGCGGCGAAGTGCCCCCGGTTGCCGAGCAGCGCCTCGGAGGCCATCGCCGTGCAGAGGGCGGCGACCCCGGCGAGCCGTTCCGCGGCAGCGGTGGCCAGGACCGCGAACGCGGAGCTGAACGAGGTGCCGTTGATCAGCGCGAGCCCGTCCTTGGCCTCCGGCACCAGCGGTTCGAGCCCGAGTTCGGCGAAGACCTCGGCGGCCTCGCGCACCTCGCCGCGGAACCGTACGCTGCCGGATCCGGTCAGCACGGAGGCGATGTAGCAGAGCGGGACCAGGTCGCCGCTGGCTCCCACCGAGCCGCGTTCGGGCACGACGGGAAGGACGTCGTGGCGCAGCAGGTCGAGCAGGCGTTCCACGACCACCGGGCTGACGCCCGAGTTCCCGCGGCTCAGGCAGTTCGCCCGGATCAGGACGGTGGCCCTGACCACCTCGTCGGACGCCTCGGGCCCGGTGCCGTTGAGGTGGTACCTGATCAGGTTGAGCTGGAGGGCCGCGGCCTTCTGCGGCGAAATCTGCCGCGTCACGCTGTCGCCGAAGCCGGTCGTCACGCCGTAGATCGGCTGACCCGTGGCGATCAGCTTCTCCTTGAGGTCGTACGTGTCCTTCATCCGGAGCTCGGCCCCGGGACACAGGGCCAGCTCCCGCGCGTTGTCCCGGGCGACGGCGACGGTGTCCTCGACGCTGAGATCCAGCCCGTTGACGAGAAGGGGAGGAAGAAGGGGGGACGGGAGACGGGAGGAGAGGGGAGACAACGGGGAACTCCTTGTCAGTAGACGCCCTCGATCACGAGCTCGTCCTCGAAGGTGTGGACGGGCATGACGTCGGCGACCGAGTCGCCGACCCGGCCGGCCGGCGGCTTCATCCGGATCGCGGTGTCGCGTTCCAGGTTGTTGGGCAGGAACGCGCTCTTGCTGACGTGGTTCATCAGCACCTGGCCGCGCTGCCCGTACTCCACGGCCGCGCCCGTCTCCGGATCGACGACGTGCAGCGAGACGAAGGGCGCGTTGGCGTCGAACACGCAGGGATCGTCCGGGCCGAGCCCGGGCCGCTCGTCGTTGGCGCCGAGGATCATGGTGTTGCCGTACGTGCCGTGCAGGACGATCCCGGGGAAGACCTCGGTGCGGTACCGGCGGCGGGTCGCGGCGTCCATGTGCGTGCCGACCCAGACGATCGCCCTGACCTTGCGCCGGACCAGCTCCAGCAGCCGCGGTTCCCTGGTGAGCCGTTCGAGCAGGGGCGGGGTGATCATCAGTACGCCGATGTTCTGGCTCGTCAGGAGCTGCGTGATCTGCAGGACGAGGTGGTCGAGGTAGGCCTCGGTCTCCGGGCTGTCCCGTGCGATGAGCTTCTTGACCCAGCGCGGGTCCACGTCGATCGTGAAGCAGATGCCGCCGCGTTCGGCCGCCTGCCGCCGGGCGAAGTGGCCGACGCCGTGCGGCCCGGTGGGCGCGGTGCTGAGCCAGTGCACGCCCCGCGGCACGCCCTGCGCGTCGAGGTGCGCGTGGGTCCAGGCGAGGTTCTGCCGGGCCCAGTCCTCGAAGTACGGGATGCGTTTCGGGACGCCCACCGTGCCGCCGGTCTCGAACATGCCCACGAGTTCGCCGACCCCGCCGTAGCCGCGCGGGACGAGCTGTTCCGCCGGGACGTGCCGCAACTCCCTGGTGATGTTCGGGAACCTCGCGAGGTCCTCGTACCGCCGGACGTCCGTGATCGGGTCGAAGCCGAGCTTTCCGGCCCGCTCCAGCCAGAACGGCGAGCCGGTCTCGGGGCCGAAGTGCCAGCGCATGGCCGCGTGCAGGAACTCGGCCGGGTCGGGCCGCAGGTCGGCGAGGATGTCGCCGTCGTCGTGAGGCATCAGGATTCTCCCCCGCCCGTCACGACGCGAGTACGGCCGTCGGGGCTTCGGCGTCGGGACGCGTCTCCGCGTCGGCCTCCGCGAACCGGCGCAGGATCTCCTCGCGGCGCCCGCTGAACCGGGCCTGGGTGGCGTTCATGACGTCGGCCAGGTACGCCGAGCCGTTGCCGAACTTCTCGTGCTCCTGCGGCAGTTCGATGACCGCGGGTGCGTCGTCCCGGAAGGTGTTGACCGGGTCCCGTCCGGCGGCGACCGCGTCGATCTGCTCGAAGAGCAGCCTGCGCAGCAGGATCACGCCCTCGTCGACCGTGCCGAGGCGTTCGGTCGACCGGTCGGCGACCGTGCCCTGGGTCACCCAGGCCATGATGTCCTGGCCCTCGACGTTGTCGAGCCGGAAGTCGCCGTCCGCGGTGCGCCAGGGCACCTCGTAGGAGGAGACGGGGCCGGGGTCGGCCACCGGGCGGTTGCCCGGCTTGTACGCCGTGTACCACAGGCACCAGGTGTTCTCGTCGTCGATCGGCACCCTGATGTGGAAGCTGTGACTGCCCCCGCCGCCGAGCCTGAGCAGGTTCGGGAAGACGAGGGGGTGGCCCACGGCCCAGTCGTCCGCGGACTCGTCCTGGCCCTGGAGCCGGCGCCGCATCAGGATCCCGTAGGGCACTCGCTCGAAGGCGGTCACCTCGTTGAACCGGGTGAACATCTCCGGGATCGCGCCGCCCGTGCCGCGCGACGTCAGCCACTCGCTGTACCGGCCGTGCAGCCACGCGACGTGGTCGAGGTCGACGCCGTTCTCCAGGATCTGGACCATGTTGCAGGGGACGACGGCGTGGCCGACGTCCCGGATCGCGTCGTCCCAGCAGAACAGGTCGTAGCGGGGCAGCGCCGGGGCGGGCGCCGGGCCGAGGTAGAGGAAGACCAGTCCGCCGAGTTCCTCGGCCCGGTAGGCGGGGGCGTGCACCCGGTCGCGGAAGGTCGAGTCGGCCGGTTCGCCGGGCTGCTGGAGACAGGCGCCGGAGCCGTCGAACAGCCAGCCGTGGTAGGGGCACCGCAGGCCGTCCGCCTCGACGATGCCGCGCGACAGGGCGGCACCGCGGTGCGGACAGCGGTCGGCGAGCACGTGCACGCTCCCGTCGGCCTGCCGGAAGAGCGCCAGGTCCTCGCCGAGGAGCCGGACCTTGCGGACGTCGGGGGCGGCCAGGTCGGCCGAGAAGGCGATCGGCCACCAGTAGCGGCGCAGCATCTCTCCGGCCGGCGTGCCCCGCCCGAAGCTGGTCAACAGGGTGTTCTTGTCAGGGGACAGCATGAGGTTTCCTCCGCCTCGCGAAGAATCAGGCAGAGGAGGCTACGAGCGGCACTGTTCCGAGGTTCACGGGACTTCTGCGGCTCGTGGTGTCCCTGGGAATGGTCGGACAGGCCTTAGGGCCGCTCCGGGCCGGTCACAGGGCGCGGTACATGATGTGCAGGCCGACCGGTCCGTGCTTCGGGTGGTCGAAGGCCCGCGGGACCGTGCCGAGGATCGTGAAGCCGAGGGAGGTCCACAGGGCCACGGCGGGGTTGGTCTCGACGACGGCGTTGAAGACCATCGCCCGGTAGCCGTGCGCCCGGGCCTCGGCGAGGACGTGCTCGGCGAGCGCGCGCCCGATGCCCCGGCCGCCCTGGTCGGGGTCGACCATGAAGCCGGCGTTGGCGACGCCCGCGGCGGGGCCCCCGTAGTTGGGGGTCAGGTAGGCCGAGCCGACGACGGCTCCGGTGGGGTCCTCGGCGACGTAGACACGCTTCGCCGGGCTCATCCACAGGTCGCGGGCCGCCTGCTCCGAGGTGTCGGGGTCCCAGCCGTAGGTCTCGGCGGCGGCGACGATCCGGTGCCAGAAGGGCCAGATCTGCGGCCAGTCGGCCGCGGTGGCTTCTCTGATCAGCATGGGCGTGAGTCTCGCACGCCCATGCGCGTCGGCGATCGCGACGGGACCGACCTGGCGGTCAGTCCACGCTGGGCAGGATGTGGGGCTCGGCGAGATCCTCCTCGTAACCCGCGAGGCGGATCGGGGCGGACCGGGCCCACACGTCGAGGCTGCCGAGCTGTCCGGGGCGGCTGCCCGCGCGCTCCGTGCGTTCCTTGGGGCGCTGCTCGCGATTCGTCTTCTCAGGTGTCACCGCGCACTCCTTATGTGTCGGTCACCCTCGGGGCGTGCCGGACGGTCTGCGTTCCGGTGCCGGGCGCCCGCTCGGGTCTGGATGGAAGGCCAGTTCGGACGCGGTGGCGCCGGTAGCTCACAAGAGAGCAGGCCGCTGTCGGCCGGCTCGTCCCGGGACGGACCATGGGTGTGGGTGGGACCCCTTTTTGCTGTCCGTCCTCTCTAGGTTAACCAAATGAGCAGGGGTCCGCTCGATAGGGAGTGCAAACAAGGTGTAACTATCGCGAGTCGCTCCGCATTTCGGTGACCCGCAAATGCACCTGTTCGTAACATGATGCCCCCTTTATGGCCTGACCGCCCCACCTCTCCATGCGAACACCCTTTCGGGGAGACGGGTCGCCGCTCCCCTCACAGGCTGCGCAGTTCAGGTTGCGTTGGCCGGGTCGAAAACTCGACATGATCCGATGGCGCAGGACAACGGCTGTCTCGCGGAAGGACTGACGCATGGAGCTGCGCAGCGTCGAGGAGCTGATGGATCTGCTGTACGCCTGCCGGCACCAGCGCGCGCTGCGCACCGCGGCACTGCTGCGCCGCAGCCGCCCCGCCGACAAGGAACTCCAGGTCGCGGGCCTGGTGCACGGCATCGAGGAACTGCTCGGCCCCGCCGCCGGCGCCGCACACGCGGTACGGCACCTGCTCGGGGAACGCGTCTACCATCTGGTCCGCGGGCGCGGCGGCGCCACCGACGACGACGTGCTGCGCCTGCGCCAGGCGGACGAGGAGAGCCGCACCGCGGGCTTCGACGCCGGCGTCCTGGAGGACTGGCGGACCGTCCTGGAGCTGGTCGCGGCCCGCAACTCCCGTCTGGGGGCTGTCGACTGACGTTCCGTCATGAGACGGTACGGCGATGACGTCATCGTACGGGCCGTCGTACGGTCTGCGGGGCCGGGCGGCCGTCGTCACCGGCGGCACCCGCGGTATCGGGCGCGCGGTCGCCGAGGCGTTCGCGGCGGCCGGTGCGCTGGTCTGCGTGAGCGCGCGGGACCCGGACGAGGTGCGCCGTACGGCCGCCGGTCTCGGCGGGGTCGGCCTGGCCGGCAGCGTCGCCGAGCCGGAGCACGCCCGGGAGCTGACCCGGCTGGCGCTGACCGAGTTCGGGCGGCTGGACATCCTCGTCAACAACGCGGCGACCAACCGCCCCTACGGCCCCCTCATGGACGCCGACCTGGGCCTGTGGCGGGAGGCGTTCACGGTCAACGTGGAGGCCCCGCTGCGGCTGACGCAGTGCGCGTGGCGCGGCTGGATGCGGGAGCACGGCGGCTCGGTGATCAACATCTGCACGGAGGGCGCGGCCCACGTCGGGCCCCACGTGGGCGCGTACGGCACCAGCAAGGCGGCGCTCCTGCACCTCACCCAGCAACTGGCGGGCGAACTGGCCCCCCGGGTACGCGTGAACTCGGTCTCACCGGGCCTGGTCCGCACGGAGATGGCCCGCTTCATGTGGGAGCCGCGGGAGGCGGAGATCGCGGCGGGGCTGCCGATGGGGCGGATCGGGGAGCCGGCGGACGTGGCACGGGCGGTGCTGTGGCTGGCCTCGGACGCGGCGGAGTGGGTGACCGGGGCCGACGTCGTGGTGGACGGCGGCACCCGGGTACGGGCGGCACGTACGGTCCACTGACGTTCTCGTGCCCGGTTGAGCGCGCATGGACCCGACCGAATCCATGGACGTACTGCAGTTTTCCGTGACAACAAGGTCAAGTCGACCCCACAATGGCGTCGGACGACGGTCGACGCGGGGGTCGGTACGGCCGGGGCGGACCAGTGACGGCCGGCCCGCCGCAGGGCACCCGCCACGTGGGCCGGCAGCCGAAGACAGCGACATCCGGGGGAAGTGGCGTGGGGCAGTCTTGGTTACCACTTCTGGTGGCAGGTATGGGTGTACTGGGCACGCTGAGCGGGGCGCTCGTCACCCAGGTCAGGGCTGACCGCATCAAGCGGCTGGAGATCGAGGCGCTGCGCGGGCAGCACGCGGAGGACCGGGCGCATGACGAGCGGATGCGCGCCCTGGAACTGGCGGACGCCCGCGAACTGTGGGCCGAGGGGCACCGGGCCGAGGCTCGTGCCCGGCTGCGCGCCTGCTACGTCACCTTCAACACCGCGGCACGCCAGTACCAGACCGCACAGATCAGTGTGGTCCACGGGCTGCGCGTCGGCACGGGCGTGACCGAGTGCGACGAGGCACTGGAGGAGGCCCGCACTGTGTTTCGCGCGAGCTACGCGGAAGCACAGATGCTGCTGCCGGACCCGGTCCTCGACGCCGCGTCGGCGGTGAGTCGCAGACTGAACGACGGCTACGGCGTGCTGAAGCGGCTGCTGGCCGACACACCCCGCGCCCCGGCCCCGCCCGAATGCGAACAGCGGGTCCAGTCGGCCTGGGTCGTGCTGGCCGAGCTGCGCCGGACGATGCGCCGCGACCTGCGCATCGACGACACGGCGCCCTGAGTCCGCCCGGCACGGCTACTGCCCATGGTGCGCGAAGGCGGACCACACCTCCAGTTCGTCCATGCCGCGCTGCTCGGCTTCCCTGAAGACGCTCCCGTACCGGCCGAGTTCGTCCGGCACGCTCCGACGCGGGTCCAGCATCCACAACTGGGCGGCCCGCAACGCCTCTCCGGCCCGGTCTCCGACGCGCAGTCGATGGTGCAGGATCAGCATCATCGCGGTGGTGCGCGGGTCGTCGGCCACGTCCCAGCGCGAACCGACCACCGAGGTGGCACCGGCGCTGAGGAAGGCGGTGGCCAGGGTGAGCGCCTCGTCGTGGTCGCTGACCGTCAGATCGCTGGTGCAGTTGGCGAGAACGACGGTCCCCCCAGGCGTCCCGCGGTCGCGGTCGGCAGCCCCCGCGAGCACGTCCGCGACCGTGATGTGCTGCCCGGCACAGAGTCGGAGCATCGAGTCCGCGGGTGACATGCCCATATCTGCATGGCAGTTGACATGAAGCAGGGCTACCGGGACCCGGCCACGGCCGGGCAGGAGAGCGCGCAGGGACTCCAGCACGGGAGGCAACGGCGGCACGTCGGCGAAGGCGTACTCGCCGAGTCCTCCGACGACCCGGACCCCCTCGTACAGCGAGCCGACGAACGCCGCCTCCCGGTGCATCCGCCAGGAACCCTGCGGGTCGGCGACCACCGCGGCGGTCCCGGCGCCCAGCCGGGCGCGCGGCCGGTCGGCGACCTCCATCAGCTGGCGGGCGGTGGCACAGTACTGCAGTGCCGCCCGCTGGCACGCGTACGCCGCACCGGCCGGGCCGTCCGGGCAGCGAGCCGCGTGCCACGGCACCGCGCCGAGTGCCCCCACCGGAGCCAGCACCAGCCGGGGTGTCCGGCCGAGCCGACTCCGGAAGGCCGACAGCACAGGCCCCATCGCCACCTCGCCCGCCCAGGAACACAGCGTGTCGAGCGCGTCCCGCCACCGCCGCTCCAGGCCGACGAGCCGCCTTTCGTGGTTGGCGTGCATGACCTCCGGATCGCCCGGAGCGGGCCGGTCGTCCGCACGGCCCGCACTACGGAAGGCCGCGGCGGCACGGTCGTAGGCGCCGAGCGGACTGTCCGCGGAGGCGACGAGGCCGGGCAGCGTGAACGCCTGCACCACCCCGGTGGCACCGACGACCACCGCGTGCCCGGCGCTCGTCTGGAGGCCGGTGGCCACGCCCGGCCCCGGCCGTGTGCCGGGCACGAGGTAGACCAACGCGTCGTGCCCGAGACGGCGCAGTGCCTGGCCGACCCGGCCCGGACTCGGTGCGGACACCAGCCGCCGCTCGGCGGCGCTCCCCTCGAACGCTTCCAGAACCTGGCGGCGCAGCCCGTCGGACACGGCGAGCCGTTCGGCGCCACCCGCCGCGTCCTCCCAGTGCCGGGCCAGTTCCTCGTGCCCGCCGTCGCGCAGCAGCTCGGGCACCGTGGCGCCGACGGTGGCGGCGTTGAGGACGAGCCCGCGTCCGAGTTCCAACGCCTCGTACGCGGCCCCGGGCTCCTCGTCCTCCAGGCTCCAGCCGACCAGGCGGAGCATGTCGGAAGCGACCGCGCGGGCGGCTTCGAGGGCGTGTCCCGTGCCTGACTGGAGCAGTACTGCGCGGCCGTGCGCGTTCAGCAGCGACCGGGCCGTGGCCCGAGCCTCCCGGCGATGCCCGGAGTCGGCAGGGCCGTGGGCGCGGTGCGCGTCGGCGAGCGCCCGGAGCACCGCCCGGGCGAGCGGATCACCGGGAGCGGTGTGCAGCACCGCCCACCGGTCGCGCAGCACCCGCAGCGCCCGGCCGAGGTCCTCGGCGTCACCGGTGCGTCCGTGGCGGGCCAGCAGCAGGACGGCCAGGCCGTAGGCACAGCGGCTGCGGGAGCCGTGGTAACCGTGGGCACCGTGTTCGGTCTCAGAATCGAGCACGGTGACGGCGCGGTCGAGCAGGGCGTCGAGGGCGTGGCCGCGCGGGCGGTGCGGGTCACCGCCCCAGTCCCCGCCTTCCACCCCGTACAGGTCACACAGCGTAGCTGCCGCCCTGAGGAGCAGGCTCGGCCGCTGCATGCCTTCTTCCGGGCAGGTGACGGCGATGTCGAGCAGCGTGCCGGCGGCGGCCTGTGCGGTCCCGAGGTCACCCGTGGCCACAGCCTGCTCCAGCTCGCGCCGGACGAGCGCACCGTGCAGGGCCGGTCGTCTGGGGTGCCCGTCCGGGAGCGCACGGAGCGCGTCGGCGGCGGCCTCGGCCGAGCACGCCGAGCCGTTGACGACGGTCCGCGCCACCGGTCCCACGAAGACGACGGCGATCAGTTCGGCGCGGAAGGGCGCGGTCCACCGGGAGGGCGTCGGCCGAAACAGCCGTGCGGGTACACGGGGATCCCCCGAGGCGGCGAGAAGTTCGCACAGCGCAGGCAGCACGACGTCGGAGGAGGCGCGCCCCAGCAGGGCTTCGTAGGCGCGAGTGGCGGCGTCGAGATCGGTGCGGTCGCCGAGAACGAGGTGCCGGTCCAGCAGCAGCCGGGCCAGGAACTCGGCGCAGCGGTCCGCGAGCGCGCTCTCGGCCGAGACCGGTGTGCTGACCGCCCCGAGCAGGGCCACCGCTCTGCGCGCGAGGGTGACGGCGGTGTCCAGGTCCTGGTTGTCCCGGTCCCGCAGCCAGCGGTGATGGTGCAGTAGGGCCAGGGTCGTGGCAACGGGCGCACTCGTCGGTTCCGCGGCCCCGACGAGTTCGGCGACCCGGGTAGCGGGGACGGCGAAGGGGTCGGGCGTACCGTCGCCGAGCAGTACGGCCGCATCGGTGTCGAGTACCGCGAGCGGGCGGGGCGCCGCCGCACCTCTGCCCGACAGGCTCGGCCCGCCGCTGCCGTACGCCGGGTGTCCGCTGCCCGGCTCGGGCGTGCCGGTCGTCCGGGACCTGGTCCCGGCCTGCCGGGTGCTGTCGTCCGGGGATTCCCGTGAGACACCCAGCAGGAGTCCGAGCAGTCGGCTCACGTCATCCGAACCGAGCCGGTTCAGGGCGGCCAGCACCGGTGGGCGCAGCGGCGATGTACGAGGGAGCAGGGCGAGCGCCTCCCTCAGCTCCGCCCGTGCGACCTTCCGTTCGACGTCGGTGGCCTCGCCCGCCTCCTCGACGCGGAGCCCCAGCACGCCCGCTATCCCCAGCATGATCACCCTGAGGCCGGTCGCCTCCGGCTCAAGCCGGGGCATGGCCCGCCTCAGCTCTTCCGACCAGGCCCGGGAGTCCCTTACCGAAGGCGGAATGTCCGGGGATCGCAGCAGCCGCACCATGACGAAGAGGAAGGCGAGCAGAGGCTCCTCCCTGTCGGACGAACTGAGTACCGCGTCGAGCAGTTGCACGTCGTCCTCGACGGTTGCGAAGCCCGACACGTCGGGTACGGCCGGGCCGTTCCGGTTGGTCGCCGCGCGCACGAAGGGTTCCGTGTACCAGATCCGGTACATCAGGGCGATGAGGAAGGCTCCCCTGAAGTCGTCGTCCCCCAGTCCGGCCTGCTCGGGAAGACGTTCCATGGCCACCCGCAGGCAGCGCAGTGCCTCACGCAGCACGGCGGAGTCGGCCACCGGCAGCCGGCAGGCGAAGTCCAGCAACAGCGCGACACCGAGGAACCCGTGTGCGTAGAGGTGGAGTTGGTCGTCGTGCGGGTAGAGTCCCGTGCCCGTGCGCAGCAGGTCGACGGCCTCGCGGACATCCGCCACCAGGTCCGGCGCGGTGCGCTCAAGAGGTGTGACGGAGTCCGGCCGCCCGCTCATGACGGCCTGCTCGGCGACTCCGTAGGCCAGTGGCAGGCCATGGCGCACGGCACGTTGGCCCAGCACGATCGCCGCCTTGAGCACCGCTTCGGCCCGGTCGTCGTCCTCCGGCCCGATCAGCGGTACGAGCTGCCGCGCGCACACCGCGAGCCGGTCGTGCTCCCGTTCGCTCAGCACGCCCTCCGACAGGTCCAGCCAGAGCAACTGGACAAGGGTGTCGAAGTACGACACGAACTCGTCGTCCACCGGTGCCCCGCCGTCCGCGTTCTCACCGGCGGGGTAGGTGGCCAGCACCTCCTCCACCAGTTCCGCGGCGGCCTCGCGGTCCCGTGCCGGAAAGGGGTCGCCGGGGCGCTGACCGCGCCGGTTCTCCTCGGACCGTGAGCACAGGGCGTGCACCAGGCCCTTCTTCAGCCCGAGGACGGTCTCGTCCGGCAGTCCGGGACGAGCGAGTGCCGCCCGGTACCAGTCGACGACCCGGCCCTGGTGCAGCTGTGCCGTGGAGAGTTCGAGCAACAGGTCGCACAGGAACGTGCCCAGCTCCGCCGCGTTCACCGGGTCGTCGTCGAGCAGGGCCGGCGTCAGCCCGAGCAGGGTGACCGCCTCCTCGGCCCCGGCCTCCGCCGTGGCACGGGACGGGTCGGCGCGGAACCGGTCGTCGATCTCCAGAACGGAGAGCTGGACGAAGTCGAAGGTCACCACGGGCTCCAGCGAGGGATCGAGATCGTCGGCCGTCCGTGCGGACCCGAGCAGGGCGATGGCGCTCCGGCGGTCGGCGAGCCGTTCGGGGTTGCGATGGTCCTCGCAGCGCGACCGGTCCGACAGAACGAGCCCGAGGACGGCGCGGCATCGAGTGGGGTCGGCGACGAAACCGTGTTCCGGTCCGTCCAGGAGGTCGCCGAGCAGACGGACGATCAGGTTCATGTCCGCCTCGCGCGCCACGCCGGGCACGGAGCCGATCCAGCGGTCGGCCACATGGAAGGCCCATGCGCAGGTCAGGTCGACACGGGCGACGATCTCGGGTTCCGGTCCGGCGTCGCCGTACAGCTCGGTCGCGAGCACGCGCAGGAGAGGGAACCGCTCCGGCAGCCGGTCGAGCCGGTAGCCGCCCGGTTCCAGTCCGCAGCGCATCGCCGCTGCGGCCAGGGACAGCTCGTACAACGCATCGCGTTGATCAGCGTCCGTCACCGTGTTGCACAGCTCGGCCAGCAGACGCTCGGCCTCACCCAGTTCCGTGAGGGCCGGTCGCGCCGTCCGCTCATGCCCGGCGCCCTCCGTCAGGGCCCGTCCGGCAGCCCCGAGTAACCGGGCCACTCGCTCCAGCGACTCTTCCGGGCCGGCGCCGCCCATTCCGCTCTCGGTCATTCCCCACCTCGACTCGACACCCGCTCATTCCGTGCCCGGCCGCCCTGCGCGGCAGTCGTATGCCGCCGCCGGATTCGATCCTGTGTCCGGGACCCGCGTCGGGAATTCCGTGCACGGGGCCCGCCGAATGCTATACACCCGCACAATTACCGGGACGGGCCGATTGCCAAAAGAACGCTACCTCACTACCGTACGGGTCCATCCCGATTCCAGAAGGCGGCGTATGGACGAGTACGAGGTCCGACTCATCAGAGCGCTTACGCGAGATCGTCAGGCGATACGAGAAAAACTCAGCCCGGAGGACCGGAACCAACTTGACGCATTGCTCGATCTCGCCGCCGAGGGAGGCGACGAGCAGCGTCGAAGGGCGGTGACCCGTGCGATCGCGGCGCACCTGCTCCGCTCCCTGCCGGAGCAGGAGGTCCGGGCAGTGGCGCGGCGCTTCACCGACACGGCGTCGCCGCCGCCGCACGAACTGCTGGCTGCGTTCACCGCGTTCGGCACCGGGTCGCCAGGACCGCAGGACGGCGGCCCGGCGCCGGTCGACGGCACGGAGGAACAACCCTCACCGTACGAAAGGCTGTTGGCCGCGCCCGCGCTCCGCGAGGAGGAGCTGAGGGAGAACTTCGGCGTGGAGGCAACGGCTCCGGAGCTGATCCGCCTGCGCCGGCACGACGGCACCGAGGGGTTGCCGGCCTTCCAGTTCGACGGCGAAGGCCAGCCCCGGGACGTGGTCATCGCCGTCAACCGGATGCTGGGGGCGGCGGAGGATCCCTGGGGAGTGGCCGACTGGTGGCTCGGCCCCAACCCCTGGCTGGCCGCGACCCCGGCGTCACTGCTCGGCGCGGGCCTGGACGGACAACTGCTCGCCGCGGCGAGTGCGGTAGGAGAGGAGGACTGACATGGCCCGAGGCGCACGACTGCCGGATGTGGGCACGGCCGAACCGAGGCGGGCCGTCTGGGAGGCCGGCCGGATCCTGTACCGGGTGCACTCGCGCAAGCGCGAGGCGGCCGACTTCAACCCCACGCCCCAGGACCACCACTTCGGCGGCGGCCGGTTCGACAGCACACCCAACGACATGTACTCCTACCTGTACGCGGCGCCCCATCCGACGACCGCGCTGGCCGAGAGGCTGCTGCGCGACATCGGCTTCGACGGCACGACCCCCACCCGCGTCCTCCCTCGCAGAGAACTGGAGGGCAAGCGGCTCTCGCAGGTCAGGCTGGCCCGTGACGTGACCCTGCTCTCGCTGCGCACCCTGATCGACCTCAACGCGGTGCAGCAGGATGACGACTGGCTGGTGCGGTCCAAGCCCACGGAATACGCCTTCACCCGTCGCTGGGCGCACTGGCTGCGCGCCGAAGCCCCGTGGGCGCAGGGTTTCCTCTACGGCTCGCGGCTCGCCTTCCCGAAGGTGTCACTGGTGCTGTTCGACCAGTGCGCGCACAGCGACCTGCTGGAGGCCACCGACGAACCCCCGCGCGACCTGGACGAGCCGGACAGCGTGCGGTGGGTCGACAGGCAGCTGAAGCAGTTCCGGGTCAGGGTCGGACCTCCGGACACCGCGGACACCGCGGGCACCGGGGCCTGACGCGGGCGCCACCGGTGCCCGTGCGCGTACCCGCTCGCGCCCGCCATCGGGCGAAAGCCGGGCACCTTCCGGGCTCTTTCCGGGTATTTGAATGAAACCGCGTACCGGCTGCCCGTCCACGTGCATACTTTTCCCTCAGTAACTGCCCGTGCCCGCCACAGCTGTGCCATTCGGCGTGTTCCGAACCGAGCACAACGACGTCCACTCGATTTCCACGCCGGCATCGTTTTCCAGCGCGCAGCCGAACCTTTTCCGCTTTCCCCTCTTTCCTTCTTCGATCACCGAACCGTGTCAGGAACAGGAATGTCTGCATTCTCGAACGTCGAACGTCCCGCCGTTTTTCCGGTCTGCCTCTGCATCGACGTCTCGTACTCGATGACCGGCGCGCCCATGACTGCCGTCAACGAGGCCCTCCCCGAGATCAAGTCGGCCATCAAAGGCGACCCGTCCACCGGCGAGATCGCACGGCTCGCCGTCGTCACCTTCTCCGACCGGGCCGACATCGTGCTGCCCCTCACCGACATCGCGTACGCCGACATGCCCGTGCTGGCCCCGCAGGGCGGTACCAACTTCGACGTGGGACTGCGTACCGCCGGTGACGCACTGCGCGACGGCATCAAGGGCCTCGGCAAGGGCAGCGCCTACCACCAGCCGGTGATCTTCTTCATCAGCGACGGCGAGCACAACGCAGGCGTCGACTGGACCCACACCCAGGGACAGATCACCTCCAAGGACGACAAGTACGGGGCGCAGATCGTCAGCTTCGGCTTCGGTCAGGCGAACCGGGACGCCATCCAGCGGATCTCGACAGGCTTCGCCTTCTTCACCGACGAGAGCGACCCGGGAACCGCCGTCCGTGAGATCCTGCGCACGGT
Organism: Streptomyces sp. NPDC048278; assembly: GCF_040652195.1. NCBI lineage: Bacteria > Bacillati > Actinomycetota > Actinomycetes > Kitasatosporales > Streptomycetaceae > Streptomyces > Streptomyces sp. NPDC048278. The sequence continues at coordinate 15,049 of NZ_JBEZLP010000061.1, forward strand.
ACTCAGGAGCATCCGCACCACCTCCAGCAGCTTCTCCTCGGCCACCGGAGGCGCACTCTCGGTGCCGCTCGACGGCACGAAGCTCACACAGCTCCCGCTCGACCAGCGCACGGTGAACTGAGCGTGCGTGTGTTCAAACGGCGCAGGGGCCGGCACGCGGCCCCGGACGAGCACGATCAGGCAGGTGCCGCACCGGACAGCGCGGCGGCACCGGGTAGCGGACCACCTCATGCCGACGCGACGCACCCGAGCACGGCGGACTCCGACGGAGTTGCGACGACCGCGGCCCGGGTGGTCCCGGACGCCTCCCGACCGGATCCGGCCCCCGGCTCGGGACACCCCGGGCAGGAGCGCGCGGCCACACTCGCGGACACCGGACCCGGCTCGGACGACGTTCCCTCCCCCGCTTCTTCGGGTGGCACGATCGGCATCGACGCCCACTCCCGCCGGTCCGCCGACGAGAACACGGCGCACACCGCGCCTCCGCCCGTAGCCCCGCTGCGCACCCTGCCCACGGACGCCCCGGAGGTAGGAGACCATCTGCAGCCACTTCCGCTCCCGCGGCTCGCACCGCCGACGACCTCGCTGCCCGGACTACGGGCCGACGGCGGGTTGCTGGGGGACCGATGGCTGGGAGCGGCGAGCCTCGTCGGCCAGTCGCACATGAACAGCGGCACCACGGCACAGGACGCCTACCAGTTCGCCCTCTCGGACGACGGCTCGCTGCTGGTCGCGGCCGTCTGCGACGGTCTGGGCTCCCGTCCGCTGACCTCACAGCTCGGCGCGACCGTCCTGGCCGCCGCGCTGTGCGAGACGGCTCGCTCGGTCACCGCCGACGGCCTTGCGGACGACCCTCCCGGCGTGCTGGGCGGCGTGCTCGAAGCGGCCTGCGCGCGGACCTCGCAGTTGCGCGCCGCGGGGATGGCCGGCCTCACGGACAGGGATCTGTCGTGTACGGCCGCCCTGGTACTGCTCCCTGTCGAGGGCACCGGCTGGGCCGCCAGGGTCGGTGACTGCGCGGTGCTGCGGCTGGCCGGAGAGGAGTGGGCGACCGTCTTCGAACGGGACGGAGGACCGGTCAACCGTGTCTCCGCCGCTCTGCCCCATCCGCGTCCCGCGGAGGTCGCCGAGTACGCCTCTCTGGCCGAGGAGAGCCCCGCCGGCTGTCTGATCCTGGCATCGGACGGATTGGCGGAGGACGCGTTCGGCTCACCCGCGGTACGCGCCTGGCTCGCGGACCGCTGGTCGCGGCCCTGCGACGCGGCCGCGATGGCGGACTCGCTGCGCTACCGGCGCCGGGGCTCGCACGACGACCGGACCGCCCTGGTGGTGTGGCCACGGCAGCTGAGGGACGGATGACCGATGACCACCGTCACCAGCAGGCTCGGCCGCAAGTACCAGGTCGAGGCGCTGCCCTTCAACGAGGACGGCGGCCAGGGCCTGCTGTACCACTGCACGGGCGAAGACCGAGTGCCCCGCGTGTACAAGAAGTACAAGGCTCCCGTGTCCGCGTCGTCCGAGATCGACCGGCTGCACCGTCTGGCCATCCTCGGCCGGGAAGCCGTGCACCGCGCCGAGAACGGCACGGGCTCCGCCGTGCCCGGCGGGCTCGCCACCACGGCCGAGTCGTCCATCAACTGGCCCATCGACGTGATCCACGGCAGGAACGGCGACATCACGGGCGTCGTACTCCCTCTCATCCCACAGTCCTTCATGTTCACGCGTGCCGAGGGTGGTTCAGGGGCCCGCACACTCGACTTCCTCTACCTGGCCAGGGCCGAACCACCGCCGCCGGAGGCGCGGGTGCGCCTGGGCGTACTGCTGCGCGTATGCGACATCTTCAAGGAACTGGAGGGCCGCCGACTCACCCACGGGGACCTGTCCGCCAAGAACCTGGTGTGGCGGAAGCAGGACACCCACGCCTACCTCATCGACTGCGACGGACTCACCTCGTGGAACCACCCACCCACACACGGGGTGGCCACACAGGAGTGGACGGATCCACGCCGCATCGCAGGGCTGATCCCCGCGCACGACCGGTTCAGCGACCGGTTCGCGCTCGCCCTGGTGCTCTACCGTGGACTTTTCCTCAACCCGGGCGGCCCTCGCTGGCAAGGGACACATGAGCAGGGGCGGTGGACGAAGCCCTCGGGGTTCCCCGACCGACTGGACCCGTTGCTGCGAAAGATGTTCAGCCGCGCGCTCGACGACCCGTACGCGACGGCCACACGTCCCAGTGCGGCCGACTGGCATCAGGCCGTGCACGCAGCCTTTCTCACGGCCGGCCGGACGCCCTCCTACCGTGACGACGCGCTGTACGCCCTGGACGAATACGCCGACCAGCACCGACAGGCGGTGCAGCAGCCACGCACCGTCCCTCGGCAGGCTCAGGTCACGACCAACGGTTCCCCGGTGCAGACGCCCCGAACCCACCCACAGCCTCGACCTCAGCCGCAGCCGCAGCCGCAGCCGAGGGTGAACACCACCCGGCCCCGACAGGTCGCGCCGCCCCCGACCACCGCCGTACCGCGGGCGCGGACGCAGCCGAGGCCCGCGCCCGCCCGCCGACGTCGCACCACGGCGTGGGTCGCCTTCTCGGCGACGGCCGTGGCGCTCGCAGGCGCCGGGACCTACTACTGGTACACACGCGATTCCGCCGCCCCTGCCACCGTGGTACCGCTCCGTGCCGGGGCATCGTGCCCCGGTTCGGTGGCGGCCCGCATTCCGGGCGGCGACGGGGCGACGGTGCTGCACGCGTACACGACGGAGTTCCACCGCATCGTGCTCTGCCGGACCACCGGCGGAAGGATCTACTACGACGGTACGTGGCTTCACCCCGACGCCAAGCACAAGAAGTCCGACGAGATCACCATCCCCGCCGAGCGGACCGCCGACGGCTACCGGGCACGCAACCTCGGTTTCCTGTACGTCATCAAGAACGGGTGGGTCACTGTCGACCCACCCAAGGGCGCGCCGAAGAAGTACCGCCTCTCCGAAGCCCCTTGAGCGTGCCGCCACCGCGCTTCGCGACCGCCGTCGCCACGCCGACGGCCCTCACTGACGTCGCGCGGCGAGCGCGTCCATCACGGCACCCGCACTGACAGGATTGCGGGTCACCAGATGCACCGACCAGTCGGGGTCACCGGCCAGAGAGATCTCCAGCGCCCCGAGGATCGCCTCCGCACTGCTCCGGGCGGTGAGTCCGCCGCGCCCGGCGCCGAACAGCGGAAGGGCCACGGACCGCAGCGGGAACAGACCGGAATCCCGCTCCTGGCCGGCGAGTTCGAAGACGCGACGGACCGCCTCGGCGACGGCTTCCGGCGCGGTCTCGTAGGTGTTCCCGGTCGCGGACGGAGTGGTGACCGCCGCATGGAAGATCCGCCGCACCCCGCGTCCGGCCAGCGCGCCCGCCGAGGTCACCGCCACCGTGCCGGGTGCCACCGGCAGCCCGGAAGGCACCGACCGTTCGCTCCAGGACCTCAGTTCCCGAGCGATCACGTCGTCCACGATCCGCCCGCCGGCGTCCTTCGTCGCCCCCGCCCTGCGCAGGCTCCCGGAGACGGTGCGACGGAACGTCTTGGACATCTCGAAGTAGATGTTCTCCGACGACACCAGAACGTCGGCGCCCTCGATCAACTCGATGGGGGCAACGTGCACGGTGATCGTCACCTCGCCGTGTGGAAAGGGCGTGTCCACCCGGTGCCGACCGGCCCGCACGACCACGGGCGCCCCGGACGCCCCCGGTGCGGCCTCCGAGAGGAACATCCCGGCGAGCTGGCGGATGAGTAGCTTCTCATGGTGCTTGCGAAAACGGTCGACGCCGACCTCGGCCAGGTCGGCGGCCATGTCACGGCGTGTCTTGCCCGGGAGTGCGCGCGTGCCGGGCAGCAGGCCGAAGGTGATCCGCCCTATCTCACGTTGTCCCGGGTCGAGTCCCTCGACCGCTCGGCGCAGCGCGTCCTCCACCACGGCCGTGTCGACCGCGCCGGTGGACCGGGCGAGCAGTCCGGGCAGCTCGACGAGGGCTGCCTCGTGCAGCCGCAGCAACCCGAGTTCCCGGATCCTGTTCAGTTCCTGACTCAACACATCCAGCGTCGCCTGGTGCCGACGCCGGCCGTCCCCCAGATCCATGGTCCAAAGCATGACGGTACGGCTCACGACCGGCAACAGAGTGCACCGAACCCGCGACCGCGGCCGTACGTGCCGGAGGTTCAGGCAGGGCTCACCACTTGCCCGGTGCGTAGTCCTTCAGGAAGACGCCGTACACGTCCTCGCCCTGCTCGCCGACGACGATCGGGTCGTAGACGCGGGCCGCGCCGTCGACCAGGTCGAGCGGTGCGTGGAAGCCGGCCTCGGCCAGGCGCAGCTTGTCGTAGTGCGGGCGCTCGTCGGTGATCCAGCCGGTGTCGACGGAGGTCATGAGGATGCCGTCGGTCTCGAACATCTCCGTCGCGCTGGTCCGCGTGACCATGTTCATGGCGGCCTTGGCCGCGTTGGTGTTGGGGTGCCCGGCGCCCTTGTAGCCGCGGCTGAAGACGCCCTCCATCGCCGACACGTTGACGACGTACGACCGGCCGCGCGCCGCCTTCTTCGCAGCCGCGGCCATGGCCGGCCGCAGCGCGCTGATCAGGATGAACGGCGACGTGTAGTTGCAGAGCTGGGTCTCCAGGAGCTCGATCGGCGAGATCTGGTCGATGGTCTGCACCCAGGTGTTGGTGTCGACGACGTCGGGGACGAGGCCGCCGGCGTCGATGGCGGTGCCGTCGAGGTGCCGGGCCACGCTGGCGTTGCCCGCGACGAGCGCGAGGTCGGCGACCTGCTGCGCGTCCAGGCCGCTGGTGCCGAGGGGCAGCGCGGCGAGACCGTCCACGGCACCCGAGTTGAAGGCGCCGATGACCTGGTGGGCGGGGAGCTCGCCGGCGGGCAGCGGGGCGCTCTCGCCCTCGACCAGGGCCGCGTACGCGGCGGGCAGCCGGCGTACGGTCTGGGTCGCGTTGTTGATCAGGATGTCGAGCGGGCCCGCCGCGCCGACCTGCTCCGCGAGGGCGACGGCCTGCGCCGGGTCGCGCAGGTCGATGCCGACGACCTCCAGGCGGTGCAGCCAGTCCGCCGAGTCCTCCATCGCCTTGAACCGGCGGATGGCGTCCTTCGGGAAGCGGGTGGTGATCGTCGTGTGGGCGCCGTCGCGCAGCAGCCGCAGCGCGATGTACATGCCGATCTTGGCGCGGCCACCGGTGAGCAGGGCGCGCTTGCCGGTCAGGTCGGCGCGGGCGTCGCGCTTGGCGCGGTTCAGCCGGGCGCAGTCCGGACAGAGCTGGTGGTAGAAGTAGTCGACCTCAACGTAGCGGGTCTTGCAGGTGTAGCAGGAGCGCGGGCGCTGGAGTATCCCCGCGACCCGGCCCTCCTCGGTCCTGGAGGAGGGCAGCAGGCCCTCGGTCTCGTCGTCGATGCGCTCGGCGGAGCCGGTCGCGGTGGCCTCGGTGACCGACTTGTCGTGGGCGGTCTTGGCGGCCCGGCGCTCCTGGCGGCGGCGCTGCTTCACCGTGCGGTAGACGCCGGCCGTGGCCCGGCGCACCGCGATGGCGTCCGGGTGGTCGACCTCCAGCTCGTCCAGTTCGGCGAGCACGCCGAGGCAGACGGCGAGCCGCTCGGGGTCGATGCCGGGGCCGTAGACCACGGCCCCGTCGAGGGCATCGTCGAAGGCCTCGTCGAGGGCCCCGTCCACGGCCTCGTCCACGGCCCGCACCGCGTCCTCGGCCGTCGGGCCGTCCTGTGTCACCGTCATCGCGCTGCCGCTTCCCTGATCCACCAGCGGCGCTCCGACTCGCGCCCGCTTTCGAACAGGGAATTTTACGGAGCCCCGGGCATTACCTCCAAACCCGACCGGATCACGGCTCGCAGACGGCGATCAGCGAGTCCACCTCGTCGGTGACCGCGCGGGCCAGCACGTCGAGGTCGGGGACGGCGCTGGCGTCGGCGACCAGGCCGTAGTGGACGTGGTTGCGGTAGGTGGAGATGGCGACCGCCAGGGACTGGCCGGGGGCCAGCGGGGCCAGCGGGTAGACGGCGGTCAGCGGGTGGCCGCCGAGGCGCAGGCCGACGCCCGGCAGCGGCACGCTGGTGACCAGGATGTCGAACCAGAGCCGGGCGGCCTGGCCGACGAGCGGCCCGCCGAGCCGGTGCCCGAGCGCGGGTACGTGGTCGGCGAGCAGGGCGACGGCACCGGCGCCCCGGTTGGGGCCGGCGTCCTTGTTGCGGACCATCGCCGTGCGGACGCGGTCGAGGCGGGCGATCGGGTCGGGGTTGTCGACCGGGAGCCGTATCAGGTACCCGGAGAGCCGGTTGCCCTGCGGGGCCACGGTGCGCGGGCGGCGCTTGGAGACGGGGATCAGGGCGCGCGGGGCGACGCCCTCGGTGCCGTCGCCGCGCTCGACCAGCCAGCGGCGCAGGGCACCGGCGACGACGGCGATCAGCACGTCGTTGACGGTGCCGCCGACGGCCTTGCGGACGCGGTGCACGTCGTCGATGTCGAGGTCGACACCGGCGATGCTCCGGGTACCGGTCGGCTCGGACTTCAGCGCGGCCGACGAGCTCACCCCGAGGGCGGACAGGGCGACCGAGGCGCCGATGTCGAGGGCCCGGCCCACGTCGGAGAGGGCGCCGCGCACCAGCTCGGGCAGCCTGCGCACGTCGGGCAGCGCCAGCATCGGGCGCGGCGGCTCGATCGAGCGGGGGGCGCGCACCGGCAGGTCGAGCGGGTCCATGACACCGGCGGCCAGCTTGAGGGCGCGCAGCCCGTCGGCGAGGGCGTGGTGGAACTTGAACAGCACCGCGAAGGACACCCCGTCCTCGCCGGGCAGCACATGTGCCTCCCACGGCGGCCGGCCGCGCTCCAGCGGACGCTCCATCAGCCGTCCGGCGACGGTGTGGAAGTCGGCGGTCGGAGCGTGCAGCCGGACGTGGTTCAGGGGGTCGAAGTCGGGGTCGGTCTCGCGGGCCGCGCTGCCGAACGCGAGTGGCTGCCAGACGTCTCTGATGCGCATGCGCAGTCCGGGTACGGCGACGGCCCGGGCCGCGAGCAGGTCGGCGGCGTGCGCGCCGGCGGTCGGCGAGTGCGCCGAGAACACGCCCAGCGCGCCGAGGTGCATCGGGTGTTGCTCCGACTCGATGTTCCAGAACGCCAGATCAAGAGGAGCGAGCAGATCAGCAGTCGCAGTCTTCAAAGGGAATGCCTCGCGTTGACGGAGGGTGGATCAGCAGTCAAACGCCGACTCATTATTACGGTCAAGTACGATCACGCTACGCTCAGTTAACAGCAGATTAAGTCCCGCCTCCTCCGAAAGAGGCGGGACTCATGGGGCACCTGAGATCACTTCAGCGCCGGCGGTCCCGCCTCGGGTGACGTACCCCACTCTGACGGGCGCGGGCCGACCGTGAACGCCAGCGACCGCAGGGAGCGCAGCGCACCGGTCGTCAGGTAGGTACGGCCGTAGTCGCCGCCGTCGGCGCGGGCCCGCTGGATGTACCGGTGGTCGGCGGAGGTCCCCGGCGCGGTCACGGTGAACCCTCCGCTCGGCCAGAAGCGGCGGTCGAGGCGGACGTCGGCCCGGTCGAAGACGGGCGTGGACAGACCCCAGGTGCCGTAGCCGGGCTGCACCGGGAAGAGGCCGAGGGACGACAGGACGTTCCAGGCGGACATGGTGCCGAGGTCGTCGTTGCCGGTCATCCCGGTCGGGCCGTCGGTGAACAGGGTCAGCGCCGCGTGCACCACGTCGGTGGTCTTCCAGGGCTGACCGGTGGAGAGGTAGGTGTACGGGGCGATCAGGTCGGGCTCGTTCATCGGGTTGTAGACGGCCGCGTTGTAGTAGGCGTAGGCGTTGCCGTGCACCCACACCTCGCGGGCGGTCTTCGCCGGGTCGGCGAGCACCTTGTCGTAGGCGAAGAAGGAGTCGAGCCGGGCGTTGGTGGCGCGCTCGCCGCCGATCAGGGAGATCACGCCGGGCAGGTCCTGCGGGACGAGCCACTGGTACTGCCAGGCGGTGCCCTCGTGGAAGCCGATGCCGCGGGCCGGGTCGGGGCTGCCGGTGAAGAGGCCGGCGGCGTCGCGGGCCCGGAAGAAGCCGGTGGAGGGGTCGAAGACGTTGCGGTAGTTCTGCGCCCGGGTGGCGTAGCGGGCCGCGTCCTCGACGTGGCCGAGGTCCCGGGCCATCTGCGCGAGCATCGCGTCGGCGAGCGCGTACTCCAGGGTGACGGAGGCGCCGTGGTCGTAGTCGGAGTCGCCCACCTTGGTGTGCGGGCGGCCCTTGAGGTACGGCGCGAATCCTTCGGCGAGGTACTCGGCGTTGGCCTCGCGGCCGACCCCGGCGTTGGCGGCCGGCGGCACGCCGTCGGCGTTCTTCCTCAGGGCCCGGTAGGCCCGCTCCTCGTGGCCCTTGAGCAGGCCCAGCTGGTAGGCGGTGGTCAGGAAGGGGGTGACCGGGTCGCCGGTCATGATGTTCGTCTCGACCGTGCCGTAGCCCCACTTGGGCAGCCAGCCGCCCTCCTCGTCGACCTTCAGCACCGACAGCGCCATGTCGCGGGCCTCGCGCGGGGCGAGCAGGGCGAGTGCCTGGGCCTGGGTGCGGTACGTGTCCCAGAGCGACCAGTTCTGGTAGTAGGTGAACCCCTGGGCGCGGTGGATCCGGCGGTCCCAGCCGGTGTAGCGGCCGTCGGCGTCGCCGCCGACGTTGGGCGCGAGGAAGGTGCGGTACAGGGACGAATAGAAGGTACGGCGCAGGGTCGGGGAGCCGCCCCGGACCCGGACGCCGCCGAGCCGCCGCTCCCAGGCGTCCCGGGCCTGCCGTCGTACCGAGTCGAACGAACGGCCGCCCTCGGCGCGCAGGTTGACCTCGGCGCCCTGTGCGTCGACGTACGACAGGGCGGTGGTCGCCTCCACCGTACGGTCCCGGGTGGTGTCGAAGCGGACGTAGGCGCCGTCGGCTCCGGTGCGGGAGCCGGGGGTGACCGCGGTGCCGTTCCAGGTGCCGTACGCGGTGAAGGGGCGGCTGAAGCGGGTGACCGTGTAGACGGTGTACGGGGCGGTCTCGCGGCAGAAGCCGTGGCCGGTGATCCGGGTGCGGACGGTGTGGTCGTCGAGGATCTCGACGTCGCTGCTGACCGGCTTGTGCAGCGCCTGGTGGGCGTTGAGCAGGACGTTGGCCTTGCCGGTGGCCGGGAAGGTGTAGCGCTGGACGCCGGTGCGGGCGGTCGCGGTCAGCTCGGCCGTCACGCCCGAGTCGAGGCCGACGCGGTAGTAGCCGGGGCTCGCCGCCTCGTCGGCGTGGTCGAAGCCGGCGGCGTACGTGGCGTAGTCCGTCTGCGTGACGTCGCCGGTGGTGGGCAGCACGGGCAGGTCGCCGCCGATGGCACAGCCGACGCCGGAGAGGTGGACCAGGGAGAAGCCGCGGATCCGGCGCTGGGAGTAGTCGTAGCCGGTGCTGTGCCCGGTGTCCGGGGAGAGCTGCACCATGCCGAAGGGCACGGCCGCGCCGGGGAACGTGTTGCCCTCGTCCTGGCTGCCGATGAACGGGTTCACCAGGTCGGCGAGGGGGCCGTCGGCCGGTTCGGCGGCCCCCGCGGCGGGGGCGGTGAGCAGCGCGGACGCCGTCAGCACGGCGGCGAGGCACAGCCGGCTGCGCCGGAGAGCCGCGGTGGTATGTGACATACCACGGGTCCCTCTCATGTCGGATGACCTCCGAAGTTCGACATTGCTGTCTGCATCGTGAGGGGAGAGGGCACCAAAATCCGGCAAATGAGGGGTTTTCACTCACAGCGCGTCGCGCCCGAGTCGGCGGGCACCCGGGGCGGGGCTAGGAGACCAGCTGTCCCTTTCCGAGGGCGATGACGCCGCCCTTGGAGACGGTGTAGAGCTCGGTGTCGCGGTCCGGGTTGACGCCTATGGTCGCGCCGGGCGGGACCTCGACGTTCTTGTCCAGGACCGCGCCGCGGACCACGGCGCCGCGCCCGATGATGACGTTGTCGTGCAGGACCGACCCCTGGACCACCGCGCCCGGGTCGACGCGCACGCCCGGGGAGAGCACGGACCGGGTGACCTGGCCCCGGATCAGGCAGCCGGCGCTGATGATGGACTCGCTCGCCATGCCGCCGGCGTTGAAGCGGGCCGGGGAGAGCTGGTTGGAGTGGGTGTAGATGGGCCACTGCCGGTTGAAGAGGTTGAAGGCGGGCCGCTCGGCGATCAGGTCCATGTGGGCGTCGTAGTACGCGTCGAGGGTGCCGACGTCCCGCCAGTAGCCGCGGTCGCGGCTGGTCTCGCCGGGGACGTGGTTGGTGCCGAAGTCGTAGAGCTGGGCCTCGCCGCGGGCGGTGAGCTGGGGCAGGATCGAGCCGCCCATGTCGTGCACCGAGTCCTCGTCCTCGGCGTCCCGGTGCAGGGCCTCCACCAGGGTCTTGGTGGTGAAGATGTAGTTGCCCATGGAGGCGAAGACGCAGTCCGGGGCGTCCGGCAGGCCCGGCGGGTCGGCCGGCTTCTCCAGGAAGGTCTCTATCGTCTGCCCGTCCGAGCCCGGGGCGATCACACCGAACGCCGAGGACTCCGCGCGCGGGATGCGGATGCCCGCGACCGTGACCCCTGCGCCGCCCTCGATGTGCTGCTGGAGCATCTGCCGCGGGTCCATGCGGTAGACGTGGTCGGCGCCGAACACCGCGACGTAGTCGGGCTGTTCGTCGTGGATCAGATTGAGGGACTGCAGGATGGCGTCGGCGCTGCCCAGGTACCAGCGCGGGCCGAGCCGCTGCTGCGCCGGGACCGGCGTGACGTAGTTGCCGAGCAGGCTGGACATCCGCCAGGTGGTGGTGATGTGCCGGTCCAGCGAGTGCGACTTGTACTGCGTCAGCACGCAGATGCGCAGCACGTCCGCGTTGACCAGGTTGGACAGCACGAAGTCGACCAGACGGTAGGTACCGCCGAAGGTGACCGCTGGTTTGGCCCGGTCGGCGGTCAGCGGCATCAGGCGTTTGCCCTCCCCGCCGGCCAGCACGATCCCGAGTACCGAAGGCCCACCACGACGCATGGCCGCTCCCCTCACCCTGGTGCTCCATGCCTGCCCTGGGAGCACACCCGCTAAGCCTGCACCGGGATCACGTCGAACAGGCGGCCTGTTCGTTACGCCTGTCGTTACGCCTGCTTGAGGATCTCCTCGTAGAGCCGGACCGTGCGCCGGGCCACGGCGTCCCAGCCGAACTCCCCCACGGCCCGCTCCCGTCCGGCCTCGCCCATCCGACGGGCCGTCTCCCGGTCCCCGACGACCGCGTCCAGCGCCCGCGCGAGGCCCTGCTCGAAGTCGTCGTCCAGATCGACCAGCAGGCCCGTCTTGCCGTCCTCGACGACCTCGGGGATGCCGCCGACCCGGGACGCCACCACGGGCGTGCCACAGGCCATCGCCTCCAGGTTGACGATGCCGAGCGGCTCGTAGACCGAAGGGCAGGCGAACACGGCCGCGTGCGTGAGGAGTTGGATGACGTCGGCGCGGGGCAGCATCTGCGGGATCCAGTGCACGCCCTCGCGGACCCGGCTCAGCTCCGCGAACAGCTCGCGGAACTCCCGGTCGATCTCCGGCGTGTCGGGCGCCCCCGCACAGAGCACGACCTGCGCCGCCGGGTCGATGTCCCGTACCGCGCGCAGCAGATGGGGCACGCCCTTCTGGCGGGTGATCCGGCCGACGAAGAGCACGTAGGGACGGCCGGGGTCGATGCCGACCCTGGCCAGGACGTCGGTGGAGCGGTCCGGGCGGTAGAGGGCCGTGTCGATGCCGTTGTGCACGACGTGGACCTTCGCCGGGTCCAGGGCGGGGTAGCAGTCGAGGATGTCCGCGCGCATCGCCCCGGACACCGCGATCACGCCGTCGGCGGCCTCGATCGCGCTGCGCTCGGCCCAGCTCGACAGGGCGTAGCCGCCGCCGAGTTGCTCGGCCTTCCAGGGCCGCAGCGGCTCCAGTGAGTGGGCGGTCACCACGTGCGGGACGCCGTAGAGCATCTTGGCCACGTGACCGGCCAGGTTGGCGTACCAGGTGTGGGAGTGGACGAGTTCACGGCCTTCGAGGCCCGCGGCCATCGCCAGGTCGACGGAGAAGGTGCGCAGCGCGTCGTTGGCGGTGTCCAGGGCGGACCAGGGGCGGTGCCGGACGACGCCGACCCCGCGGCCCTCGCCCCAGCAGTGCACCTCCAGGTCGACCAGGGGGCGCAACTCCCTGGCGAGGAACTCCACGTGAACACCCGCGCCGCCGTAGACGTCCGGGGGGTACTCCCGGGTCAGCAGTCCGACTCGCACCCGCAACCCCTCGCTCTCCACGGCCGGTTGTTCCATGGTCACCCAGATGCGGCGCGCGGGGAAGAGCGCGGTGGTTGTGTGAAACAACAGTCACCGCAGACGCCGCCGCCCGGTACCCGGTAGTAGAGACAGCAGCTGCGGCGCCGGAAGGCCAGGCCGGTGCGGGTGCCGGTGGGTTTCAGCAGGGGGTGCGCGAAGAGGGCGTCGGCGAGGGCGCGGGTCCGGGCGACCGAATCCGCACAGTCGTTCGCACGCGCCCAGCGGTCCAGCTCCCGCGCGGCACCGGCCAGCGCGGAGCCGGCGTTGCCCCACAGCAGACCGGCCGCGAGACCGTAGCGGTCCCGCAGGGCCGCACCGAGGGGTTCGAGATGGGCGTGCACCACGGCGCGTACGACAGCGTCGGCGAGCACCTCCGGGGCGGCGGGCACCACCGGGTCGACGGGCCCGGTCGGATCGACGGGCGCGGCCGGATCGACGGGCGCGGCCCGGTCGGGGCCGATGCGGGTGCGGGTGCCGGTGCCGTCGGGCAGCGCGCGTACCTCGGTGAGCCAGAGGTCGTCGGGGGCGCCGGCGGCGGGGTCCCAGCGGAGCAGGCCCGGGTCGAGGTCGGGCAGGCGGCCGTAGCGGACGGCGCAGCCCAGGGCCACGGACCAGAGCCGGGCGGCCAGCGCCTGGTGGGCGATGGAGGCGGCGACCCGGGGCTCGGCGGTCCCCAGACGCCCCGAAACGGCCTCGACACGGAAAGTAAGGACATTCCCGTAAACATCCGACGTGAGTTTTTTATAGCCCTTTGCCAGAGTCGCGAGCCGGCCGATCCGCGCCGCGTCGGGACCTCCTACCGCCGGTCGGACCGTGCGCAGCACGAAGAAGCCGCCGAGCGGCCGGAGCGCGGCGAGATCGGGGTCCAGCTCCTCGTACAGGTCCACGAACAGCAGTAGTACCAGGGTTCCCGGGAGCAAGGAGACACGCCGCCTCCACCCGGCGGCCCCCACCCTGGGGATGATCGGGATCCCGCCGTACTCCATCGGTAGTAGGACCCATTAGGTGCTCAGGTACGACGACGGGAAGCACACGGACGGGCAGAGTGTTGCTCATGGAAGCCGACCGATCACCGCGCGGGGCCAAGCGGCACCGCCTGACGCAGAGGAGCCGAACATGAGCGCCCTCGCGTTGTCCGTGTTGCTTTCCTTCGTCTCCGCCGTCGCCTACGCCGGCGGAGCGATCGTGCAGGAACAGGTAGCGGTCTCCTCCCCCGACGAGCAGTACGCGCCGCTGCGCCGCCCGAGCTGGTGGGGGGCGATGGCGCTCAACGGCCTCGGCGGCCTGCTGCACGTCGTGGCACTGGCCTACGGCCCGCTGAGCCTGGTGCAGCCGCTGGGCGCGCTCACCATCGTGTTCGCACTGCCCATGGCGGCCCTGTTCGTCGGCCGCCGGGCCGGGGCGACCGCCTGGCGGGGCGCGATCATGGCGACCGTCGGTCTGGCAGGTCTGCTCTCCCTGGTCGGCTCCTCCGACTCGCACACCCTGGCCTCCGCCGGGCGGATCGGGGTCGCGGTGGTCACCGGCGCGGCGGTCGTGGCGCTGATGATCGCGGGCCGCGCCGCGCACCGGCATCCGGCGGTGCGCAGCGTGCTGCTCGCCGTCGCGTCCGGCATAGCCTTCGGCATGTCCTCGGTGTTCACCAAGGTCGTGGCGATCGACTGGGACGGCGGGATCGCCACCGCCGACCTGCTCTGGCTGTCCGTGATCGGCGCCTACGCGGTCGCGGGCGTCCTGATCTCGCAGGCCGCGTACCGGGGCGGCGGCCTCGCCGCGCCCCTGGCCACGCTGACCGTGGTCAACCCGGTGCTGGCCGCCGCGGTCGGCATCACGATGTTCGGCGAGACGTTCCGCTACGGCGCGACGGGCACCCTGCTGGCACTGGGCTGCGGCGTGGTGGCGGCGGGCGGCCTGATCCTGCTGACGACCGAGCGCATCGAGCGCACCCCGCATCCGGCCCTGCCGGTGCCGGACCCCGCGGTGGCCGGGGTCGACGCGGCGGCCGAGGTGTCGCCCGAGCCGCTGGTCGAGGCGCTGGTGGAACTGGCCGAGGCGGGCCTGGCACACGCGGGTGCGGAGCGCGGCGGTCCGGGTTCGGACCGTGTCGGCTCGGACCGTTTCGGCGCGACGCAGGCGGAGCCGGTGGAGGTGGCCAGGTCGGCGGAGGCCGCCTCACTGGTCGGGATGCCGCAGCAGCGGACCGGTTCCGCGCTGCGGGACGTGGTCCCGGAGGTGCCCGAGGTGCTGCTGCCCGCCGCCGACTACGTGCACGGTCCCTTCCTGGAACGGCACCGTACGCGGATCAAATCCTGACGCCGCCGGCCCGGAGATAGGCGACCGGGTCGATGTCCGAGCCGAAACCGGGCCCCGTCCGCACCTCGAAGTGCAGATGCGGGCCCGTGGCGTTTCCGGTGGAGCCGGAACGGCCGATCCGCTGGCCCGTGGACACGCTCTGCCCGGCCCGCACGGAGATCGCCGACAGGTGGGCGTACTGCGTGTAGCGGCCGTCGGCGTGCCGGATCACCACCTGGTAGCCGTAGGAGCCGCCCCAGCCCGCCGTGACGACCTCCCCGGCCTCGACCGCCTTCACGGAGGTGCCGGTGGGCGCGAGGAAGTCGACGCCGGTGTGGTAGCCCTTCGACCAGTGCGAGCCGGACGCGTGGTAGGGCGTGCCGATCGGGGCGTCGACGGGGGCGACGAGGGTGTGGCCGGTGTGGGTGGCGGACTTCGTCTTCGCGGCCTTCGTCCTGGATTCCGACTTGGGCTCGGTCTTGGGGTGGGCCTTGGTCTTCGTGGCCGGCTTCTTCGCCGCCGGTTCGGTCTTCGTGGCCCGGCCCGTGAGGCTCAGCCGCTGGCCCGGCAGGATCAGGTCGGGGTCGGAGCCGACCGTCGTGCGGTTGGCCGCGTAGAGCCGGTGCCAGCCTCCGGAGACGTCGTGCTCGTCGGCGATCCCGGAGAGCGTGTCGCCGTGCACCACGGTGTACATCTCGGCCCGGCCGGCCCGGGACTGCGGGGTGGTCTGCGGCTGTACGTCCCGTACGGAACTCTTCGTGGCGCTCTTGGCCGAACCCTTCGCAGCGTGGTCCGTCGCGGGGTGGGTGGCGGCGCTCTCCGTGTGCACGTCGGGGGTGTCGCCGCCGCGGGTGAGCCCGGCCCGCACCGAGCAGACCGGCCAGGCGCCGGGGCCCTGGCCGTCGAGGACCTTCTCCGCCACCGCTATCTGCTGGTCCTTGGTGGCGAGGTCGGCGCGTGGCGCGTACCTCGTGCCGCCGTAGGCCTCCCAGGTGGACTGGGTGAACTGGAGGCCGCCGTAGAAGCCGTTGCCGGTGTTGATGCCCCAGTCGCCGCTGGACTCGCAGGCGGCGACCCGGTCCCAGGTGGACACGGAGGCCGCGTCGGCACTTCCGGCGGCGGCGAGCGGGAGCGCGAGGCCGGCACCGCCCGCCGTGACGGTGAGCGAGGCGCGGTTGATCCTGTTCGGCTGGTACCGGCGGTGCCGGCCGTGTTCGGCCATGTCGGAAGTCCCCCTCGCCACGCGCGTCAGGAAGGCCAAAAGTAAGCGTCCCGAACAGGCCATGACAAGACGGCAATCAGCCGCCTCTTCTCCCCGGGTTGTCCCCGGGTACCCGGCCGTCGCGCCCGAACGGGTGCGAGCGGGAGAGGCGTTGACGCACCGTCAGCCGTACGGGTCCGGCAGGGCTCCCTGAATGCGTTTCACGAGGTTACTGAGGCGTCGGGCCGGTGTGGTGCGTATCTGCAAGTGCGGCCGGTCGAACGGCGGGTCAGGATGGCCTTTGGGCAATACTGGCGGGCATGAGCGGCGGCAGCATCCCTTGCACGTTCTACGGGATCGACTTGATTCTTGAGGAGCAGGCGGTATGAGCACTTCGGCGCAGATCGGCGTCACGGGTCTCGCGGTCATGGGCCGCAACCTCGCCCGGAACTTCGCGCGCAACGGCTACACGGTGGCGTTGCACAACCGCACGGTGTCGAAGACACACGAGCTGGTGGAGAACTTCGGGGACGAGGGCGACTTCATCGCGGCCGAGACCGCCAAGGAGTTCGTGGCGGCGCTGGAGCGACCGCGCCGGCTGGTCATCATGGTCAAGGCGGGCGGTCCGACGGACGCGGTGATCGAGGAGTTCGCACCGCTCCTGGAGCCCGGCGACATGATCATCGACGGCGGCAACGCGCACTTCGCGGACACCCGGCGCCGCGAGAAGGCGCTGCGCGAGCAGGGCATCCACTTCGTGGGCATGGGCGTGTCCGGCGGTGAGGAGGGCGCGCTGCACGGGCCGAGCATCATGCCTGGCGGGCCGAAGGAGTCGTACGACTCGCTGGGTCCGATGCTGGAGAAGATCTCGGCGAAGGCGGCCGACGGCGCGCCGTGCGTGACGCACATCGGTCCCGACGGCGCCGGGCACTTCGTGAAGATGGTGCACAACGGCATCGAGTACGCCGACATGCAGCTGATCGGCGAGGCGTACCAGCTGCTGCGCGATGTCGCCGGGTACTCCCCCGCGCAGATCGCGGACATCTTCCGCACGTGGAACACGGGCCGGCTCGACTCGTACCTGATCGAGATCACGGCGGAGGTGCTGGCGCACGTGGACGCCGCGACCGGCAAGCCGTTCGTGGACGTGGTGGTGGACCAGGCGGAGCAGAAGGGCACCGGCCGCTGGACGGTGCAGATCGCGCTCGACCTGGGCGTGCCGGTGTCGGGCATCGCCGAGGCGGTCTTCGCGCGGTCCCTGTCCGGCCACGCCGACCTGCGGGCCGCGTCCCGGGGGCTGGCCGGTCCGAAGCCGACGGCGCTGTCCGAGGCGGAGGCGGCGGCGTTCGCGGACCGGGTGGAGCAGGCGCTGTACGCGTCGAAGATCGTGTCGTACACGCAGGGCTTCCACGAGATCCAGGCGGGCAGCGACGAGTACGACTGGGACATCGACCTCGGGGCGGTGTCCTCGATCTGGCGGGGCGGCTGCATCATCCGGGCGGCGTTCCTGGACCGGATCCGGGCGGCGTACGACGCGCGGGCGGATCTGCCGAGCCTGCTGTCGGACGAGACGTTCGCGCGGGAGATCGCGGCGGCGCAGGACGACTGGCGTGAGGTGATCATCGCCGCGACGCGGGAGGGGGTCGCCGTGCCCGGCTTCTCGGCGGCGCTGGCGTACTACGACGCGTTGCGGGCGGAGCGGTTGCCTGCGGCGCTTACGCAGGGGCAGCGGGACTTCTTCGGGGCGCACACGTACCGGAGGGTGGACCGGGAGGGGTCGTTCCACACGCTGTGGGGCGGGGACCGCTCGGAGGTCACGGCGTAGCGCGCCGGTCGCTTGCGGGTGCGGGTGGGCTGCGGTTTCGCGCAGTTCCCCGCGCCCCTGAGGGGGGTGGGAGTCGGTCCCGGTTCGTTGTCGGGTGCGGGCCGTCGGGGGGATTTGCGCAGTTCCCCGCGCCCCTGAGGGGTGGCGGGGCGGTCCCGGTTGGATGTCGGGTGCGGGCCGTCGGGGGTTTTCGCGCAGTTCCCCGCGCCCCTGAGGGGGTGGGGGTGGGTCAGGTCAGGGGTGGGCCTGGGGATGGGGTGGGGTTTGGGTCTGGGGGGATGGGGGGTGGGGTGGGGGGTGTCGGGGGCTGGGGTGGTGGGGTTGGTTCGGGGGCTGGGGGTGGTTGGGGGGTGGGGACCGGGCTCGGGTAGGGGTCCGGAGGGTGGGGGGCTGGGGGTGGGTTCGTCATGGTGTTCTCCGGCCAGTGGCTCGATGTCACCTCTGGGGTCTACTGCCCCACGTACCCGAGCGGCGCGCGCGCACTCCTCGCCGCCGCCGCGAGGCCCGGGCGCGGACTGGACAGGACGGGGACCGTCGTGGTCGTGAACGTCGCGGCCGAGGTCATGGAGGCCTGCGCCAGGACGATCACGTCGGCGTCGGTCACGGCGTCCGCCGCGGCTGCCACCAGGCGGGCGCATCCCTCGATGTCACCGGCCTCGAAGCGGGTCCAGGCGTCCGGTACGACCCGGGCGCGGACGTGGACCGGGCGGTCCGCGCGGCGCGCCTCGTCGTCGAGCAGGGCCAGGGTGGGCGGCAGGGTGCTCTCGACCGTCGCCAGGACGGCGACACGGGGGCCTGTGGCGACCGCCGCGGCGGCCATGGGGCGGTCGCCGCGAATCACCGGTACGCCGAGCTCGGCGGCGGCCCGCTCCGCGACCTCGCCGATCGTCGAGCAGGTGCAGAGCACGGCCCGTACGTCGGCGTTCACCGCCCGGCGGAGGGCCGCGGCGACATCTGCCGTGACCGCTTCGGGGCCCTCTCGGCGGGCCCGGGCCAGGAGGTCCGGGTCCACGGAGTGGCGTAGCTCCAGGCCCGGGTGGTGCTCGTCCCGCAGGGCGTCGAAGACGGGGACGTGAAGGGGTGAGGTGTGGAGGAGGGCGAGCACGTGCGGGCCCTCAGAAGCGGCCGGGGTGGGCGACCAGCCACTCCTTCGCGGCGCGCAGCAGCTCGGGGTCCGGCGTCGGCGCCACGTCGGGGTGGCGCTCGGCCCACCTGACGACGTACGGGCAGAGCGGTGCCACCGGGGTCTCCTCCCGCTCGGAGATCGCGTACAGCTCACGGGCGAGGGAGCCCGCGATGCCCTTCCCCTCGTGCTCCGGCTCCACGATGGTGTGGACGGGCACGAGGGCCCGGGAGGGCGACTCCAGGACGAAGTACTCGATGTGGCCGACGACTTCGTCGCCGGTGACCGCCTCAAGGCGGCCGGCCGCACGGTCGTCGCGGATCTCGATGTCGCTCATGTCGCCCTCCTGGTCCTCCGGTCAGGCCGACACGGCCTGCGGGCTGCGCTCCTGGTCCGAGCCCGGTACCGGCTCGGACGGGTCGGCGCCGAGGGCCACGACCCGGTTGTCGTGGTCGACGTGCACGACCCGCGGCCGAAGCGTACGCGCCTCGGCGTCGGTGACCTGAGCGTAGCTGATGATGATCACCAGGTCTCCGGGGTGCACGAGGTGGGCCGCCGCCCCGTTGATCCCGACGACCCCGGAGCCCCGCTCGCCCTCGATGACGTACGTCTCCAGCCGGGCGCCGTTGGTGATGTCGACGATGTGGACCAGTTCGCCGGGCAGCAGGTCCGCGGCGTCGAGGAGGTCGGCGTCGATGGTCACGGATCCCACGTAGTGCAGGTCGGCCTGGGTGACGGTGGCGCGATGGATCTTGGACTTGAACATGGTGCGCAGCATTGGGGCACTCCCACAAGTAGGCTCCCTGCCTGCGATTTTGCAGGTCAAGGGCTGTTTCGACACCCTACCGCCCACCACGACGACAGCCCAGGCCTACGCGGCACTTCCCGAACGGCGTCCGTGATCACCGCCACTCGGGCCCCGACGGTGCGCCGGCGGGGACGCGGGGCTTCGAGCGCGCGGAGCCGTACCGGCGGCTGAACGACGGCCGGCCGTATCCCGGCGAAGCGGCGGCGCTCAGCGCGTGGCCGGTGCGCCGGCTCGTTCGCGCCGCAGCCGACGCGTCACCACGACCAGGTCGGTCAGGGCGAGAAGTGCGAGCACTCCGCACACCACCGCGAGGACGGTCAACGGCCCTCGCCCGGGGCTCTCTCCCGGGTGGGACCCGGCCGCCCACACCGCGAAGTACACGGTCGCCGCGACGAAGACCGGGGCGAATACGGCCGACAGCAGCAGGCGCAGCCGGAGCGGGCTTCGTACCATGGCGGGTTCCGTACCGGTCCGGGGCGAGCGGCGGCCGATCGTTCCCGAGCCCCTTCTCGTTGCAGGGCCCCCGGGCCCACCCTGGTTCGTTGCGCTCATGACGTGGTCCTTCGGCGTTCGACCAGCCGTCTTCGGCCTCCTGCACCCTGCGTACCCGTGTCCTCCCGGCTGATGCGGCGGAGTACGCGGCACGACGTACGGCTCTCCCCGCTCCAGAGCCCACGCCCGGGGGCGGTCACGCCGGCGGCGCGGTCGCGGTGCCTTACGGGTCCGCGCGGTCTCCGCCGGGGCAGGCGTCCGTGACGGGGAACAGGTCCGTGGTGCCGCTGATCTCCAGGAGCCGGCTGACGGGGGCGCGCAGGGGGCCGACCAGCACCAGGGATCTGCCGTCGGCCTGGTGGCGGTGGCGGGCCCGGATCAGTGCGTTGAGGAGCATGCTGTCGGCGAAGGTGACCCCGGTGAGGTCCACCGCCGTGACCGGCATCGCCGCCCGGTCGGCCGCCTCCCAGGCGCGCGCGAAGTCGCCGGCGTCGTCATGGTCGACCTCGCCCCGCACGGTGAGCACGAAGATCTGCTCGCGGCGGTCGATGAGCACACTCAGGTCGGGAGCCGGGTGCATGGCGCCATCCTCACGTCGCCGCCCCCTGGGGGACGGGTGGGGCCGGACCGGAAGGCCGGGCCGCTTCCCCCGGGAGTCGCCCCGGACAGGGCGACGATCGTCATGCGGTCCCGCTCTGCGGGTACACGGATGACTGCCGGGTCCTCCTGAGGGCGAGCACGACCGCGCGGAGGCGGTGGGTGCAGGGGCGTGGCGGCGACCGCGGAAAGGCGGCCGTCGTGAACACCCCGCGCACGCGTCACCTGCCGGGACGTGCGTCCGATCACTCGTGGGTCTCCGGCGTTCGGGACGTACCGCATGGTCGCTCCGGATCGTGCCGAGGGGAGGTGGCCGAAAGGTGTGAGGAGAATGCGAAAAACAGTTGCCGTTTGACAACAATAGCCATGAGGCAACAGAGTAGCCGCGTCGGACGTACACGGGGAAGGACCTGGAATGATCCGGTGGACGGAGACCGCTCCGGGCACCGCCCGCCATCGCCGTGAAGCGGTGGTGGCACCGGTGCCGTGAAGGTTCCTCAGGCGGTCCGGCTGTCGGAGTCCGGAGCCTCACCGTGTGTCTGCGTGGCCGCGGTGGCGCAGAACGCCTCCAGGCCCTCCAGCAGGGCGACCCGCTTGGCCGCGGGCATGTCCGCCAGCACCTTCTGCAACTCGCTCTCCCGGCGGGCGCGCAGATCGGCGAGGAAGAAGCGCCCCCGGGCGCTGAGATGGAGCCGAACCTCGCGCCGGTCCTCCGGGCTCACCACGCGCTCGACGAACCCCGCGGCCTGCAGCCGGTCACAGAGCCGGCTCGTCGACGGCGGGGTGGAGGCGAGGAACTCGGCGAGAGTGCGCAGGTTGATGCCGTCGTGGTGTTCGAGGATGTGCAGCACGCGCAGCTGGGAGGCCGAGGTGGGCGCGGTCGAGGCCCGCCCCCAGACAACCTCCAGCAGCTCGACGGCCCGTGTGGTCACGCGTGCGACCTCTTCGGGCTCCGGGCGGCGGCGGAAGGCAGTCACGGTCACACTCTCGCAGGCACTGGGGCGCCTCTCAGCCTACTAGCAGCCGCCACCGGCCACAGACACCTCGGGACGACAGATGCGGCTCCTCGCGGAGCCCGGCGCTGCCGGGCCCGCACGTTGTCAGGAGAAAGAATGGTGCACCTCTCATCGTGAACAGATTCAAAACCGCTGAACGCGCACTGCGCACGGCGGCTCCCCACGAACTGCTGGACGCCGTCCGCGTCGTGCTGACCGAGCGATACGGCGCGGCGGACGTCGAGCTGCTCATGGCCGACTACAGCCTGACGGTGCTTCAGCCGGTGTCGGGGGCGCCGCACAACCTGGAGCCGCTCCCGGTGCACGGCAGCCCGGCCGGCCGGGCCTTCGGCTCCCAGGCACCCTACTGCGAGGACGGCCGGGGCCGGCCGGCCCGGATCCATCTGCCGGTGAGCGTGCGCGGCGACCGGCTCGGCGTGCTGTCCGTGACGCTGCGCGACGGCGAGACGGCGTCCGGCTGCGTCCCGGAGCTCGCCGAGATCGCCGACGCGCTGGCGCACGAGGTGGTCGTGGCCGAGCGCGACACGGACCTGTACCTCCAGGCCCGGCGCAAGGACCGGCTCACCCTGGCCGCGGAGATGCAGTGGCACCTGCTGCCCGGCCGCTCCTGCTCGCGGCCCGAGTACGACCTGGCCTGCCAGCTGGAACCGGCCTACGCCGTCTTCGGGGACAACTTCGACTGGTCCGCCACGTCCGACCGGCTCATGCTGTACGTCACGAACGGCATGGGCGAGGGCATAGAGGCGGCCCTGCTGACCAACCTCGCCGTCAACGCCCTGCGCAACGCGCGGCGCGCCGGAATCGCCATCGAGGACCAGGCGGCCCTGGCCGACCAGGCCGTCTACGCCCACTACCGGGGCCGCCGGTACCTGTCCGTCCTGATGCTGGACTTCGACCTGGCGACCGGCCGGGCCCGCGTGGTGGACGCCGGCTCCCCCCAGCTGCTGCGGCTGCGGGCCGGCGCGGTCGAGCGCGTGCCCTTCGAGGCCCAGCTGCCTCTGGGCATGTTCGAGGAGACGGACTACGTGACGCAGGACTTCGCCGTCGAGCCGGGAGACCGGCTCATCTTCGTCAGCGACGGCGTCCACGCGGTGCACTCGCCCAAGGGCGAGACGTACGGAGAGCGGGCGCTCGCCCGGGCCATCCAGTCCACGCGGCTGCTGCCCGCCGCCGAGGTGCCGCGCGCCGTTCTGCGCGAACTGGCGGGTCATCGCGGCGATGCCGTCCTGGCGGACGACGACGCGTTGGTCGTGTGCCTGGACTGGCGAGGGCGGAAGCCGTCGTGACGTGGGCGGGCCCGCCCCCGCCCACGCGGCGGGCCCGTCCCCGCTCCCGCCGCGTGGGC
>NZ_JBEZLP010000062.1:0-37155 GCF_040652195.1 Streptomyces sp. NPDC048278
GGGAACGGAACTCGTCGACGACCTCTTCGGTCAACGAGGGACGCTGAGCGATCAGCATGTGTGGATCAGATCCTTCTTTCGTGGACGCCCGCTATCTGACGCCTTGGTCCCCGAAGGGTACGGGGGGCGGGGCCTCCGACGAAGCCGAACCGCCCAGCCCCACCCTTCTGCACGCGGACGGGTGGGCAGACTCACAGCCGCCGGAACGCAATCCACCGGACAGCGGGGTAGCCACCAGTGTGGTCCGTGGGCCCATACTGGGGGCGATGACAAAGCCTGCCGCCCCGAAGCGCCACTTGCCCACCAGTCCCTTCAAAGCCCCGGTCGCACCGGACCCCAAGCACTTCGCCGTGGGGGACCAGGTCACCCACGACGTGTACGGCCTCGGCCGGGTCGTCGGCATCGAGGACGGAACCGCGGCACTCGTGGATTTCGGCTCGAAGCAGATGCGGATCCTGAGCCCGTACACGAAGATGACCAAGCTGTAGCACCGCCGTGCCGGCCCGTGACAGGGGCGGCAGGCGGTGCGCCGGCTCAGGCGGAGGCTCTGTCGTCCGCCGAGAACAGGCTGACGACCCCGGCGGGGGCGTCGGCGCCGAAGACGAAGTCGACGGTCCGGTGGGCGGCTGCCGCTGCCCGCCGGCTCCTGGGGAACATCCTGCTCTCGTGGTCGGCGAGGGCCTGCTCGACATCGTCGGGGTGGGCCGCGATCGCCATGCCGAGTTCGGCACCGTCGAGCATCGCGAGATTGGCCCCGTCGCCCCCGGGCACGGTCGCGTGCGCCGCGTCGCCGAGCAGGGTGACGCCGGGGACCCGGTCCCAGCGGTGGTCGTCGGGCAGCTGGTGGATGCTGCGCAGGACGGGTGCCGACTCGCCGTCGGTGATCAGGGCCAGCAGCTCCGGCGCCCAGCCGTCGAACTCCGCCGCCACCCGCGCCTTCGCCGCCGGGACGTCGGTGAAGTCGATCGCGTCGAACCACTCGATCGGGCGATGCAGCACGACGTAGGTGTGGACGACGTCACCGGCTTCACGGTGGGCGAGGAACCCCTTGCCCGGGACCAGGGCGTACAGGGCGCCGTTCCCGACGAGGCGGGCCACGCGCGGGTGGGCCGTGTCGACGTCGTGCAGGCAGGTGTCGACGTAGCTCATGCCCGAGTACACCGGCCGCGCGTCCGACACGAGGGCCCGGACCCTGGACCAGACCCCGTCGGCGCCCACGAGCACGTCGGACACGGCCGTCGAGCCGTCCGCGAACGACAGCTGGTGGCGTCCGTTCCCGACGGGGGTCGCCGAGACGAACTTCCTGCCCCATCGCACCGTGCCGGGCGGCAGTGATGCGAGCAGGATCCGGCGGATGTCGCCGCGCAGTGTCTCCGGCCGCGTCAGCGAGCCGTCGTCCGGCCGGTCGACGACGACGCGTCCCCCCTCGTCGACGACGCGGCGCGCCCCGCCGCCGCGGTGGATGATCGCGCGGTACTCCGCCGTGAGCCCGGCCATCTCCAGGGCGAGCTGGCCGTCCTCCTCGTGGAGGTCGAGCTGTCCGCCCTGGGTGCGGACGCCCGCGGAATCCTCCGCCTCGTAGACGGTGGCCGGGATGCCGTGGAGGTGCAGGATCCGGGCGAGCGTGAGTCCGCCGAGGCCGGCGCCGATGATCGAGACCGAGGTCGTCATGGTGATTCCCTTCGAGTGGTGCTGCCCTCCGGCCAGCGACGAACATTGTTCTACTGGCGACCATTGTTCGTCAACGAGTAGGGTGACGGCATGGCAGGACGACGTGCGGCGCGTGACGCGATCTCCCGGGACCAGTGGGCGGCACTCGTCGCGGCCGGGAACACCGGACCGGAGACCGGAGCCAGCCGGGCCGCCGGCCGCGAGAAGGCCCCCCTCACGGTGGAGCGCATCGTCGACGCCGCCCTCGACGCCGTGGCGGAGAGCGGCTTCGAGGACCTGACGATGCGCGTGGTCGCGACGAGGCTCGGGACCGGCCCCGCGTCGCTGTACGCGCACGTGCGCAATAGGGCGGAGCTGGGCGACCTGCTCATCGGCCGGCTGTGCTCCCAGGTCGTTCTCCCCGCACCGGACCCCGCGTGCTGGCGGGACCAGTTCATGGACGTGTGCGCACAGCTGCGCGACCGGTTCCTGCGCTACCCCGGCATCGCGCAGGCCGCGCTCGCCGTGGTCCCCGCCGACCTGGCGACCCTGCGGGTCGGCGAGGGGATGCTCGCGATCCTGCTCGCCGGCGGCACGCCCGCCCGGCAGGCCGCCTGGGCCTCCGACGCGGCCTTCCTCTACCTCACGGGCTACTGCCTGGAGGCGTCCGCGGCCCGGCGGCAGAGCACGGACGCCGACGGCCGTGTGATCGACCGCGCCGAGATCGCGGAACGGCTCCGGATGCTGCCGCCCGACCGGTTCCCCCACACCGTCGCCCACGCGCGGGAGCTCACCTCGGGCACCGGCCACGACCGGTTCGCCTTCACCCTCTCCCTGCTGCTGCAGGGGCTGGCCGGGTCCGAGGAACCGCCCGTGGCGTGATCGCGCCGCCGAGGAAGCCGAGCGAGGCAGCCGAGCCAGTCGGGCAACGCCGCGGAGGACACCCGCGGCACCGGCCGGCATGTCACACTGATCGCCGCCGCGACCGTTCGTGCCCTCTGCCCGGAGGAGACGCCGTATGGAACTGCTCGCCGACCTCGGCACCACCGCGCTCAGCGAAGGCATCAGATTCCTGTTCGACCAGGCCAGAGCGCTGCTCGACCGGCGCCGGAGCCGCCAGGAGGGAGACGGCGCGGCCACGGACGAGTCGGGCGACGGCGTCGTACGGCTCCCCCCGGCGGCGTTCACCGGCACCCTGGACACCCGTCGGCTGGACGAGGCGGCGCTCGCGGATTCCGTCGCCGCCCTGCGGCAACTGCGCACGGACCTCTTCCCGTTCGTCGACGACGAGGGCTCCGTCCAGCCGGGCGACGCCGAGTTGCTCCAGCGGGTCGACCAGCTCAGGCGGTTGCTGGAGGCGGTCTACGGGCAACGCATCACGTTCGTCACGGAGGCGGGCGAGCGGCCCGCCTCCGGCACCGTCATCGACACCCGCATCGACATCGAGCAGATCAACGCGGAGGTCGTCGGCGTCAGCGTGGGCCGGGTGGACGGCGGCAGGTTCAGCACGAAGATCCGCGGCCGGAACGTCGGTCCCGGGGGCCGGGTGGTGGGGTTCCAGGCGGACAGCGTCGGCGGTCCGGGCGCGGACGGCGAGGACGGCGAGGACCCGCGGTGACCTTACCGGCGCAGCGGTCCGACGCGTCCGGAGGCGGCCCCTCGGCGGACGACCTGTTCAGCCTTGCCCTGATCGACCACCACCTGGCGGAGCCGTTCATCCCCAGGACCTGGCTCGCGGAGCGGATCGAGGCCCACTTCGGCCCGTCGCCGTACCGGATCCTCCTGGTCACGGGCCCGGCCGGGGTGGGCAAGTCCGCCCTGGCGGCCTGGATGACACAGCGGCACCGGCTGTCCCCCCGCTACTTCCTGCGGGTCGACAGCCGCGTCGCGCACGCCTGCGGTGACGCGGCCGACCTGCTGCTCTCCATCGGCAGGCAGCTCGCCGCGCTGCGGCCCGACCTCTTCGACGACTCCCCGGTGCGCATCGACATCGACACGGAGATCGACCAGGTGTCCGAAGGCGGCAGCCACACCGCCCTTGAGGCCGGGCAGATCACCGCGAACCCCTTCAAGCCCCTCTCCATCCGGATCCGTCAGCGCGTGGGGCGGCTGGCGGGCCGGTCGACGGGAATCGCGGTGGACCGGCTGGACGCCGATCCCGAGCAGCTGGCCCCGCGGCACCTTCAGCGGCTGGCACTCCTCGCCCCCGCGAAGGCGCTGCTGAAGAAGGACCCGGACGCCCGGATCGTCGTCATCATCGACGCGCTGGACGAGCTGGACGAGCCGGGCGCTCCCGGGCTCCGGCCCGACACCGTCACCGGCTGGCTGGCCGGCTGCCCCACGCTGCCGGAGAACGTCCGGATCATGGTGACCAGCCGGCCGCACTTCAAGCTCCACGAGATCGTGGTGGGCCAGGGGGAACGGCTGCACGAGATCCGCATCGACCCGGACGCGGCCGAGGCGGTGGAGGACGTACGGGCCTACGCGGAGGCCGTCGCCGGGGACGCAGAGTTCGCCGCCGCGCTGCGCTCCCGTGCGGTGAACCCGCGTCACATCGTGCATGCGGTGGCCGGGCGGGCCGCGGGCAACTTCCTGTTCCTCGTCTCCTGGGTCCGGGCCGTCCGCAACGCCCTGGAGGACGACCGCGTCGACGACCTCCGCGCCCTCACCTATCCCGACGGGCTGCCCGCGGACCTCGACGGCCTCTACGAGCAGCTGCTGTTCCGGATCCACGGCCGCACGACGGACGGCGAGTGGGACGAGGTCCGGCACCCGCTGCTGGCCACCCTGGCCGTCGCCCGCGCACCCCTGCCGGAAGCCCGGCTGCTGCACTGGGCGGGACTCGCGGACCGCCGCAGGGACGCCCGGCTCGCCCTGCGCGACCTGCGCCAGCTCGTCGTGAGCGACCAGGACGACGGCACCCTGCGCCTCTTCCACGCCTCCGTCACCCGGTTCCTGACCAGTCCGGAAACCGACGCGGACGAAAACCGGTGGCTCTATTACGTTGATCCTGTGATCCACAACCAGCTCATCGCGGACCGGATCCTGGACACCTACGGCAGCGACTGGGCGCACTGCGAGGACGACTACGCCCTCACGCACGTGCTCGGGCACCTGATCGCGGCACTGGACGCGGCGCCGGACGTGGCGCCGGACGCGGGCTCCGACGACGCCCGCGGCCCCGCCGACCCCACGGCCCTGGCCGCGTGCGCCGCCTCCCTCGCGACCGTGATCGAGGACCCGGCGTACGCCGACACCCGGGCCGCCCGGCAGGACCCCCTCGACCTGTTCACCGACTGCCTCGCGGCCCACCGGGTGCTGACCTCGGCCGCCCCCGGCCTGGCCCCCCGGGTGGCGCGGGCGGTCGCCGCCCACGCGGCGCGGGCCGAGGCACGCGACACCCCCGGACCGCTGGGCGCCACCGCGCTGCAGGCCGCGCTGGTCTACCGGACCGACGCGGACGCGTTCTACGCCGCCGTCCTGGCCTGCGCCGCCGACCGCGACTTCCTCTCCGCGCACATCCCCGGCCGGCGGGTGCCGCACGTACGCGGCGAGTTCCTGCGCACCCAGGCGGGGCGGCTGCGCCGCAACGGAGCGGTGGCGGAGGCGGAGGCGCTGCTGGCCGAGCTCGCCCGGGACGACACGGCGACCGCGGCACAGCGCTCCACCGACCTGTACGACCAGGGGTACGCGGCGTTCCTGCGCGGGGAGATCCGCCCGGCGCACGAGCTGATGGTGCGCAGCGCGGACGCCGCACGGGAGGCGGGCAACGAGGTCTCGGCCTGGGTGTCGCGGAGCATCGCCGCCCAGTTCGCCTACTACGGGGGCCGGCTGTCCGCGGGCGGCTACGAACGCGAACTGACCGACATGGACGCCTTCCTGGAGTCCGTACCGCGCCCCGCCGGCTCGATGGCCGAGCGGTTCCGGATGAACTGCCACGCCCATCTCTTCGACCTCGCCCTGCTGGAGGGCGACGTGCCGCTGGCGGAGCGGGAGCGGCGCGTCCTGGACGCCGACCCCTGGATCCGGCGCGCCCAGAACCCGATGTACCACCTGCGCTTCGACGCCCGTCTGGCGCTGCTGCGGGGTGAGGCGACCCGTGCCTGCGACCACTACGAGGAGCTGCTCGGCGCGGACGCGCTGGAAGCCCGGGAGCCGCCGCCGAGCGAGGGCATGGCCCGTGACCTCCTGGACTACGGCCGGGCACTGTCCGCCGCGGG
This sequence comes from Streptomyces sp. NPDC048278, assembly GCF_040652195.1. NCBI lineage: Bacteria > Bacillati > Actinomycetota > Actinomycetes > Kitasatosporales > Streptomycetaceae > Streptomyces > Streptomyces sp. NPDC048278. Next base: position 5,871 of record NZ_JBEZLP010000062.1, read on the forward strand.
CCGCCCGGCCGAGGCCGTACGCGCCTGGCGCCTGGCGCTGAACACCCCCGACCACACGGCCGCCTGGCTGTGGAAGCCCCGGGCACGGCAGCTGCTGGCCGAGACGGAGTGAGCCCGGTCGCCGGCGGACGTCGGCGACGCCGGATCCGGGTCGGTCGGGGCCGGTACTCCCCGCGGGTGAGAGGGAAACCTTTCCGCGGGAGTCGGCCGGGTGCCCGCGGCTCGGGCCGGATAGATGTCCGGATGACCTTGCCCCTGGCGCCCACCCATGGAACGAGAACCTCCGTGCGTCTTCGACACGTCCTCGCCCCCGCCTGCGGAGCCCTCGCGCTCGCAGCCGCCCTGACCTCGCCGGCCTACGCCGCGACCGGCGACTTCCACTACCGCTACGTCGGCCTCGACGGCCGGCCCGGCATCAGCACCCTGCACGACCCGGCGAGCAACCAGTGCATCACGCTTCCCGAGGTCGCCGACCCGAACTCCTCCGAGCCCGCCTTCGCCCCGCACAACGACACCGACGAATACGCCGTGGTGTTCACCGGCCCCGACTGCACCGGGGACTCCTGGACCCTGCGCCCCCACGGCAACCCCGCCACGGACCGCCTGAAGCTGCGCTCGGTCCTGCTCGTCCGGCCCTAGGGGCTCGTCCCGGGGACCGCTCCCGACCCGGGCCGCCACCCCACCGGGTGGCGGCCCGAGGCCCGGCCGGACGGTCAGACGAAGTACACGTCGCTGACGGACATGAAGATCTCGCCGGTCTTGCCACCGTTGCCGCCGTCGGGCGTGTCCGGGCCGCCGTGGCCGCCCCACACGTTCGCGATCACCGCGCGGCCGGAACGCCGCGGAAGCACGGAGAACTTCCAGGACTGGCTGCCGTGCGAGTGCTCCGGACCGGTGTGCTCCGTCAGGAACGGGATCTGCTCGAAGTCCTCCCAGTGGAGTCCGGCTTCGGGCGTCCACCCCTCCCTGGTGATGAACCACTCATGGGTCCAGCTCTCGCCCTGATGGTGCGCGGCGTAGTGGTAGTCGAACGTGTACTCCTCGGCCTCACGCGGGAGTTCCGTCACCGGCCAGTCGCCGTGGCCGTCACCGAGGTCCAGGTCGAACCCGGCGTAGGCGGGGTTGCTGCAGGAGGCCACCTTGCCCGGCGCGAAGAACTTCACGAACTCCAGGTAGCCGCCGTCGTTGTTCCACGGGTAGCTCTCCTGGTACTGCTCGGCACTGGGCCCGGTCGCCTCCCACCAGTCGGTGGTGTTCACCTCGCGGGCCCGGACGCAGACGGGAGAGGTGTCGTTCTCCTTGTACGTCCAGTAGGCACGGCTCTTCGGATGGGACACGTTGCCGTGCGCCGGTTCGGCGCCCGGGCCGTCCTGGGCGCCGGACGACGCACCCGCCGTCGTACCGGCCGACGTACCGGTGCGGCCCGGTGCCGGTGCACGCCACGGCTCGGCGTCGGCGGTGCGCGCCGTCACCTCGTTCGTGAACTCCGACCACGTACCGTCGACCTCGGCACGGATCCGGACCCGGTAGGCGGCGCCGGGCTCGCTTCCCAGCCGCACCCACAGGGTGTTCGCGGCCCACCAGTTCCAGCTGCGCCAGTACAGGAACGCCGTCTGGACGGGCTCCCCGTCGATCCACACCTCGTACTTGTGCGGGTACGGAGCGGCACCCCCGTTCCAGTCACCCGGCGGGGGCCAGTCCGACCCCGACGAGTCCGGGCCGTTCTCGCCGATGCGCCACCGCAGGTACAGGCCGTACTGGGTGGTACCTCCGTCCGTGCGGTGCCGGACGGCACCGGTCAGCTCGGACGGCCCTCCTGGCGTCGCCTCCCGGCGGCCTTCCTCGGCCACCGCAACGGCCTTCGCCTGCGTTCTGTTCGGCGTGGTCGCCATGACGTAACCCCTTCTCACGGAAGCAGGATCTGAACCCCCCTGCTCAGGGTGGCTCCGGCATCGCGCCCACGACGGTCCTGTTCCGCCATTCGGGTGACGGCCGTTCCGGACGCGGGCGTACGCCACCCACGCGTCAACTTCCGTCCCGCGCGCTCGCCCGGACGGGCGGCGTCCGCCCTGACGGGTGCGGGAAAGACCCCCTGCGCAGGCCCGCACTCGAAACGCGCACGGCACGCACGAGCCAGGGCTCAGGTCCCGCGGCCGATCCGGCCGATCCACGGGACGTCGCCCCCTTCCCGCACACAGTCACCGGCGCGCCGGGCGAACCCGGAGCGGCGCCGTCCCGTCCGTCCGACCCGAGAGGTCAGCCATGAGCACAAGCACGTCCGCCCACCTGTCCGCACAGGCCCTCCGCCAGGCGATGTCCGGCCTCGGCGGCCCGATGAGTTCCGGCACGGGAGCCACGCCGGACTTCGCCGCCGCGCCACGCGCGGCGGCCGGCGAGGAGAAGTCGGTACTGATCCTGGGCGCGGGGGTCGGCGGACTCACCGCCGCCTACGAACTGGGCAGGCTGGGCTACCGGTGCACGGTCCTCGAACCCCAGCCCCGCACCGGCGGTCGCAACCGCACCGCCCGCAAGGGCGACAGGCTCTACGAACTCGACGGCGAGGGCGGCAACCAGGTACTGACCCACACCTGCGACTTCGACCCGGGCCTGTACCTCAACCTCGGCCCCGGCCGTATCCCGTACCACCACCGCCGGGTCCTCGCGTACTGCACCGACCTCGGGGTGTCCCTGGAGCCGTACGTCATGGAAACCACGGCGAACGTGCTGCACCGCGCCGGCCACACCCCCCTCGGCGCCCCCTGGCGCAACCGGCGCGTCGCCAACGACACCCGCGGCCACCTCGCCGCGTTACTGACCGCCACCCTGACCGGGAGCGACGAGTTCACCGGCCTGCTGCGGGACCTGCTGCACAGGTTCGGGGACCTGGACGAGGACGGCGAGTACCACGGCTCCACCCGCTCCGGCTACGGCGAACCCCTCGACGTCCAGGACTTCCCGCAGCCCGCGCTCCCGTTGAGCCTGACCGAGCTGGTCTCCTCGGAGTTCTGGAAGTACCGCTTCTACCAGCCGGTGGACTACCTGTGGCAGGCCACGATGTTCCAGCCGGTCGGCGGCATGGACAAGATCGTCCACGCGCTCACCGAACGGATCGTCACCGAGTACGACGTGACCGTCCAGCTCAAGGCCGAGGTCCTCGCCGTCGACCTGACGGGCGAGGGGGTCCGGGTCACCTACCGCTCGGGCGGCCAGGACCTGACGGCGACGGCCGACTACTGCGTGAGCAACATCCCGTTCCCGGTGCTGAAGCAGCTCACGCTGACCGGCTTCTCCGAGGATTTCGCGAACGCCCTGGAGGCGGTGGACTACGCGCCGACGTGCAAGGTCGGCTGGCAGGCCAACCGGCGGTTCTGGGAGGACGACCACAACCAGATCTACGGGGGCATCAGCTGGACCGACCACCCCATCACCCAGTTCTGGTACCCGTCCAACGACTACTTCTCCGCGTCGGGCACTCTCACCGGGGCGTACAACTTCACCGGGCACGCCGAGGAGATGGGCGATCTGGCCCCCGGCGAGCGGCTGCGCCTCGCCCGGGACGGCGGGGCCCAGCTGCACCGCGAGTTCCTGGAGCGGAACACCGTGCCCCAGGAGCTGGGGGTCACCGTCGCCTGGCACAAGGTGCCCCACCAGCTGGGCGGTTGGGCGGACTGGGACCCGTCCGACCCCGCCCACCAGTACGCCTACAAGCAGATCCTGCGGCCCGAGGGCGACGGCCGCTTCTACGTCGTCGGTGACCAGGCGTCACCACTGCCCGGCTGGCAGGAAGGAGCCATGATGTCGGCGCAGTACGTCGTCGCCCAGATCCTCGGCCTCATCCCCCGCACCGCCCCCGAAACCGTCCGGGTCCCCGACGCCGCGTCCCTCACCCAGGGCCTCTGACAACCGACGGAACCCAGGCCCCTAGGCCGTCCGGGGGAGCGGCCTCAGCCGATCGCGTACGCCCGGTACACGGTCTCCACCGAGCGGTCCCCGGCGGCGTCCGTCACCTCCGAACGCAGGGCGACGGCCCCGGAGGCCGGGTTGTGGACGGTCGCCTGCCAGGTCGATCCGGAGTGCTTGACGGTCGCCGCCTTCCAGGTCTTGCCGCCGTCGGCGGACGACCAGACCCGGACGGACTTGGCGGTCACCTTGGTGAGCTTGGTGTCGGGGCCCTGGGAGGCGCGCCCGGCGCTCACGCCGACCGTCGTGGTGCTGTTCGGCGCGGCCCTGTTGTGGCTGTCGAGTCCGGTGGGCAGGAAGCGGGTCAGGAAGACGGGCGCGACCATCGCCTTGGCCGGGTCGGCCACCTTGAAGTGCCAGTCGAGGGTCGCCCGCGGCGACAGCATGCCGGCCGGGAAGGTGATGCCCGGGCGGTAGCGGTGGGCGTCGACGGTCAGGCGGTACCAGCCGGCCGAGCGGACACTGGCTTCGAACTCGGCGGGCCCGGTGCGCCAGTCGGTCAGTGTCTGCTTCTTGACGGTGGTGCTGCCCTTGGACAGGGCCACCGTCTCCTTCGTGATGTCCCCCCAGTCGCCGCCGATGTCGAGGTCGCCGATCAGGGCGTCCGCAGACAAGGTGACGGACTTCTGCCCGAGCAGCGGCAGATTGCGCATGGGGCCCCATACGGCCCGGCCGAAGGACTGGGTGGAGCTCTGCCCTGCCTTCAGCGTCCTGAGCTTAGGAAATCCGCCGCTGACGTCGTCGCCGTTGCCGGCGAAGATGTCGTCGCGCGGCTGCCAGGTTCCGGGAGTCAGGTGGACGGTGGCGCTGTACGGGGCGTTGTCGTCGCGCACCTGGGCCATCAGGTCGGTCGTGCAGTCATCTGTCTTCGGCACCGCCTGGAGCGCGGTGTCGACCTGAGTGCCCATCTGCGTTCCGGCGCGCACCGAGAAACGCATCGTCGCAAGCCCCGACCGCTTGAACGACCCGCCGGGCGCCGCCGGGATGCCCGTGGTCTTCTTCACGGCGACATAGCTGTCGTTGCCGGACCACTGCGCGAGGTACCCGAACTGCAGCAGCTTGGAGGAGTTCGGGATGGCGTAGAGGGCTCCCTCGTCGTTCCAGCCGCCCGCGCTGTAGGCCGAGGGCATGTCCATCGTGGCGGCACACACCTGCGCGCTGATCCGTGGCGGCCCGGTCACGTCGGCGGGCGTGTCGAGCGACACCTTGACGGCCTTGCCCTTACGCGCGTCGAGCGTCACCGACTTGCTGCCCGACACCTGCACGACCTGCGCGCCGATGGTGTCGGTGCCCAGACCGTCGGTCGCGCTTTCGTATATGTCGGTCATCGCGATGTAGCGCCCCGACGGCAGGCTGATCCGCTTGCCGGACTTGACGCTGTACGTCTGACCGGACGGCACGGCGACCACCGTCACCGTCGTCGGGACCTTGGCGCCGTGCCGCCCCAGCGTGGTCACGGTCAGCGACCCCGACGCCGCCTGCGCGGCGGCGCCGGAAGCAGCGGAAGCGACCAGCGGTACCAGCGCGGCCACCCCGACGAACGCGAGCGATCTCCGTCTCGGCATGAACAACTCCCCCTTGAACTCCCGAAGTCGGCACATCATAGGCGCGTCACAGACACGACAGTCCAAGCGAGGAGATACTCCTGATCAAGGTGTGACAAAGAAAGATCAGGGCTCTTGCGCGGAGGCGAAGGCGGTGCCCAGGACGTGACCGACCGGACCGCGATCGTTGAACGCCTCCGGGAGATGGAACGCTGGGAGGGCCTGAACGCCGGCGGTCCCCTCACGGACGCGGAACTGGACGCGGTCATCGGCCCGCTCGTCGTCCGGGAGGCACGGCCGTCCTGACGGGAGGCCGAATCGGACGGAACCCCAGGCAGGACGGCGGCGACGGCGGTGTGCGCCCGACGGGCCGGGGGTTCATCCGTGGTCATGGGACCCCTCACGGGAGACCGTGAGGGCGCCGGGCACACTTTGGCGTGTTGTAGTCCCTTTGAGAGACAAGGACGAGCCACGGCATGATCACGCTCACGAAGGAAGACGGCCCGGCCGACCTGGACGGAGTGACCCACCTGTCCATCGGGGTGTCCTGGGATCCCACCGCCGGCAGCAGCGGCGGCGTGATGGGCAAGCTGCGCCGCAAGACCGGCACCGACCTCGACCTGATCGCCATCGCCCTGCAGGGCGGGGAACCGGTGCGCCTCGCGGGTCTCGACTCGCTCGACCCCATGGGCAACGGCTCGCTGGTGCACAGCGGCGACAACCAGACCGGCCGCGGGGACGGCGACGACGAGACGGTGACCGTCGAGTTCGCCCGGATCCCGCCCAACATCACGGCGATCGTGTTCGTCGCCGCCGCGTACAAGAAGGGCAGCTCGTTCCAGAAGGCGCGCAACATCAGCTTCAAGGTCTACGACGCGACCGGAGGCAGCTCCCAGCAGGTCGCCGACATCTGGCCCAGCCTGCTCACCCAGGACAACGGCTGCGCCGTGGCCAAGGCGATACGGGTCGGCGGCAGCTGGAAGCTCGAAGTGATCAACACGACCGGCAAGATCAAGCAGGGGGACGAGCACGCCCTCATGCGGTTCGCTGTCAGCAACTAGTACGCCACCGAACCCGGTCGCCTTCACCGTGGTTCCCCGGACCTCCGTCGCCCAGATCGTCACGTCATCGTCGCGAGCCGATGCGAAGGACGGGAGGCCGGGTGCGGGACCGGCCTCCCTTCGGTGTCAGCGGGTCACTCGACGGTGGCCTTGCTCTGGACGAGATACGCCGGGCCCGAGGCCGGCTTGATGGTGGTGGACTTCGTGCGCAGGGCGGCGTTGCGGACCGTGAGGCCGGTCCTGGCGCTGATGGTGACCGAGGTCAGGGTGATCCCGGTGACCGGCCGTTCGGGGAGGCCGATGATCTGGCCGGCCTCGGTGGCGCCGGTCGCGGTGATGCCGGAGACCGTGATGTCGTGGTAGTTCGGGGTGGTGCCGGTGATCGCCTGGGCGGGGTCACCGTCCGCGGGGACCTTCGGGTAGTAGCCGACGACCTGGATGGGCGTCGTCACGTTCGTCATCGTGAGGTTCCTGTACGTGATGTCGCGGACCTCGCCGCCGCGGTCGCGCGCGGTCTTGATCCGTACGCCCGCGGTGGTGCCGTTGAGGGTGTTGTCGTGGATGTCGATGTCGTGGACCCCGCCCGCGGTGTAGCTGCCGATGGACAGGCCGTGGCCGTGCAGGATCGTGCAGCCGCTCAGCGAGATGTCGTGGGCGGGGCCGCCCGACGGCGAGGAGTCGATGGCGATGTTGTCGTCGCCGTCGTCGATGGTGCTGTTGGTGACCGCGACGCCGGACGAGGACCAGACGTCGATCCCGTCGGTGTTGGGGGAGTCCGCCGGTGCCGAGATCGTGATCCTGTCGAGGGCGGCGCCGGTGACCTTCTTCAGGGTGATGTGCACGTTGGGCGCGTTCTTCAGCGTGATGCCGGTGATCTTCACGCCGGAGGCGTCGCCGATGTCGACCAGGCCGGGGCGGGACGACAGCGTCTTGCCCGCCGCCTTCTCGGACTTGGTCCTGGCCCACCAGGGGGCGCCCTGGCCGTCGATCGTGCCCGAGCCGGTGACGGTGAGGTTCTGCACGCCGGACGCGGACAGGAACGGGGCGAGCTTGGTTCCCGAGGCGGCGTAGTCCGCGGCGTCCTGCGAGGCGAGCAGGGTCGCGCCGGAGTCGAGGGTGAAGGTGAGGTCACTGCGCAGGGTCAGGGGGCCCGAGAGGTACTTGCCGCCGGTCAGTTCCACGGTGCCCTTGCCCGCGCAGGCGTCGATGGCCTTCTGCAGGGCGACGGTGTCCTTCGTCCGGCCGTCGGCCTTCGCTCCGTAGGCGGTGGGCTTGCAGACGGTGGCCGACGACGCGCTCGCCGTCGTACCGGACGCGGCGGCCGTGGCGAGGGGGTTCCAGCCGTCCGAGCCGGCCAGGTACTTCTCCGGGGTGTAGTCCGCCGCCCGGGAGTCGGTCAGCTGGGGCCGGTCGGCGTTGACCGTCGCGCCGGCGCCCGTGTTGCGGTACTCGCTGAAGCGGGCGTTCTGCCAGGTGGCGCCGGACATGTCGCTCCACGGCTGGGCGGTCCGCACGAACGACCCGATGGTGGACTCGCGGTAGAGCACCTGGGCGTTCTGCCGCCACGGGCGGCCGAGGCTGCTGGTGCCCGCGGTCCCGGCGCCGGTGATGTCGGACTTGTAGAAGAGGTAGCCGTAGGTGCGGGCCGCCGGGGTGCTGGCTGCGGTGAGGTAGCCGCCGCTGCCCAGCTGGTGGATCTCGGACCGGTCGAAGACCCCGATGCCGCCGCCGAAGACGAAGTCGACGGTCCCGGCCACGTAGGACTTCTGGAAGTAGGCCCGCGCGGAGTCGTTGAGCAGCAGGGTGTCCTGGTGGCCCAGGATCCGCACGTTCGTGAGGACCGCCCGGTCGGCGGACAGGCTGAGCGCCACCGCCTGGCCGGTGCCGACGGTCCCGGTGTCGTAGTCGTTGGAGATCGTCAGGTTCGACGCCGCGAAGTCGTGCCCGTCGACGAACGCGGTGGCGCTGCCGGAGGTCCCGTACGTCGTCCCGTCCGCCTTCTTCGTACCGGCCCCGTGGTTCTGCACGAGGACGACGTCGGAGGCGGCGGACCCGAGGCCCTTGAGCGTCACGTAGGGCTTGTCGGCGGGGACGGTGAAGACGCCCCGGTAGGTGCCCTTCTTGACGGCGATGGTCACCGGCGTGGTGTTGTTCGCCGGGACCTTGTCGATCGCCGCCTGGACGGTGGTGACGTCACCGCTGCCGTCCGCGGCCACCGTGACGGTCCGGCCGGCGGTCGCGGCGGGGGTCGCGGCCGGGGTCGGGGTGGCGGAGGCGCCGCCGACCGGGTTCAGCTTCCAGAGCTTGTTGCTGTTGGCGGTGCAGGTCTCCTGGATGACGGCGGCGCCGGGCGCGGTGCTCGCCCCCTTGTCGCTGACGCACAGCCCGCTGTTGACGTTGACGATCTGGTACGTGCCGTTCCGCGACGCCTTCAGCGTCCACTGCTGGTTGCTCTGGCCGCTCGCGCACCCCCACTGCTGCAACTGGGTGCCCACGGCCGTGGAGCCGCCGGTGACGTCGAGGCACATGCCGCCTGCGGACCTGACCGTGAACCTGCCGGAGCCCTGGTCGGCCAGCGTCCACTGCTGGTTGCTCTGCCCGCTCGCGCAGCCCCACTGCTGGATCCGCGCGCCGCTGACCGCTCCGCCGCCGGTGACGTCCATGCACAGACCGCTCCCGGCGACCGAGAGGGTGTAGGTCCCGGCCTTCGCCCCGGACGAACCTCCCGTTCCCGAGACGACGGTGGCCGCCATCGCCACGCTGCCCGTGACGACGATGGCCACGCCACCGGCCGCCGCGAGGTGCCACTTGGGGCGCCTGCTCCGGGCTCTTCTGCCCCGACTGGAATTCATTGCGGTGCCGTTCCTTTCTCCGCTGTCCCTACGGAGACGGCGCACCTCGCCAGCCCATAACAGGTTCGGAGCCCTCGATTTCACCGAATGTCGCGGCCCCCCGCCGCCCCCTGTGCGGCTTGGCCGGTCGACGCGGCCATGCCATCATGACCGCCCTCACCCGAGATCATTCTGCGAGGGCGCTTTGCGCAAGGATCCGGCCCGGCCCACGCCCCCCGGCCCCACGCCCCCGACGGCGACCCGCCCGTCCCGGGCCGAACTGACCGGACCCGACCTGGTCGAGGCCGCCCGCTCCGGCGACCCGGGGGCACGGGCGGCCCTGTTCGGCGAGTACCTGCCCCTGGTCTACAACGTCGTCGGACGAGGTCTGCAGGGGCACACGGACGTCGACGACGTCGTCCAGGAGACCATGCTGCGCGCGATGCGGGCGCTGCCCCTGCTGCGGGAACCCGAGCGGTTCCGGTCCTGGATCGTGTCCATAGCGATCCGTCAGATGCAGGAGCAGGGACGGCGCAGCAGCGCGGCGCTGGCCCGGCACCGGCCCGTGACCGACGCGGACGGGATCCCCGACGGCACCCGTGCCTTCGCCGACGTCGCCCTCGACCGCCGCGCGCTGGCGGAAGCGGGCGGCGACCTGCTGGAAGCCGGCCGCTGGCTCAGCGACGAGGAGCGCCGGACCATGGCCCTGTGGTGGCAGGAGACCGCCGGGCAGCTCACCCGCGCCGAGGTCGCCGAGGCGCTGGACCTGAGCGCTCCGCACACCGCCGTACGCATCCAGCGGATGAAGGCCAGGCTCTCGGTCGCCGTCGGGGTGCTCGCCGCCTGGCGGGCCGACCCGCGATGCGCCGGTCTCGACGCCGTGGCGGCGGGCGGGCGCCGGGCGGGCCGGTCACGCACGGCGGCCGAGGCGTCCGGCGTGGCCGAGGCGCCCACTGCGGCCGGCGGACGGCTGTTGACCAGGCTCGACCGGCACGTGCAGGACTGCCCGCGCTGCGGGGCGGCGGCCACCTGGAACTCGGTCGACGACCTGCCGATCCGGATCGGCGCGCTGGCCGTCCCGGCCGCGCTGGGGGCGACCGTCGCGGGCCTCGCCGCCCGGCACGGCGCGGCAGGCGGACCGGTGTCGTCCCTGCTGGGCTCCTTCCGGCACGCGCTGGGCCGGATCCCGGTGAAGGCGGCGGTCACGGCGGCCGGCGCCACCGTCACGCTGGCCGTCGTGACCGGGGTGACGATCCATCACCTGCCCCCGGGATCCGACGCCCCCGGCACCGTGCGGAGCCCGGCCGCCACGAACGGCACCCCGCACCTGCCGGGTGCCGTCCCCTCGGCCCGTACCGAACCGTCCTCCACCCCGAAGACCTCGCCGGCCGCCTACTCCGGCCTCGCCACCGCCGACTACTACGTCGCACCCGACGGCGACGACACCGGCCCGGGCACCCTCGCCCGCCCGTTCGCCACGGTGACCCGGGCCGTCTCCCGGGCCCGGCCGGGCCAGACGGTCGCCGTCCGCGGCGGCACCTACCACCCCGGAACCACGGTCTCCCTGACCGCCTCCGGCACCCGGGGACACCGGATCACCGTGAGCAACTACCGCGACGAACGCCCCGTGTTCGACGGATCCCGGCTGCCGTCGGGCGCCGGGCTGTTCGTCCGGAGCGGCGGGTACGTCACGGTCCAGGGGCTGGAGATCGAGGGCGTCGCCGGGCGGCCGTTCGTCTGCACCTCCTGCCACGACGACGTGCTCGCCCGGCTCGTCGTGCACGGCAACGGAAGCACCGGCCTGCTCCTCCAGGGTGCGGGGACGCACGACAACCTGATCCAGGACAGCGACTTCTACGACAACCACGAGTCCGGGTCGAGCGGCGGATACGTCGACGGCGTGGGATTCACGACCGGTGCCGGCGCGGGCAACCGGATCCGGGGCTGCCGGATCTACGACAACTCGGGCGACGGCCTGGACCTCAGCGGGTTCGACGGCTCCGTGACGATCGACCACACCTGGGCCTTCGGGAACGGGGTGAACCGCTGGGGCGTCACGGACTTCTCCGCCGGGGGCAGCGGGTTCAAGCTCGGCGGTGACGCCGGCCTGAAGGTGGCCCCCGTCGTCTCGGACAGCGCGGCCTGGGACAACGCCGGCTTCGGGTTCACCGAGACGGGTTCCGCGGGCACTCCCCGGCTGACCGACGACACCGCCTACCGCAACGGGGCCGCGGGCTTCGCCTTCGTCACCTCCGCCGCGGTCCTCCGACGCGACCTGGCACTCGGCAACCGTCCGGACGTCTGGCTGGGCACCCGGGCCGGCCACACGGGCAACTCGTGGGACCAGCGGGGCTGGACCACCGCGGCACTGCACCTCACCGGCACCACGTCCCCCACCGCCGACCGTGACCCGGACGGCCGACTCCCCTCGACCCTCTTCCTCGGCAACACACGGGACCCGTCGATCGGCGCCAGACTGACGCCCTGACACCCTGCCGCCCCCGCTCCCCCACCAGGGGGCCGCGCCCGACGCCACATCGGCCCTCAAGTCGCGTGCCCGCGCCACCGATGGATCTTGCAGGAACGTTGAGGTCGAGAAAGGGCTGGTTCCTGTGACGTCAGTTTCGGTACCCCGGTCGCACGCGGGCCGCGACACGGTGGCCGCCGCCATCGAGGAGTTGCGGGCCGGCCGGCCCGTGATCGTGACGGACGACGCGGACCGTGAGGACGAGGGCGACCTCGTCATGGCCGCGCAGTTCGCCACCGCCCAGAGCCTGGGCTTCTTCGTACGCTTCACCAGCGGCCTGATCTGCGCGCCGCTGGCACCCGAGATCGCCGACCGGCTGGAACTCCCGCTGATGGTCCCGCCCCCTGCGGGCACCGACCCGGTCGACACGACCGCGTACACCGTCTCCGTGGACGCGGTCGGCACCGGCTCGGGAATCTCCGCCGCGGACCGGGCCCTGACCCTGCGGACCCTGGCCGACCCCGGCACCCCGCCCGGCCGGCTGCTCCGCCCCGGGCACGTGTTCCCGCTGCGCGCCCGCCCCGGCGGCACCGTCGAACGCCGCGGGCACACCGAGGCCACCGTCGACCTGCTGCGGCTGGCCGGTCTCGTACCGGTCGGGGTGATCAGCGAGGTCTGCGAGGACGACGGCTCCCTCGCCCGCGCCGACCGGCTGCGCGCCTTCGCCGACGCACACGGCCTCACCCTCGTCTCCATCGAGCAGCTCGCACCCCGCCCGCGGCTCACGGACCCGGCACCGGCACCGGCACCGGCACCGGCATGACCCCGACACACCGGGCCACCGTCTTCGACCTCGACGACACCCTCATCGACACGGCCGACGGCTGGCCCCGTGCCTGCGCCGCCTTCACCGCCCGCCACGGCCACCGATGGGGCGCCGCGGACACCGCCGCACTCCACGGAAACGGCGGCTGGGCGTCGTACGTCGCGGGCCTGTGCGGCGGTACGGTCGGCGCCGCCGAGGTCGTGGAGGCGTGCACCACCGCCATGCTCCGCGACCACGCCGCCGGCCTCGTGCGGGCGCTGCCCGGAGCGCTGGAACTGGTTTGCGAAGCCGAACGGCACGGCCCGATCGCCGTCGCCACCGCCAGCCCGCGCCGTTTCGTCCTCGCGGTCCTCGACGGACTCGGCCTGACGAGCCGGCTGCACGCGGTCGTCTGCGGCGAGGACGTGACCCGCGGCAAGCCCGCACCGGACGCCTACCTCCATGCCGCCGCCCGGCTGAACCTCCCGCCCGCCGACTGCCTGGCCGTGGAGGACTCCCCGAACGGCATCCGCGCGGCGGCAGCCGCCGGCATGCCGGTCCTCGCCATCCCCCGCAACGGCATGCGGCTGCCCGCCCCCATCACCGACTTGATCACAGACCAGGCCGCCACCACCGCCGCCGCCCTGCCCGTACTGCGCCACCTGCTCAGCGCCCAGCCCGAGCCACTGCACCAGTGAGCCTCCGCCACCCTCCCGCGCCGGCCGGGTGCCCGGCCCACCTGCCCGCTCATGGCACCTTGCGAGGCCTGGCGACGCGGCGGTGTCCCGGTCAGACCTTCTCGGCGGGGAACACCTCGTCGACGGCTCGGCGCAGTGTTTCGCGGACGACCGCCGGGTCGCCGAGCTCTGCCGCCTGGAACGCGCCGTCGTGCAGCAGGACGAGGACGCGTGCGGCGTGCTCGGGGTCCGCGTGGCCCAGGTCGGTGGAGAGTGCGCGGAACACCTCGAACAGCCAGGTGCGCTGGTCGTCGATGACCGCGCGCACCGGATGGGTGCGGTCGGGGTACTCGGCAGCCGCGTTGAGGAACTGGCAGCCGCGGAAGCCGTCTTCGAGGGTCGCGTCGCCGAGGACGGCCATCACCGCGCGGATCGCCTCGCGCGGCGACCTGCCGTCTCGCGCCCGTCCGACGGCAGCGCGGATCCCGGCGGCGGTCGTCGTGAGGTAAGCGGAGACCAGGTCGTCCTTGCTGGGGTAGTGCCGGTAGAAGGTGGCGCGTGTGACCTGGGCCTCGGTGATGAGTCGTTCCACACCGACGGCGTGGATGCCCTCCGCGTAGAACAGGCGGGACGCGGTGCGCAGCAGCCGGTCCTTGGGGTGGAGCTCCGAGGCGGTCGTCATCCACCCATCGTAAAGAAAGACCAGTCGTTCTGGACGGTCGCCCTCGTCACGTTGCCGCACCCAGGGAGAACGACTAGTCTTTCTCCCAGAAAGACCGATCATTCTCTCTGTGAGGTACGGACCCCATGAGCACCACCCCCACGATCGTTCTCGTCCACGGCGCCTTCGGTGACTCCGGCACGTGGAAGGGCGTCATCGCCAAGCTCCAGGCGCAGGGCTACACCACCCTCGCCGTCCCGAACCCGCTCCGCGGCCTGGAGTCCGACGCCCGGTACGCGGCCACCGTCGCCAAGGCCGTGGACGGCCCGGTCGTCCTGGTCGGCCACTCGTACGCCGGCGCGATCATCACCCGCGCCGCCCGCGACGCGTCGAACGTCCGGGCCCTGGTCTACGTGGCCGCCTTCCAGCCCGACGAGGGCGAGAGCTGCCTGGAGAACGCCTCCCGCTTCCCGGGCGCCAAGATGGGCCCGGACACGACCGTCGCCACCGAGTACGAGGGCGAACCGGAACTGCGCATCCTGCCCGAGCACTACCGGGACGTCATCGCCGGGGACCTGCCCGCCGAGGTCACCGACGTCCTCGCGGTCACCCAGCGCTCGGTACGCGTGCAGGCCCTGACGGCCGAACTGTCCGGCACCCCGGCCTGGCGCACCCTGCCCTCGTGGGCACTGGTCGCGACCCAGGACAACGCCATCCCCGCCCAGGCCCAGGAGTTCATGGCCGAGCGCGCCGGATCGCACGTCGTACGCGTCGAGGCGTCGCACGCGGCGGCCATCTCCCAGCCCGACGCCGTGGCCGACCTCGTCATCGAGGCCGCCAAGGCCGCCGGCTAGTCGATCCGGGCCGCGGGCGAGGCCGGACTCGGAGTGCTCAGCTGCCGGCCTCGAAGGCCCTGTGCCCCCGTGCGAGTTCGACGCCCCGCCGGTAACAGGCCGCGCAGGTGGTCCAGTTTCTCGGCGTCGTCGGTTCCGTCGTCGGCCGTGTAGGCGACGATGCGGAGATCCAGGCCGGGGACCATGAGGACGTCGAGGTCGAGGGCCAGGTCTCCGACGACGGGGTGCTCGACGGTCTTGCGGTCGCCGACGTGCGGGCCCGCGGTGCCGTTGGACCACAGGCGGGCGAAGCGGGGGCTGCTGTGCAGCAGCCGGTCGACGAGGGCGGCGAGCCGGCTGTCGTCGGGGTGGGTGGCGGCGGTGATCCGGAGGTCGGCGACGAGGGCCTCCTCCTCGGCCTCGTCGCCCGCCCAGGACCGCACCGGCCAGGCGGCGATGGAGTCGACCCGGTGGCCGCCGCTGGAGCGGAACATCCCGGCGACGAGGTTGCTCTGGTCCCAGCCGTAGGTACGGGGGTCGCCGATGGTGGCGGTCCACATCCGGTTCCAGCCGACCAGCGTCCAGTCGGCGGCGTAGACCGCGACCGGCGCGTCACCGAGCTGCTGGACGAGCCGGTGCACCCTCGGCGGTACGCGCAACGGAACTTCGCCGGTGGCGGGTGGTGCGAGGTTGGCGCAGCGGAACAGGTGGTCGCGCTCGGCGGGGTGCAGGCGCAGGGCCCTGGCCAGCGCGGAGACGACCTGGGCGGAGGGGTTGCGGGCCCGGCCCTGTTCGAGCCGCACCACGTAGTCCACCGACAGACCGGCCAGGCTTGCCAGTTCCTCGCGGCGCAGGCCGAGGGCGCGCCGCTCGGTGGGGGTCTCCAGCCCGGCGGCCACGGGAGAGATGCGCTCCCGCCAGCCGCGCAGGGTGGTGCCGAAGGTGTTCGCCGGTGCCATGCGGTCATCATCATTCGGATGCACCGCTCGCGGCAGGCCTCCCTTTCCACATCTGGGTAAAGCCCTTGAGGCGAACGGGAGTTCAGCGCCCCGGCGGCCTAGGCCCCGGCCGCCTGTCCCTCGGCGGCCTTCTCGGCGGCCGACCAGCGTGCCCGGGTGAAGTCGGCGGCGGCGTCCAGTGCCTCGTCGGCTTCGTCGAGCATGACGGCGAACGACTGGAAGACGTGCGGGACCTGGGGCCAGACCTGGAGTTCGACGCGGACGTCGTGGTCGGCCGCGCGGGCTGCCAGTCGTACGGCGTCGTCCAGCAGGATCTCGTGCGAGCCGACCTGGATGAGCAGCGGGGGCAGGCCCGTGAGGTCGGCGAAGATCGGGCTGGCCAGCGGGTCGGTGGCGGCGGCCGTCGCCCCGAGGTAGTCGGCCGCCCGGGTGCGCAGGGCCTGCGGAGTCAGCGCGGGGTCGAGGGCGGCCTTGCCCGTCATGCTCGCGCCGGACACCGTGAGGTCGGCCCAGGGCGAGAACACCGCGGCGGACGAGGGCTGGGGCAGCCCCGCGTCCCTGAGGGCGACCAGCGTCGCGACGGTCAGTCCGCCGCCCGCGGACTCGCCGACCAGGGCGATCCGGGCGGCCGGGACGCCTTGGTCGAGCAGCCCGCTGTAGGCGGCCACGGCGTCTTCGACGGCCGCGGGGAACGGGTGCTCGGGAGCGAGGCGGTAGTCGACGCAGACGGCACGGGCGCCGGAGCGCCGGGACACGTCGGCGGCCAGGCTCGCCGCGCCGGCGGCGGAGCCGATGACGTAGGCGCCGCCGTGCAGGTACAGCAGCACGCGGGAGGGGTCGCCGCCGGGCGTCTCGACGGTGACGACCGGGACACCGCCGAGGTGTCCGGGGGTGATCGTGACGTCGGGGGGCAGCGGTATCGAGGTCATCATCTCGTGGAAGAGGGCGCGCGCTTCGGCGACGTCGCCTCCGACGTCGAGCGGAGCGTGCCGCAGCATCTCGTCGAGGTCGCGGCGTTGCTGCTCTGACATGGGGTGCCTTTCATGCTGTTCGTACGATTCGTGCAGGTCGTGCAGGTCGTGCGATTCGTGCAGGTCGTGCGACGGAGGTTCAGCGGGGCGGGCCGAGGATGATCTGACCGTACAGGTCGGCGGCCTCGGCCATCCGGTCCTTGGAGATCTCGAACCCCTCGGGCCGGGGGTCCGACATGTCGCGTCCGGCGTGCCGGAACATGCCCTCGATGCCGCCCGGGGTGCAGATCATCAGCAGGTCGGCGGTGTCGGAGGTGATCCGGTAGCCGTGGGGGACGTTCCTGGGGAGGTAGACGATGCCGCCCTCCGACAGCTCCATCTCCTGGTCGTCCGACCACAGCAGCGCCGTGCCCTTGATGAGCATGAAGATCTCGTCCTCACGCGTGTGCATGTGGTACGGCGGCGCCTCGCCCTTGGCGACGCTGAACCGCCCGACGGTCAACTGCCCCTCGGTGGCCGCGCTGTCCAGGAGCACGGCGAACTGGCCGCCGTCGAGCCATTCGAGTTTCTGCTGCTGATCGGGCTGGGCGAGATAGGCCATGCTCACGACGCTGTCCGTTCTATGCGTTCTGTACGGTCGGCGGGCGCGCTGCCCTCATCGGTGGGGGTGAGCGCGACGACGGGGATCACTCGCCGTGTCTTGCGCTGGTAGGCGGCGAAGCCGGGGTAGCGGCCGGCCTGTTCGGCGAAGGCGGTGTCGCGTTCGGCACCGCCCAGCTCCACGGCCCGTACGGCGACGACGTCGTCGCCCACCTCGATGCGCACGTCGGGATGCGCGAGCAGGTTGTGGTACCAGTCCGGGTTGCGGTCGGAGCCGGCCTTGGAGGCGAAGACCAGATAACGGCCCTGATCCGCCAGGTACATCATCGGATTCACCCGGGCGGCGCCCGAGCGCGCCCCGACGGTGTGCAGCAGCAGCACCGGGGCCCCGGCGAACCCTCCGCCCAACTGACCGTGGTTGGCGCGGAACTCCTCGATGACGCGGGCGTTGAAACCGGCGGTGTCGGCCATGGCCTCTCCGGTGCGAGACGGGTGGGTGGCCAGGGGAGGTGGCCTTCGGGGATCGTCTCCCCGGAGCGATCGTCCTCTGCCCGAGCACACCGCCACCAGAGGCGCGGATAGGACCAGCAGTACCACCGTGAAAGCCCGGACCGCGCCGGTTCCCTGGCCCTGGGATCGGGATCGGCCGAAGGGCCTGTCAGTCCTTGTGGTCGGGGGCGATGCGGTCGACGAGCCGGAGCAGCGCCGACCACGCGAGGTCGTAGGCCTTGTCGTCCTGGAGGTCGGAGTCGTGGGTCTCGCCGGTCAGCTGGCGGGCGGTGAGCTCGCAGGTCTCGGGATCGGGAAGGACGAGCTTCGCGCCCCCGGCGGCGGCGATGGTCTGGATCTCGCAGGCCTTGTCCAGGTAGTACATGCGCAGGAACGCCTGCGCCGGGGTCTCCCCGACGGTCAGCAGGCCGTGGTTGCGCAGGATCATCGCCGGGTGGCCGCCGAGGTCGGCGACCAGCCGCCGTTGCTCGGCGAGGTTGAGGGCGACGCCCTCGTAGGAGTGGTAGCCGAGCCTGCCGTAGAACTCCATGGAGATCTGGTTGAGCGGGAGCAGGCCCTCCTCCTGGGCGGCGACCGCGCACCCCGCCCTGGTGTGGGTGTGCAGCACGCACCGGGCGTCGGGACGGGCCGCGTGGATCGCGCTGTGGATCACGAAACCGGCCGGGTTGACGGGGTGCGGGGTCTCCTCGACGGGGTTGCCGGCGAGATCGATCTTCACCAGGTTCGAGGCGGTGATCTCCTCGAAGAGCAGCCCGTAGGGGTTGATCAGGAAGTGGTGTTCCGGGCCGGGGAGCCGTACCGAGATGTGCGTGAAGATGAGATCGGTCATCCGGAAGTGGGCCACCAGGCGGTAGACGGCGGCGAGTTCACGGCGCAGACGGAGTTCTTCCGTGCTGACGGGGGGCATTGAGGGGCCTTTCCACGGCGTACGGCACGTGCGGGTGCGGGTGCGGGTGTGATCGGGTGGTGGTGGGTGTCAGGCCGCGCTGAGCTCCGGGCTCGTGGCGGCCGGGGTGGACGCGGACCCGCCCGCCAGGCGGCGGCGCCAGTTCGCCAGGACCGTCTCGTCGGTCGGCCGGGTCACCAGGCTGACGGCGACGTAGGCGACGAGGCTGGCGAGGAGGCCGTAGTAGATGGGCTCGTTGGCGAGGAGGCCGTCGGTCACCATGAGGACGATCACCGTCGTACCGCCCGCGACCATCGCGGTCAGCGCGCCCGGCAGGTTGCCGCGCCGCCAGACCAGACCGCCGAGGATCGGCACCAGCAGGCCGCCGACGAGCAGGTTGTAGGCGACGGTGAGCGCCTCGATGACGTCCCCGAGGACACAGGCGATCGCCATGGCGACCACGCCGAGGACCGCGATGGCGAGCCGGTTGGAGCCGATCTCGTCGCGCTCGTCGCGCTCGTCGTGGGCTCCCGATGCCGTACGGCGGCGCAGCCGGGCCCAGATGTCCTGGTTGGCGACGGTCGCGGAGGCGATCAGGGCACCGCTCGCGGTGGACATCATCGCGGACAGGGCGGCGGCCAGGACCAGTCCGCGGACACCGGTCGGCAGGGCGTGCTTGACGATGGTGGCGAACGCCTGGTCGGCGGCGGCCAGGTTCGGGTAGAGGGCCTTGGTCGCCATCCCGATGAACGCGCCGGCCAGGGCGTACACCAGGCAGTAGACACCGGCGACGGTGCCGCCCCAGGCGGCGACCCTGTCGCTGCGCGCGGTGAAGACGCGCGTATGGGGAGGTATGGCAGGTCCTGCCCGATCAGCATGCCGAAGGTGTAGATCAGCACGAAGGTGACGATGGTCTGGCCGCCGATGGAGGTGAGCGAGAAGTAGCCGCCCGGCAGCCGGTCGGCCATGGCGCCGAAGCCGCCCGCCTTCACCACCGCGATCGGCAGCAGCAGCACGAGCACGCCGATGCTCTTCACGACGAACTGCACCATGTCGGTGAGCGTGATGGACCACATGCCGCCGAGCGCCGAGTAGCCGACGACGATCGTGCCGCCGACGACCACCGCGACCCAGCGCGGCACGTCGAAGAGGACGTCGAAGACACTGGCGTACGCGATCGTCGAGGTCACCGCCAGCATCAGCGTGTAGATCCACATGACGACGCCGGAGATCACGCTCGCGGCGTCGCCGTAGCGCAGCGACAGCATCTCGGCGACCGTGTACACGCGCAGCCGGGAGATGCGGGCCGAGAAGAAGACGCTCAGCGCCAGCAGTCCGAGGCCGATCGCGCCGACCATGGCGGCGCCCGAGACGCCGTACGTGTAGCCGAGGCGGACACCGCCGATGGTGGACGCGCCGCCGAGGACGACGGCGGCCATGGTGCCGGTGTACATGAGCGGGCCGAGCCGGCGGCCGGCGACCAGGAAGTCGCTCTTGGAGGAGGCACGGCGTCTGCCCCACCAGCCGACACCGATGATGCCGAGCAGGTAGGCGGCCATGACGAGATAGTCGACGGTCACGGGGACCTCCGGGAAAGGGGAGGGAGCGGGGAGGGGGTTTGGGGGGTGACATGACCGTAGCTACGGGGTGTACTGGTGCTGAAGTGCCGCTTCCGCACAATGTGGAGATGCTCATTGGATGAATCCGCCACCGGCGCTGCTGCCGCCGACGCTGCTGCTGCCGCCGGCGCTGCCGCCGACGCCGAGCAGCCGTCCGTGCGCCTCGGTGTGCTGCTCGCCGACCCGGACCTGGGCCTCACCCAGGTCGCCGGACCGGCGGCCGGGGACCGTCTGGCCGGCACGGTCGGCACCACGGAGCTGGAGGACCCCACGCCCTATCTCGTCGGCGGCGAACTCCTCCTCACCTCCGGCGTACGGCTCCCCGGGGACGCGGACGGCATCGACACCTACGTACGACGGGTGGTCGCCGCCGGAGTCGCCGCGCTCGGCTTCGGCGTGGCCCCCGTGCACGACGAGGTGCCGCCCGAACTCGTCCGCGCCTGCGACCGGCACGGCCTGCCGCTCCTGCGCCTCCCGCCCGCCACCCCCTTCGTCGCCGTCGGGCAGGCCGCCTACGCCGCGATCGGCGAGGCCCGCAACCGCGAGCTGCGGGAGATCTCCCGGGCCCAGTCGGCGCTGGCCTCCGCCGCCGCCCGCCCGGACGCCCTCCGGGCCGTCCTCGGCCAGCTCGCCGCCCACACCGGGGCGTGGTCGGTCCTCTACGACGCCCAGGGCACCGAACTCCTCTCGGCGGGCCGGCGCCCCGCGTCCCCGCACCTGCTGCGCGACCTCGCCGTCCGCACCCTGCGGCAGGCCGGCGGTCCGACGGCCGCCGCGACCCACGACCCCGACCGGGGCGGCCACCTCACCGTCCACGCCCTGCCCGTCGGCGGCGACCGTACGACCGCCGTCACGCTGGCCCTCGGACAGGCCGCGTCCGTGCCCCCGACCGCCGTGCACCGCCAGGTGACCGGCACGGCGACGGTCCTGCTGGCCCTGCTCACGGGCCCGCGGCACGCCCTGAGCACCGACACCCACAGCGTCGGCGCACTGGTACGGCTGATGCTCGGGGCCACGCCCGCCGAGGTCGCCCCCGAGCTGGTCCCGGGCGGGACGGCGGACGGCGCGGCGGGCGGAACGGTGCACGGTCACTGGACGGTGGTGCGCGGCCGGTACCCCGACGGGACGCCTCCCGCCGCCGTCCCGGCCCGACTGGCCGCCCTCGCGTCCCTGCTGGGCACCCCGTACGTGCACATCGACGGCCCCGATCTCAAGGCGCTGGTCCCCTGCGCCGCCGACGCCCGGCCGCAGGTGCCCGCCCGGGCCGCCGAGCTCGGCTGGGTCCTCGGCTACAGCGCACCCGTGGCCGCGGGCGACCTGCCGCACGCCGACACCCAGGCCGAACGCGCCCTGCACCGCGCCCTCGCCGCCGGGACACCCGCCGTCGTCCACACGACCGATCCCCTCACCCTCCACACGCTGGTCGACCCCGCCGACGCCCGCGAACTCGCCCGCACCCGATTCGCCCGCCTGGACCGGGCCGGCCAACCAGGCGCCCCCGTCCTCCTCGACACCCTGCGCACCTGGCTCACCCTCCACGGCAGCTGGGACCGCACCGCGGCGCTCCTGGGCGTCCACCGCAACACCGTCCGCCACCGTCTGGCCCGGGTCTCCGACCTCCTCGACATCGACCTCCAGGACCCCGGAGTCCGCATGGAACTCTGGTTCGCCCTGCAATGGCTGCCGGACGAGGCACCGCACCAGCACCCCTGAAGCGCACACCCCAGGCCACCGACGTGGGCTACCTGGGGTTTCTCTCCGGATCCGAAGGACTACGCGGCGCACTCCACGGCGCCGGGGAACCGACGTCCTCCCGGCCTTCCCCGGGCGCAACCCTGTCGCCCTTTGCCGAGTCTTGATCGTGCAAGTACCTTCTCTTTCCGCTTCCGTGGAGGAACCAAGTGGGCAGACGTGCCCTCCTTCGTGGCGGTATCGCCGCCGCGACCTCACTCACCCTGGCCGTCGGTCTCGGACCGCTGGCCCTCGACGCGCACGCGGACGGGGGCACCGAGGTGGTCGTTCCGGCGTCGACGTCCCTGGCGCCCCTCACCTCTCTGTTCAGCGCGGGCCCTTCGGGGTTCCTTCGCTTCGAACCCGGGCGCGGCCATGTGTGGACCACCTACGCCGGTGCGGACACGGTGGTGGACGCCTCGGCCACCGAGGTCCGGGGCATGCCGGAGTTCGGCGCCGGTTCGGACGTCGTCGCCCGCTACGACGACGACACGCGGACCGTGACCCTGCGGGACATGGGCGCGGCCGGGGCGGTCACGACGCTCGCGCTCCCGACCGGCCACACCTACCGGGGGACGCTCGGGCGCACCGTCGTCACGACCGCCTCGTCGAGCGGCTACAAGTTCCACCTGCTCGACCTCCAGGACGACGGCACGGTGCGCGACCGCGCGGCGGCGGACGTCCCGGACGGCATCACCCTGCTGAACTCCGGCAACTCCCCGGTGGGCGACGCCCACGGCATGGTCGTCCAGTACTGGATCGACGGCAGGCTCCGCAGCGGCTGGCTCGACGCCGACGCGGGCGGGCTCGTCGAGCTGCCGTACAACCCCACCGTCAGCACCACGGGGCGCACGGTGCTCACCCCGACCCACCTGGTGGCGTGGGACGGCTCCGGCACCGTCTCCGTGTACTCCCGCGACGACCTGACCACCGCCGTCCGCACGGTGCCGCTGCGGGCCGACGTCGCGACCCATCTGCTGGGCATGGTCGGTGACCAGCTCCTGGTCTCCCGCTACGACTCCTCGCTCGGCGCCCAGGACGGCGGCCTGCCCGTCTGGCGCGTAGACGCGCTCGCCCCCGACGGCTCGACCACCAGGACCGTGCTGGCCCGCTCGCGGAGCCTCGCCCTCGCCGTCCCCACCCCCGACGGCGGCCTGCTGGTGCCCGGCAGCGCCGCCGACACCGCCGACTTCGGCGTGACCCTGGTCCGCGCGGGCGCCGACGGCACCCCCGTGGCCCGGAAGATCGCCTCCTCCGTGCTGAGCCCGATCGCCGACCCGGTGCAGCGGCTCACCCTGGACAACGGCCGCCTGACCGTCACGGAACTCGACCGCGACCAGGGCCGCACCTACCTGTACAGCCGGGACATCGGCACCACCGGCGACACCCTCACGGCCGGCCCCCGCACGTCGCACGGGGTCAGCACCGACGCCGCGCCCTACCTGCTGGGCACCGGGGACGGCCGTACGGTGATCTGGAACGTGTGGGAGACCGGCGGCGACCCGGTCCCCAGGGTCGTCCAGCCGACCGGCTCGACCCCCGGCACCGCCGTCGACGCCGCACACGACTACGTCCGGGTCTGGGACGCCAAGGGCCGGCATGTCGCGATGGCCACCGAGTACACCGCCGCCGCGGGTTCGCAGACCAGGGTCGTCGACCTCGACACCGGTGCCACCGTGCGCACTTCGGCGACCCACGGCATGACGATGTGGGGTACCACCCTGTGGGTGCGGGACGGCAGTGACGGCGCTGTTCCGGTCGACGTCCGCACCGGCGCCAAGGGCGACCCGGTGTCGTTCTCGAAGTGCCTGCTGGAGGACCTCCAGGCGGTCGGGCGCTGGCTGCTGTGGTCCTGCGTCGGCTCGGGTGAGGGCCAGGGCGTCTACGACACCGTCACCGGGACCAGGCTGACCCTCACCAAGGGCGCCTGGGAGACCGCGAAGCTCGGCGACGGGTTCGTCGTCACCGGCGTGGACGGCGAGCTGAAGGTGACCGACGTCAGCGGCGGCACTCCGGTGACGCACTCCGTGGCCACCCTCTCCGGCGGACAGCCCTGGGACGTCGACCCGTACACCGGCCTGATCGCGTACGTCGACGACAAGCAGAACACCCACGTGGTGTCCGGCGGCGTCCCCGTCTCGGCACTGACCCGGCTCGACTCCTCCGTGGCCGGCTCGGTCGACGTCAAGAGCGCGGTCTGGAAACCCCGTTGGTGGCTGTCGAAGGCCGCCGCCTGGAAGCTGGTCCTGAAGAACAAGGCCACCGGCACGACCGTCCGCACCCTGACCGGCGGCACCGCACAGGGTGTGCTCCAGACGTCGTGGAACGGCAAGGACACGGCCGGCAAGCTGGTCGCCGACGGGGCCTACACCTGGACGCTCACCGCGACCCCGGCCGACGGCGTGGGCGCGGCCCTGACGAAGACCGGCACCCTGAAGGTCACCGGCGCGACCCCGGTCCGACGCGACTTCGCCACCGCGGACGGCTTCGGCGAGGTGCTCACCCTCAACGGCTCGGGCGGACTGACGTACCAGTACGGCACCGGCACCGGCACGCTGACCGGCAAGAAGACCGGCTCCGGCTGGCCGACGAGCGCCAGGTTCGTGCCGTACGGCGACCTGAACGGCGACCGGTGCAACGACGTCCTCGTGCGCTACACCAGCGGTGCGCTGCGCGCCTACCGGCCGGCCTGCGGGGCGGCGGTGACCCCGTCGACGGCGTACACCTCGCTGGGCACCAGCGGCTGGACACAGTACGACGTGCTGACCTCGCCCGGGGACGTCAGCGGTGACGGCCGCGCCGACCTGATCGCCCGTCAGGCATCCACCGGAGACGTCTACCTCTACAAGGCGACGAGCACCGGCAAGCTGTCGGCGCGCACGAAGATCGCGTCCGAGTGGACCGGCTACAAGAAGATCGTGGGCGTCGGCGACCTCGACGGCGACGGCCACGGCGACCTGCTGGCGCAGGACAGGTCGAACGAGCTGTGGCGCTACGACGGCACCGCGACGGGCAGGTTCAAGAGCCGGGTGAAGGTCTTCGACGACTGGGGAGCCTCGTACAACGTCATCGTCGGCGTCGGCGACATCACCGGCGACGGCAGGGCCGACCTCGTCTCCCGCGACACCTCCGGTGCCCTCTACCGCAACAACGGCAACGGCAAGGGCTCCTTCGGCGCCCGCACCCGACTCGCCACCGGCTGGCAGAGCTACAAGGGCGTGTTCTGATCGCAGGCGCCGTGACGCTCACTCGTGGCGGCTGTGAACGGTCCTGTGCAGCAGGCGTCTGTCCAGGGCGGTGAGCATCTCCGCGCTGTAGTACGGGTCCTGCCGGCACATTGCCCGTAGAGCCGAGGCGAGTTCGTCGATGACGTCTTCGTCCGTCACGCCGCGCCACTCCTGGTAGGCACGTTCGAGGCAGGTGCGTGTGCTGGGGAGATCCCTGCGCGCCGATGAGGAGTGGAACCGGGCGGCGGTCAGCCACAGCCGGGCGGAGAGGGCGTGGTCCGCCGCGATACGGGCTACGACGGCGCGTACCTCGATCCAGTGCGCGGCCTCGGCGGACTTGGCGCCATGGAGACGGACGGCCTCGTTCTCCAGCCTTCTCACGGTGGCCTCGACCGCCCTGAAGCGTCCCGCGTGGGCTTCTTGCCACAGGAAGGCGTGGATGTCGCCACCGGGTATGTGGTGCAGGGCGAGGAGCGGATGCTGCGGGAAAGCGACGAGGCCGCGTACCTCACCTGTGGTGTCCATGTCCGTGACGGTGTCCGTCGCCGGATCCGCGCGTCGTGCGTCCGCGACCACCACCGCGGTCACTCCCAGCATGATCATGACCAGCCCCGGCCACGCCGTCGCGGCCGGCGACTGGCCGAGCCACAGCCAGGCGACGAGCGCGGCCACAGGTGCCTCCAGCAGCAGCAATACGCTCACCGCCGTGGCCGGCGCCCGGCCGAGCACGAAATTGAGGGAGAACAGGCCGAGCAGCTGAGGAAAGACCAGCAGGCCCAGCAGGGCGAGCCAGGTGCCGGCGTCGAAGGCGAACAGAGGCGTTCCGGTGACGAGGCAGAGGATCAGCAGCTCCAGCGTGCACACCGAGGAGCACAGCACCGAGTACGCCATCGTGCTGACATCGGGGCGGGCCTGTTCACTGAGCGCCGTGTAGCCGGCGAGTGCGATCGCGCCCGCGAGGGCGAGCGCGTCACCGACGACCGCTTCGGTGCCCGCCCGCCCGTCCATACCGCCGGCGATCGCCGCGCCCGCCACCGAGACGCCGAGCCCGGCCCAGGTCGCGCGTGGCAGCCGGTGGCCCTGCACGGTCGAGATGAGGGCCTGCCAGACGGGCTGGGTGGCGACCAGGGCGGTCGCCATGGCGACGCTGGTCATCCGGGTGCTGGACATGAAGGTGGCGAAGTGCGCGGCCAGCGCCGTACCGGCGAGAGCGCCCAGGAGCGCGCCTCGGCGTTGCTCCTCGCGCACGAGGGAGCGCTCGCCACGGAAGACCTTCCCGAACTCGCGCCGGCGGATCAGCGCGACCACCGGTCCCAGGGTCAGGAGGCCCAGCGCGTTGCGGCCGAGCGCCAGCGCGAGCGCGGAGCCGGTGGCGAACGCGGTGAGCGGCGCGGTCGCGGAGAACGCGCCGACCGTCACCAGCACGGCGGTGACGGAGACGGCATCAAGCTTGGTGCGCATGGCGTGGGGGAACCTTCTTGCGACAAGGAGTTCATGCGGTTCATGGAGTTCGTGGAGTCCGTCACGACCAGTCAGCGAGAGCGAGGTCGGCGGCGCGGCTCCGGCTAGTCCGGGCGTGGGCCCGCTGCTCCCGCGACCGTGCGCAGCAGCGGGCGGCTCGCCGCGCTCGCGCCGGCCAGACCCGCGAAGCCCAGCGCCAGGCAACCGGCGAGGAGCAGGGCGCTACCGCCGTCCAGGTGCGGGGCGCCCCCGGCGAGCGTCAGCGGCGCCGCGCAGAACAGCCCCGTGAGCACCGCGCCGCCCGCGAGCACGGCGGCCGGCAGCACCGACTCCGTACGCCTGGCCGTGTCGAGGACCCGCAACGGCGTGCCCGCGAGGTGCAGCAGGCCGTACGTGCGGCGGCGGTCCAGGACGGAGGAGGCGGCCGTGATGGCCGTGGAGGCGATGGCGATGGCGAAGCTCGCACCGAGCACGGCCAGGGTCACGAGGTGGAAGTCGCGGTCGAACTGCTCTGACTGCCAGGCGACGTCGGGACCGGTGACCGGGTACTGGCCGGGCGCCAGGCCGGTGAGCACACCGCGCGCCGCGTCCAGTCGGCCCGGGTCGGTGACGGTCGCGGTGACCTGCCGCTCGCCGCGTCCGCCATCGCCGGTGGCGACCCAGTCGTCGTTCGTGCCGACGGTGGCGTGGATGCCCGCGCGCTCCAGGCGTGCGGTGGCCTGCTGCCGTACGGCGGCGACGCGCTCCTTCGGCACGGACAGCGCGAGCTGGTCCGCACTGCCCCACGGTGAGCCGCCGCCGAGGCTGAACAGCGCGAAGAAACCGGCCACGAAGGCCGCCAGGGTCAGCGCCGACACCGCGCGCCACCCGGACTTGGGGTCGTCGAGCAGGCGGCGCCCCGCGAGGAGCGTCGCCGGTCGCCGCGCCGACCCGGCGACGAGAGCGCCGAGTACCCCGACCACCCAGGGACCGATGACCGACAGTGCGGCGAAGACGGCGGCGCAGCAGTACACCACCGCGTCGATGTCCATCGACCTGCCCTTGGACAGCAGCCCGTAGCCGGCCAGTACGGCGACGAACAGCAGTGCGCGTACGGCCTTCAGACGGGGGGTGCGCGAGCGGCGTACGACGCCGAGCGGGCCCACGACCACCTGCCGCAGCCCCGCCAGCGCGCTGGCCGCCACCATCAGCACCACGCCGGCGAGTACGGCGAGCAGGACTCCCGTACCGACCCAGAGATCGGAGACGTACCAACTGCTCCCCGCCAGGGGGACCTTGGCCGCGAGCGGCAGCAGCACCGCATAGCCCAGCGCGCCCGCGACGGCCCCCGCCGCGCCGGTCAGCACCGCCTCGGCCACCGCGATCCCCGCGATCCGGCCCGGCGCGGCGCCCAGCAGCCGCAGCGTGGCCAGCCGGGTGTCGCGACGGGAGACGGACAGCCGGGCCGAGGACGCGCCGAGCACGAGCAGCGGCACGATCAGCAGGGCCGTGGCGATCTTCACCAGAGCCTGGTATTGCACGCCGAGGCCGTCCACCGTGCGCTTCCCCGCGAAGTCCGCGACGGGCGTGGGCGTGACGATGTCCCCCGGACGGCGCGGGTCGGTGCCGCGCTGCACCGTCATCGCCGGGTCGTCGGCGCGATGCCCGACGACGGCCACCTTCTCGCCGGGGTCGACCAGCGCGGCGCGGCCGAGCGTGCCGGTCGTGCTCCTGCCGCCGGGCAGCGTGCCGAGCGCGGGCGAGGTCCATACCTCGCCCGGCTTCGGGAAGCGCGGCATACCGGGAGGCGCGGGCGCCTCGCCGCTCCGGCCCGGCAACGCCGCGACGTCGACGACGGTCACGGGCTCACCGCCGATGAAGGTGGTGCCCACCGCCTCGACGGCCACCGCGCGCGAGAGCCCGGCCTCGACGGGGGTGCGCCAGTCGGCGTGCGCGGCGCGTGAGCCGAAGCCGAGGTTGGCGCCGACGCACAGGAGCAGCAGGGTGGTGCAGATCGCCGCGGCGGCGACGGACAGCCCGGCGCCGAGCCGGCCGAGCGGGCCGCCGCCGCGGAGCAGCCGCCAGGTCAGTGTCCAGGTGGTGCGGTCCAGGGGCCTCGCAGTCCTCATCGCACGACTCCGCCGGTCACGGCGACCGTCACGGCGGCTGGCACGCCGGCCGTCGCGCCGGCCGATACGCCGGCCGATACGCCGGTTCCGGCCGGGCCCGCGTCAGCATCCGCCTGCCCCTCTGCCCCCGCCTCCACCTCCGCGTCCGCCCCCGCGCCCGCCGCCTCCCGTACGATCCGCCCGTCCCGTACCTGCACCGTACGGTCGCACCAGCGGGCCACCGACCGGTCGTGGGTGACCACGACCAATGCCGTGTTCTGCCTCCTGGTGACCTCCGTCAGCATCCGGATCACGTCCTGTCCGGTGGCCTGGTCGAGCGCGCCCGTCGGCTCGTCGGCGAAGACGACCTGGGCGCCCGCGACCAACGCCCGCGCGAGCGCGACCCGTTGGGCCTGTCCGCCGGACAGCTGGCCGGGACGACTGTCCTCCTTGCCCGCCAGGCCCAGCGGCGCGAACCACTGACGCGCGCGCCGCTCCGCCTCGCGGCGTGCGGTACCGCCGAGCATCAGCGGGAGCGCCACGTTCTCCACGGCCGGCAGTTCGGGCAGCAACTGCCCGAACTGGAAGACGAACCCGAAACGGGTACGGCGCAGCTCGCTGCGGTGCGGCTCGCGCACCTGGTCGATGCGCTCCCCGTTCAGCAGCACCTGCCCGCTGTCGGGGCGCTCGATGTTCGCGAGGCAGTGCAGCAACGTCGACTTGCCGGACCCGGAGGGCCCCATCACGGCCAGCGACTCGCCCGCCCGCACGGCGATGTCCACGCCGTCGAGCGCGCGGGTGGACCCGAAGGACTTGGTCAGTCCGATGCCGCTCAGCACGGGCGGCGAAGAGGTGTTGTTCATGCGGTCCAACATCCGCTTCCGGCACGCCCCGTGACCTCGGTCGGCCGACCGGTTCGGAGCCGCCGCGTCGTCCTTTCGGCCGAGGCCGTACGACGGGGGCCGCCCCTACGCTGCGGGATGTGCGAGACGCGAGAGACAGAGACGAAAGCCCCCGGAACTCCCCGCCGCCCCACCGCACCGCCCTCACCGCACTCGGGGTGGTCATGGCGCTGTTGTGGGTGGTCGACGTGGCCGGCGTCGCGTCCGGCGCCGGACTCGAGGGCGACGGCGCGTGGTGGAGGCTGGCACCGGGCATCCTGGCGGCCGTCGCGCTGCTGCTGCCCGGCAGGCGTCTCGCGCCGGCCTGGAGCGCGGGTGCCGCGGTGCTCGCCTCCTGGACGGTGACGCTGGTCTTCTTCACGTCCGTGTCGTCGTCGCTGCCGGTCGGCTGGGGTCTGCTGGAGACGCTGTGCCTGCTGCTTCTGCTGATGCGCACCACGAGAGACGTACCGAAACCCTGGCTGTCCGCCGCGCTGGGCACCGCACTCGCCTCCGCCGTGATCGCGGCCCCGATGCGGATGGACGACGAGAGCGGCAACGTCTACTTCTCGTTCCTCCTGATCTTCTTCACGGGCGGCGCCGTGGGCATCGGCTCCTACCTCCGCAGCCTCGACGAGCGCAGGAGCCGTGCCGTCACCGAGACGCGTCAGAACGAACGTCTGGAACTCGCCCGCGAACTGCATGACTTCGTCGCCCACCACGTCACGGGCATCGTCGTCCAGGCCCAGGCGGCCCAGGCGATCCGCGAGATCGCGCCCGAGCAGGTGGATCCGCTGCTGCGCGGCATCGAGCGGGCCGGGGGCGAGACCCTCCAGTCGATGCGCAAGCTGGTGCGTGTGCTGCGCGACGACAGCACACGGGCGGTACGGCCGGGGGAGCTGTACGCCGAACTGGGCGAACTGGTCGCCACGTTCTCCGAGCGCGACGCCCCCGCCACCCTCCAGGTCGCGGCCGAGGCCCGGCAGGCGCGGCCGGCCCCCGAGGTGGAGACCTCCGTGCGCAACGTCGTGCGCGAGGCGCTGACGAACGTACGCCGCCACGCGCCGGGATCACCGTCCGTCTCCGTACGGGTCGCCCTGTCGGACGATGCCGACGCTCACGGTGCTCACGGCACTCACGGCAACAGCGGCGATCGCGTGGCTGCCCGGCGGCTTCGGGTCGAGGTGCACAACGCACCACCGCCCCGGCCGGTGGCGCCGAACGCCGAACCTCTCGGCGGGCGCGGCGGTCTCGGCCTCATCGGGCTGGCCGAACGCGCCGAGGCCGTCGGCGGCACGCTCCACGCGAGCCGGGCCGAGGACGGCGGCTGGAGACTGACGGCGGAGTTCCCGCTGCGCGGCGCTGTGACAGGATCCCCCGCATGACCAACGCCATCGGCAACGGACCTGCCATCAGCGTCCTGATAGCCGACGACCAGGAAATGGTCCGCACGGGCTTCCGGTTGATCCTCCAGGCACAGCCCGGCATCGAGGTCGTGGGCGAGGCGGCCGACG
>NZ_JBEZLP010000063.1:0-37095 GCF_040652195.1 Streptomyces sp. NPDC048278
TTACCGCTGAGCTTTCCCATGATCTCGAAACCAATCTTGCGATGGACCAGCGATCACCGAAACGACCGCTCCGTACACAGCGCCCCAGGACTGAGGGGCCAGGTGCCTGCACGGCTTCGCCTCAAGATCCTGTGAGCTGGCGACTGGAATGATCTGCATGCACTTTGTCCAGATGGCGGATCATCCAGAATATGTCGTTTAGGGAAACTATTATATATTGTCCTGAAATTTTCGATAGCTGAGGGTTGTCAAGAAGTGTGAAGTGGACACACACTTACAGAGAAGTGTCCCTGCGTCGCAGTCTGTCGGTATCAGCGTTGCCACCCAAGGTCTGTGGCTCAATCGCCGTCAGGGCGGATGACGGCCCTGACGGGATCAGGAAGGTGGACTGATGCCTCCCTCGTCTCCGTGCCCGGACCTGGATGGCGTCACCGCGCTTGTCGTCGGTGGAACCGGGAAGGTCGGGTTCTTCGCCGTTGACGGGCTGCTGCGTGCTGGTGCTGACGTGCTTGTGCCTGTGCGTGACGCAGTCAAGTTCGACCGGCTCCGATCTCGCCTTGCGCCCTGCATGCTGGGCCGGCTCGTCGGGATCCCAGGTGACCTTGGTACCCCTGAAGGTGTGGAAGCCGTTGTTGAGCAAGCCGAAGCCCGGACTTTCGGCGGTCTGGACGCTGTCGTTTCGGCGCTCGCCACTTGGCATCAAGGAATGCCGGTCCTCACGGGAGGCTTCGAGACCTTCCGTTCCGTGGTCGAGGCCACGCTGTACCCTCATTTCCTGGTCGCTGAGTTCTTGGTGCCTTCGCTGAAGTGCGGTGGCTCGTATACGACAATCAGCGGTTCCGCCGGATTCGCCAACGCCGTTCGTGCCCGGAGCGGTGCGCTGGCGGCGACCACCGCCGCACGGAACCGGCTCACTCTTGCCATCGCTGACCAGACCGAGGGTGATCCGCGGGTCAATGACGTTGTCATGTGGGCCTACCCCGATGCAGACGGCAGCTGTCCCGGATCAAGCCTCAAGGGCCGGGAGATCGGCGATTTCCTTGCTTGGCTGGCCAGCAGGGAAGCTGACGGCGTCCACGGCCGTACCATTCACCTGCGCACCCCCGGTCAGGTGTGTCGGGCACTCAACGGCGTGTCCAGGCCGGAAGATCTGGCTCAGCGTGGGCTCATCGGGGCTGGTGGGCCTGCCGATTGAGTGTGTCACGGTCCGTCGAGAGGCCGAGGCACGCCTGGCATCACCGGGCAGGAGCACCGCGTTTTGCCGGTCTGATCGCCGGGTGAACCTCGTCGGCCGCAGGAACGTCCCCTCCGGCCGGCAGGGGAGGAGCAGCAGTGTCCGATGCCTGTGACCGCGATGCCTGAGGACGACCGCACGTCGATGCCGTCCCTTTGATCTGGAGCTCCGGGACCCGATCGCGGCGAAGGCGAGACCGATGGTGACGGAGATCGCGGAGCCGTTGCCTGCCCCGCCGGCGGACGCGACGAGCCCGGTGTTCGCGCAGGGCGCCTCGGTGCGGGGCTGGCGACGTCGGTACCCCGCTCGTGAGCCCCTGGGTGCGATCCTCAGTCCTGTGACGGAACCTACGCACGACAACGAGGCCCACGGGGGAGCGCTCGGCTCCCGGCTGAACTGGCTGCGGGCGGCCGTACTGGGCGCGAACGACGGCATCGTGTCGACGGCGGGCATCGTCGTCGGCGTCGCGGGCGCCACGGCCGACCGCAACGCCCTGCTGACCGCGGGCCTGGCGGGGCTGCTCGCCGGATCCATGTCGATGGCGGCGGGCGAGTACGTCTCGGTGTCCACCCAGCGCGACTCCGAACTCGCCGCACTGGCGCAGGAGAAACGCGAGCTGAAGGAGCAGCCCGAGGCGGAACTGGAGGAACTGACCGAGCTGCTGGAGCGCCGCGGCCTGTCCCGGGAGGTGGCCCGTGAGGCGGCGGTCCAGCTCACGGGGCGGGACGCGCTGAAGGCTCACGCGCGCGTGGAACTGGGCATCGACCCGGACGAACTGACGAACCCCTGGAATGCGGCGCTCGCCAGCTTCCTGGCGTTCACCGTGGGAGCACTCCTGCCTCTGCTGGCGATCGTCCTGCCACCCGCCGACTGGCGGCTCCCGGTCACCGTGGGGTCCGTACTGGCGGCACTCGTCCTGACCGGCTGGGCCAGCGCCCGCCTGGGAGCCGCAGCGGTGGGACCGGCGATCGTAAGGAACGCGGTGGGCGGCGCGCTGGCCATGGGAGTCACCTACGGGGCGGGAAGTTTGTTGGGATCAGTCGGTGTTTAGACCTTTTATTCCAGATTGCTGATTCGCAGGCGGGGCATCTCCGCTGATCGACGCTCAGTCTTCTCCAGATGCGAGCACGCCGATGAGCACGAGCATGCACGCCTTGGTCTCCTCCGGGCGGACATCGAGGTGGATGTCCTCGGCCCGCCCGTACGCGCAGCCGGTCTCCGCCGGGGCGCGGTTCATGAAGGCGAGGTGGTCGGCGTGTCACTCCTGGGGCAGCCGGGTGGCCATGGCCGATGAGACGAGGGGTGTGCTTGCCGTGCGCCTGCGGCGCCTTCACCGTGACCGCTTCGGTCGTGGTGGTGACCTTCCTGGGCTGGTGGCAGCCATTGCGGGCACCACGAACCGGTGGCCGCGCTCGTCGCGCTGACCGGCCAACTCGGCTCTGCAGGAGTGAACTTCGGCCTCCAGCGCGGCGGCGAGCATGCTGGGTGCGCGCCCGTGGGTGATCTCGTCGACAAGGGAGAGCCGGCGGCGCTGGTGCCGTCGGCGTTCATGCCGCTGAGCACGGGGGTGTCCCCGGCCGGTGTCGTGAACAGCGGTCTTGCCCGGTGACCTGTCGATCAATTACCCAAGAGGTGCCTCATCCTCAAGTCGCTCCACAGGCCTTGATGACGGTTCGGCTTGCGGGAGATCGCCCGGGTGGTGCCGCGTTCATGGGGGAGAAGGTGAATACAGTCCCGGAATGGTTCGGGTTCGGCTGGTGACCGGCTGGTGGATTACGGTCCGGGTCTGGGCCTCTCTGATCCCATATTGGATACACTTTCTGGGTAGACTCCCGTTGTGAGCAGCGATACGAGTGAATTGCCAGAAGAGCGGGAGCCGGACGAGACGGTGGGCCCGGCAGGGAGCGCTGCCGTATCTGGCGGGAACTCGCAGGCGGCTCCGGCCGGACGCCGGCTTGCCCTCGATGTGCACGGCCGGCTGCGGGCCATGATCCTCAGCGGTGAACTGGCCCCGGGTTCTGCGCTGCTCCAAGCAGATATGGCCCGCAAGCTGGGCGTCAGCCGCACTCCGATGCGCGAGGCCTTCCGGCTCCTGCAGGAGGAAGGGCTCATCGATTCCAGGCCGGACCAACGTGCCAGGGTGCGCGCAGTGGATCCCGAGGATCTGGACGGCGTGTACGGGGCCCGCATCATGCTGGAGGCTCTGGCCGTCACCATGACGGTGAAGACGCTCACCAGCGAGGATCTCGACCGCATGAGGGACATACTGGAGCGGATGAAGCTTCTCGCGGATGACGAGAAGCCCGACGAGTGGTATGCCGCCCACCGGGAATTCCACCGCACGGCCACCCAGGCTGTCGGAGCGCAGCTCCAGCGCATGCTCGCCTCACTCGCCGAGCACAGCGAGCGCTACATCCGCCTCGCCCAGCTGGGCGTACCCGGAGCATGGGCTCGGGCTCGCAAGGAGCACGAGGCATTGCTGGAGGCGCTGAAGGCGAAGGACGAGGCGGAGGCCGCCAGGGTGGTCGCTGTTCACCTGGCGCGTACTGCCCTGGGCGTACTGGCCGATGTCGCCCCGGAGTACGAGCCCGTCACTACACGTTCGGCCCTCAGGATCGTCGGCGGCCAGGCCTGACAGGCGGATGCGGGATGTCATCGTCGTAGCATCGGTGACGAGCCAGCCAGGACAAGGAGCAGGATCGTGCCCGCCGCCGATGCCAGTGAGAAAGTGCCGCAGCCGAAGGCCGGCGGCCCGGGTCTGCCGGAGAAGCCTGTGGCCGAGCCCGAGTATCTCCGTAAGGGCGAGCGCACGCGGATGCGCATCCTGCAGGCGGCACGTCGGAAGTTCGCTGAGGTCGGCTACGAGCGTGCCACCATCAGGGCCATCGCGGCCGAGGCCGCTGTGGACAAGTCGTCGGTCATGCAGTACTTCGGCAACAAGGACGAGCTGTTCCGGGAGGCCGTCCGCTGGGACATCCCCATCGCCGAGCTGACCACCGACGACCCCGCCCAGACCGTGGAGAACTACGTTCGGGCGATGCTCGGAGCCTGGGCCTCGGATCCGGACAGCCCCATGGCTGTGCTTCTGCGCGCCAGTATGACCAGCGAAGACGCCGCTGAGCTGCTGCGCAGCCACATCACCGCCCAGGCCGTTGAGCCGGTGGCCGCCACGGTCACGGCCGGCGATGCCCGGCTGCGGGCCGCACTGTGCAGCGCGATGATGATGGGCATCGCCAGCCAGCGCTATCTGCTGCGCATGCCGGACCTGGCCGGCGCGGACACCGAGGACATCCTGCGTGTCGTCGTACCGGTGTTCCGCAGCCTCATCGCCCCCGACATGCCGCAGCGGCCCCGACCGCCCGCCGCGGCCGGGGCATGAGGGGCACCCACCCATCGGGTCGGTCCGGCAGCGCCGCCCCTGTACGAGCCGGATATCCGGCCGGGAACGCAGAAGGCGGCGTGCCCGGATCCCCGAAGAACTCACTCCTCGCCGCCGGATGTCCTACCGGGCGTCGTCCGGGAGCCTGACGAACTCCCGCAGCGCCTTCTTGTCGATCTTTCCGACTTTGGTGAGGGGCAATTCCTCTACTAGGACGAGGTGTTCGGGCAGCTTGTAGCGGGCGACCTCCATGGCGCCGAGGGCCTCGCGCACCGACTCCAGGGTGAGCGCCGACCCCGGCTCGGGGACCACGACGGCGCACACCCGCTCACCGAGTTCCTGGTCGGGACGGGCGACCGCCGCGACACGGGACACCCCGGGAAGGCGGTAGATGAGGTTCTCGACCTCCTCGGCGGAGATCTTCTCACCGCCACGGTTGATCAGATCCTTGTCACGGCCCTCGACGACGAGATTGCCGCTGGGGTGGACCCTGACCACGTCGCCGGTGCGGTACCAGCCGTCCGGGGTGAAGGACCGGGCGTTGTGCTCAGGAGCCCGGTAGTAGCCGCGCGGGGTGTACGGCCCGCGGGTGAGCAGGGCCCCCATCTCGCCGGGCGGTACCGGTTCGTCGTCGGCGTCGACGACCAGGATCTCGTCGTCGGGACACATGGGACGCCCCTGGGTCTGCGCCTTGATGTCATCCGGATCGGCCAGCCCTGTGTAGTTCAGGAGCCCTTCGGCCATGCCGAAGACTTGCTGCAGCGTAGCGCCGAGAACCGGCTCGACCTTCCGCGCCACTTCCGGGGCCAGACGGGCACCGCCGACCTGGAGCAGGCTCAGCGAGGCCGGGGCCGCATGCCGACCGGAGGCGACGGCGTCGATCCAGCGCTGGGTCACGGCCGGTACGGCGGCGGTGGCGGTGACCCCTTCCGCCGCCATCAGCGGGAACACCTTGTCGGGGTCGGGGGTGCGGGCCATGACGACCCGCCCGCCGCACATCAGG
Source organism: Streptomyces sp. NPDC048278 (assembly GCF_040652195.1). NCBI lineage: Bacteria > Bacillati > Actinomycetota > Actinomycetes > Kitasatosporales > Streptomycetaceae > Streptomyces > Streptomyces sp. NPDC048278. The sequence goes on from NZ_JBEZLP010000063.1 coordinate 5,617, forward strand.
GTGCCGAGGATGCCGGGACAGGCCAGCGGGAAGTTGTGTGCGGCGGGCAGCGAGACCAGGTACACGGTGTCGGGGCCGAAGCCGCAGACCTCGGCGCTGCGGCGCGCGTTGTACTCGTAGTCGTCGTGGGTACGGGTGATGAGCTTGGGCAGACCGGTGGTGCCGCCGGACAGCAGGAACACCGCGATGTCGCCGCTGTCCGGGGCGAGCCGGTCCAGCCGGGCGCGGGCGGCTGCCGGGTCGTCGGCCGGGCGGGCCAGCGCGTGCAGGCTGGTGGTCCCCTCCCGCGCCTCGCCGCCGGCGACCAGCAGCAGCCGCACGCTGGGAGTCGCCTGCGCGATGTCGTGCCCGAGCGTTTGGTGGTCGAAGTCGCCGATCCGGTCCGGGACGGCGATGGCCTTCACCTCGGCATGGGCGGCGAGGTAGCGCAGTTCGTGACCGCGGTGGGCCGGCAGCGCCATGACGGGCGCGATGCCCGCCCGCAGACAGGCGAGGGTGAGCGCCACGAACTCCCAGCCGTTGGGCAGCTGGACGAGTATCGCGTCACCCGGTGTCAGTCCGGCGTCGAGCAGCCCTACGGCCAGCCCGTCGGCCAGGTCGGCGAGCCGGCCGTACGTCAGCCGTGTGCCGCCGTCGACGACGGCGACCTTGTCGCCGTAGGCCTGTGCCCACTCGTGGAGGTAGGAGCCAAATGGTGCACCGCGCCAGTAGCCGGCCTCGCGGTAGCGGTCGGAGGCTTCCTTGGGCCAGGGGACGAATCCTTCACGCATCGTCGGATCCTCCTTGATCGGATCGAGCGAGCTCGTCGCGGAGCAGCAGGACGGCGTCGAGCGCGACGACGTCGCCGTCGGGCAGAACGCGCAGGGGGTTGATCTCGCACTCGGCTACCGTTTCGTCGGCGGCGAGGGAGGAGAGGGCGAGCAAGGCATGGGCGAGACGGGCCCGGTCGACCGGTGCCGCCCCGCGGGCGCCCTGGAACAGGTCGCGGGTGGCGAGGTCGTCCAGCATGGAATCGGCTTCGTCCGCCGGCAACGGCGCCAGGCGCAGTGACACGTCACCGAGGATCTCGGCTGCCGTACCGCCCGCTCCGAGGGCCACGACGGGTCCGAAGACCGGGTCACGGCGAACGCCCATGATCAGTTCGGGGCCTGAGGGCGCCATCTGCTCGACGAGCACGGCTGGGCTCACGGGCATCCGGGCCAGCGCAGCGTCGAGTTGGTCGTGCGTGGTGATCCCGACGTGCACGCCCCCGACCTCCGTCTTGTGCAGGACACGGGCGTCGAGGATCTTCACCACGACCGGCCCGCCGAGTTCGTCGAGTGCGGTGTGGGCAGCCTCCCAGTCGGGACACACCCGGCGCGCCGGCGTGCGGATGCCCAGCTCGGCAAGGACGCCTTTTGCGGTGTGCTCGTCGACCGGTCCGGTCAGGGTGAGCGGGAGAGCACCGGGTGGGGTGACGGCGGATGCGTCCAGGCGGGCCCGCACGGAGGCGTCCTCGACGAGGGCTCGCAGCATCGCCGCTCCGGCAGCCGGGGTCGCAGCGGCTGGAATACCGGCCTTCCCGAGCCGTAGACGAGCCTTTCGGGCGGCCTCCGCCGGCCCGCCCACGACGGCCACCACAGGAGTTTTCGGGTGCGCGTTTGTGAGCGCGTCGGCGACATCGACGGCGGTCGGTTCCAGCAGGGCGTAGACGCCGGTCACCTGGATCCCCGGGTCCTCGGACACGCGCTCCACCACCTGGGTGAGGACGGGCGAGGGACGGCCGGTGTCGACCGGGTTGCGCTGGTAGGTGAGACCGGCCGGCAGCAGTTCGCCGATCTCCTTGACCGTTCGTTCGACCAGCGGGGGAACGGACACCCCCCGCGTGCGCAAGGCATCGGTCAGCAGCAGGCCGGGACCCGCCTGCGCGGTGACAAGACCGACTCCGGCGCCGGGGTGCCCGGGCAACCGTACGAGTCCCAAGGCTGCTACCGCGTCGACGAGTTCTCGTTCGTCGTCGACCAGGACCACGCCCGCCTGCCGCAGCGCCGCACGGGTCACCCGCCAGGAGGTGGCGAGTGCCCCGGTGTGCGACCTGGCGAAGTCACCGATGTCGCTGCGGCCGACTACGAGGGCCACCACCGGAACACGGTCGACCAGCCGTCGTACAGCCTTGGTCAGCCGGCGCCCGTCGACGGCCGTCTCCACATGCAAGGCGACAGCGCGCACCCCGTCGTCGCTGGCCAGGTACTCCAGGACGTCGGCCTGCGTGACATCTAGGCTGTTGCCGAGGCCGACTCCGAGCCGTATCCCCACGCCGGTCTCCGCCAGCGCGAAGGCGAGCGCGTGGTTGACACCGCCGCTGGCCGCGACGACCGCGACCGGGCCGGGCGCGAGGTCGGCGACCCCGGGCACGAAACTCGCCGTCAGCCGTGTGTGCGGGGCAAAGAATCCGGACGTGTTGGGACCCAGAACCCGCAGCCCGGTGTCCCGCACGACGGCGGCCACGGCCTCCTGGTGGACGGCACCCTCGGCGCCGGACTCGGCGAAGCCCCCGGCGCACACCAGCGCGGCGCGCGCTCCGGCGGCCCCTGCTTCCCGCAGCGCGGCCGCGGTCACGGCGGCCGGCACACAGGAGATGACGAGGTCCGGGGCGACGCCGTGGGCGGCCACGGCCGCAGCGACCGTCGGGTGGAAGCCGCGTTCTGGATCCGGGCGGCCGGCGTTAACCTTCATCATCGTCCCCGGGAAGCCGGACAGCGACTCGGTCATGGCCGCGCCCAGCTTGCCGGCGACGGGCGAGGCACCCAGCACCGCGATGGCGCGCGGTGCGAACAGCGGATCGAGGCCGTTCATGCGGCATCTCCCACGAGGTCGGCTCGGCCGGACAGGACGAGCGTGGTGGCCTTGTCGTCGTCGTACGGGCCGAGGACTGCGGCAGGGATCTGGTGGGCGAGCCGGGCCTCCTCTGCGATCAGCATCCGGGTCAGTGCTGTGCCGCCGCGGGTGCCGATGAGCGGGACACTCACCTGCGCGGCCTCCCTGACCCTGTCGAGGGCGAGCGGCAGCCCGTCCTCGGTGTCCGGCGCGTCGATCCACACCCCGGCCGCGGACGGCTGTCCAGTGAAGACCGACATCGGGATCTGCGTGCCGTCACTTCCGACGAGGGCATCCGGTGTGGCCGTCACCCGGCGGCCGGGCAGCCTGAACGGGCCGTCCTGGAAGGGGGTGTCCAGAGGGGCTGCGCCGTGCCGAGACTGCCACCAGCCGTCGATCCGCTCCACGTAGGAGGCGTCGCGTACGGCGAGCTTGGCCCGCGGGATGCTCCGCGAAAGGAAGTGGAAGCCGAACTGTTCGGGGGCGTCGAAGGAACGGACGTACCGCCCGAAGTGCTCCCACCACGACAGACTGGGCCGCGCCGAGTTCTGGATCTTCTCCACACCGGGGCGGCGGCGCTCTTCGTAGATCTCCAGCGCGCCCGGCACACTGTAGGGCGACTCACCCAGCGCCTCGGCGAGCGCGACGGCGTCCTCCATGGCCATCTTGGTGCCCGACCCGACGGAGAAGTGCGCGGTGTGCGCGGCGTCGCCGAGCAGGACCCAGTGGCCGCGCCGCCACGAACGGGCCCTGCGGGTGGCGAAGTTGCCCCACCGGGAGTTGTTCCCGACGAGGCCCTGTCCGTCGAGCTGGTCGCGGAAGAGATCCTCGAGGTACTTCTTCGACTTCTCGTCGCTGGAGCCCGGGGGGGTTGCGGGATCGAAGGTGTCCAGCCCGGCCGCGGCCCAGGCCTCGGCGTCGGTCTCCACGATGAACGTGCTCAGGCCGTCGCTGATGGGATAGGCATGGGCGGCGAACACACCGTGCGGGCCGTCCTGGTGGACGAAGGTGAGCCCGTCGAAGAGATGAGGGGTGCCGAACCAGATGAACTTGGCACTTGCCACCTCCGCCGTCGGCCCGAAGTCCTCGGCGAACACATTCCGGAAGCGGCTGTTGGCGCCGTCGCAGACCACCACCAGGTCGAAGCCGTCGAGCTCCGCGGGGTCACGGACCTCGTGCTGGAAGCGCATGGTGACACCCGCCGCACGCGCCTGGTCCTGCAGCAGGGACAGCAGGGTCTTGCGGACCACCGCGGCCATGCCCATGCCGCCTATGCGCTCGCGCGCGCCGTGCACCCGTACCTCGATGTCGTCCCAGTGCCGCCCGTACTTGGCCAGGGCGTCGCTGAGGACCGGGTCGGCCGCGTCGATGGCGTCCAGGGTGGCGTCGGAGAAGACCACACCGAAGCCGAAGGTGTCATCAGGGCGGTTGCGCTCGAAGACGACGACCTCGGCGCCCGGCCGGTTGCGCTTGAGCAGGGTGGCGAAGAACAGTCCGCCGGGACCTGCGCCGATGCAGGCGATTTTCATGTCGTACCTCTGTCTTTCACAGCCAGGCCGGCAGCACGGGGAGCGGTTCGCCGCCGTCGGCGTGCAGTACTGCGGGAACAGGACGCCCGGTGGCGTACGCCGCCAGGCTCGGGACCTCTGCGGTCACGGTGACGGGGCGGGCGGTGCCGGGAGCGCCGAAGGCCCACTCCCGATCACCGCTCACCGCCCGCAGCCTCACGCGAGGCGCGTCGGCCCGCGCGGTGAAGGAAGCGGTGACGTCGTCCAGGAGCGCGGCGCACACGTCCGGGGGGAGGTCGTCGAACGTGGTGTGCGCGTCCAGGTCGACGGCGTGCACCCAGACCTCGCGGACCCGCATCCACGCGGTCTGCGAGACCGGTACCTCCCGCCCCCGGGCCGTGCGCACCCGAGCGTCCCAGGCCGCCTCCGGCAGTGCATCGGCCGCCTCGGCCAGCCGGGCCCCGGCCGCCCGCAGATCCGCCCGCAGCTCGTCCGGTGACAGGCGCGCCCCCTCCTCGATCTCCCGCGACCGCTGCTCCGGTGAGGTGTACATCGGTGTGGTGACGCCAGTACGGGCCCAGGTCAGGAGATTGACCAGGGCGTCGGCGTTGCGGGCGACATGGGCGACGACGTGTGCGCGGGTCCAGCCCGGCAGCAGCGAGGGGCGGGTGAAACCCGCGTCGGTCACCGTGCGGGCGGCGGCCTCGAAGACCGCCGTTCCCTCGGCGGCCCAGCCGAGCACCAGGTCCGGACGCGAGTTCACCGGGGATCCCGGCGGCAGACGTTGCGGCACTCGCCCAGACCGTCGATACGGGTGACCAGGACGGAGCCGTCCTTGAGGTAGCGGGCCGGCTTGCGGGCGTGTCCGACGCCACCGGGCGTTCCCGTCGCGATGACGTCACCCGGCACCAGCGTGACGATCTCCGACAGGTAGGCCACGAGGGTGGCCGGGTCGAAGACGAGGTCGCCGGTGTTCGACTTCTGCACCGTGTCGCCGTCGACCTCGCAGGCCAGGTCGAGTTCCAGGGCGCCCACCGCCGCATCGTCGGCCGTGACCAGCCAGGGGCCGATGGGAGTGGTGGCCTCGAAGGTCTTGCCCTGGTGCCACTGCGCGGTGCGGTACTGCCAGTCGCGGGCGGTCACGTCGTTGAGGACCGTGTAGCCGGCGATCGCCGCACGTGCCTGGGCGGGAGTGGCGTGGCGTACCTCCGCGCCGATGACGACGGCGAGTTCGGCCTCCCAGTCCATCTGATCGGAGGAGACGGGCAGCACGACATCGTCGTACGCGCCCACGAGCGCGCGTGCGTACTTCGAGAACAGGGTCGGGTACGCGGGGAGTTCGCGGCCCATCTCCAGAATGTGGTTGCGGTAGTTGAGACCGACGCAGATGACCTTCTCGGGTGCGACGACCACCGGGGCGTAGTCCAGGGTGTCCAGGGCATGCCACTCGCCGCCGCCGGCGGCGGCCGCGCGGGCGGCCCAGTCCGTGTGGCGCAGGAAGGCGGCGAGATCGGTCTCTCCGAGATCGACCGCGCCGTCGGTGTCGACGCGGACGGCGCGGGTGCCCTCTTCGGTGCGGATGGTGGCGAGCTTCACTGCTGTTCTCCTCGAGAGGTACGAGCGAGGCCGAGCGCCTCGTAGACGGGCTCGTCGCTGAAACGGAAGAGGTCGACCTGGGTACGGGCTGTCAGCGTCACCTCGCACCAGGACGGGACGGCGAACAGGTCGCCCTTGCCGACCTCGAAGGTCTTGTCGCCGACGGACACGGCGGCCTCGCCGTCGAACACCTGCCAGACCGCGGAGCCGACCGTGCGCACGGGGGTGGTGCGGATCCCGGCACGCAGCCTGCGCATCTCCGTGCGGATCGTGACCAGGGCGTCCCTGCCGGTGGTGGGGTTGGAGAAGCGCACTCCGGCATGGCCGGGCTCGATGACACCTGGTACGTCCTCCGACTCCAGTTCCAGCTGGGCGGTGAGCGCGGCGTCGGTGTGCTCCCAGCGGTAGGCGGCGAGCGGTGAGTTGGGGCGGTCCGGCTGGCTGATGGGGCGCAGGCCGGGGTGCGCCCACAGCCGTTCGCCGCGCGAGCGGTGCGGTGTCTGGCGGGTCGACAGCTCGTCGGGACCGAACTCGAAGAAGCCGGCGTCCAGCTTGCTGACGAGAGGGATGTCCAGACCGTCGATCCAGGTCATCGGGTGGTCGGTGACGTTCTGGTGCTCGTGGAAGGCCCAGCTGGGCGTCAGCAGCAGGTCACCGCGGCGCATCGCCACCGCGTCACCGTCCACGTTCGTCCACACGCCCTCGCCGTCGACGACGAACCGGAAGGCGCCCTGGCTGTGCCGGTGCGAGGGGGCCACCTCCCGCGGGCCCAGGTACTGGACGGCCGCCCACAGCGTCGGTGTGGCGTAGGGCTGCCCTGGCAGACCCGGGTTCGACAGGGCCATCGCCCTGCGCTCACCGCCACGCCCCACCGGCACGAGCTGTCCGGAACGCTCGGCGATCGGCAGCAGGTCGCTCCACCGCCACAGGTGGGGGACTGCCGCGGACCGGGGGGACATGGGCATGAGATCGTCGCGCTGGGTCCACAGCGGAATCAGCCCCGCGTCCTCGAAATCTGCATACAGCTCATCGAGCAGCTTCTGCTCGCTCGCAGCGTCGGTCATGTGGGCCTCCAGGGCAGGTGCAGATCCGGTTGGCTGAAGTGTGCACAGTTTCCGGGCGTGATTGACGTTACGCCGCTGTTTCCCATAGGGGAATCTCTAAGAGGTAGTGTTCTTCTATGCAGAATCAGGAATCTCGGGAGCGCCCGGCCTATCCGGTGGGGGCTGCCGGGAACGCGCTACGTACCGTGCAGCTGCTGCACGAGAGAGAGGAACTGCGCGTGGTGGACGTCGCCGAGCAGCTCGGCATCGCGCGTTCCACGGCGCACCGGGTGCTGGCGATGCTCGTCTTCCACGGTTTCGCCCAGCAGGACGGGAACAAGGTGTACCGGCCGGGTCCCGCCCTGCGCGCGATCCGCGGGAGCCGTGCCCTGCCACCCGACCTGATCGCCACCGCCCGTCCGCACCTCCAGCGGCTGACGGACACGGTCCACGAGACCAGCCACCTCATGGTGCTGGAAGGCAGCGGCGCGCGGTTCCTGGACGGCGTAGAAGGACCCCAGGTCCTGCGCGTCAGCTATCGGACGGGCACAGTCCTGCCTGCCCATGTCACCTCGGGGGGCAAGGCCCTGCTGGCGGGACTGCCACCGGAACAGGTGGCGGCCCTGTATCCCCGTGGACTGCCCGGTCACTCCGCGGAGAGCGTGGAGCGACTGCGGGCCGAACTGGCCGTGATCCGGCGCCTGGGCTACGCATACAACCTGCAGGAGAGCGAGAGCGGTGTGAACGCGGTCGGGGCGTGTGTCCGCGACGGAGCCGGTCGTGCGCTCGCCGCCGTCGCCGTCGCGGCTCCCGCCTCACGCTGCCGCAAGACACGGCTCACGGAACTCGCTCCGACGGTGCTGGACGCTGCCCGGAGCATCGGCCGGGAGCTCTAGCCGGAGTCTTGCGGGACCCGGTCTGTCAGGCCTCCCAGTCGTCCGTACCGAGGATCAGCGCGACACGTCCGACATTGCTGTCGTCTTCCAGGTAGCGGTGCGCGTCGGCGGCACGCCCGATGGGGAACGTCCGGTCGACGACGGCACGGAACCCGTTCTCGGCCTGGGCCCACAGAGCCTCGACCGACGCCGGGTTCCCGGTGCGTACTCCGATCACGCGCTGGCAGTTCGAGTACAGGCGCAGCAGATCGAGCTGCACCCTGCCCCCGAGGAAGGCCCCGGAGGTGACCACCGTGCCGCCGCGCGCGAGTGCGTCCACCGTGGCGTCCCAGACGGCCGGGTCGCCCAGGTTGTCGACGGCGATGTCCGCGCCGTGGCCCCCGGTCGCCTCGCGCACCCGGTCGGCGAAGTCCGGGGCGGTGGCGTCCAGGACCACTTCGGCCCCCGCGGCGGACAGCACCTCGCGCTTTTCGGGCGAGCGGGAGGTCGCGATGATTCGTGCGCCGAGATGCCGGGCGAGCGCGGCCGTGGTGGATCCCAGGGCCGAGGCGGCGCCCTGCACGAGCACCCAGTGACCGGCCCGCAGCCCCGCCTGGGTGAGCTGGTTGGCGGCGACCGGTCCGACCAGCGCGAGTGACGCGGCCATCGCGGGCGAAATGCCGTCGGGCACCGGATGGACGTTGCGCGCGGGGGCCACGCAGTACTGCGCGTAGGCGCCCGGGCGATGGGTGCCGATCAGGGAGAGGGCGGCGCAGGCCTCCTCGCGGCCCTGCGTACAAGAGGCGCAGACACCGCAGGTGACGACGGGGAAGACCGCCACCCGGTCCCCGACCCGGACCGAGCCGACGCCTTCGCCGAGAGCGACGACGACACCCGAATGGTCCGCGCCCAGGACATGCGGGAACCGGAAGTCCGCGTACGGATGGCGGCCCGCGCGGGCCGCCAGGTCCAGCAGACGGCCGATGCTCACCGCGGCGACCTGGACGAGGACCTCGCCGGGGCCTGGGCGAGGTGTGTCGGTCACCGCCCGCTCCAGTACGCCGGGCGGACCGAAGCGGTTGAAGACCATGGCCTGCATGGACCCGGGCACGGGCAGCGGTTTGGGCCAGTCCCGCTCCGTGCGGGCCGGTGCGCTGCTCACGACGCGACCACGGTGTTGTGCAGGCGGCCGATCCGTTCGATCTCCACGACGACCTCGTCCCCGACGGCCAGGAACTCGCCGCGGGGCACTCCGCATCCTGCGGGTGTACCGGTGAGGATCACGTCGCCGGCTTCGAGCCGGGTGAGACGGCTCGCCGCCGCCACCACCTCATGCACAGGGATCATCATCTGCGCGGTGGAGGAGTCCTGCTTGACCACGCCGTTGACGGTGAGCCGGATCCGCAGATCCTGCGGGTCGAGGACCTGCCAGCCGGGCACGAGACCGGGCCCCAGAGGGCAGAAGCCGTCCTGGCCCTTGTGCCCCAGCCAGTCGAAGGTGAAGGGCTCGGCGACGGGCAGCGCGGCCTTGAGCCTGTCACGGGCGGAGATGTCGTTGGCCGCGAGGTAGCCGGCCACGTGGTCGGGAACCTGGTCGGGGGCGATGTTACGGCCGGGCCTGCCGATCACGACGGCGAGTTCGGCCTCCCAGTCCACGCGCGCGCCGGGGTAGCCGGGCAGCGGCACGGGATCGCCGGGGCCGGTGACCGTGGTCCTCGGCGGCTTGAGGAAGAAGAACGGCTCGCCCAGGGCGGCGGGGCGCTCGATGCCCATCTCGGCGATGTGGTCCCAGTAGTTGGCACCAGCGCACACCACCTTGCCTGGGTACGTCAGGGGTGGCGCGAGACGGGCGTCCGCGACGGCCGGGGCCGCCGACGGCGTCCACTCGCGCAGGGCAGGCGCGAGAACGTCCCACCGCTGCAGCACTTCCAGGAGCGTAAGGCCGGCCGTCCCGGGCGGGCCTTCCACCACCTTCTCCCCGACCAGCGCACCGACGGCGGTCTTCTCGGAGTCGTTGGTGCGGTATTGGACCAACGACCAGTCAGGCGACTGCATGGTTCTTCCTCCAGATGGGCGGCTCTAGAACAGCAGGACCATAGTGCATACACATTACGCAGGGAAGGGTAGGCTGGAGGAAGTGATGTGACCGGGCCAGGGGGGCCGGATGTGGCGGGAAGGCGGTCGGCGCGGGTGATGCAGTCGGGTTCGGCGGATCCATTCGACGGCGTGCCACGGCCGGTCATTTCGCATCCCAGGCGCACCAGCATCGAGATCCACGACCACCTGCGGTGGCTGATCCTGGACGGCGTCCTGCCGCCCGGCACCGAGCTCAAACAGGCAGAGCTGGCACGGGCCTTCGACGTCAGCCGCACCCCGCTGCGCGAGGCGTTCCGGATGCTCCAGGAAGAGGGGCTGATCACCGCCGACATCAATCACCGGGGCCGGGTCACCGGCCTCGACGTGGCCGATCTGGACTGCCTCTACGCAGCACGGATCTCGCTGGAGGCCATGGGGGTGCGGGTCACCGCGGGGCATCTGACCAGGCAGGAGGTGCAGGAGGCCTCGGCGCACCTGCACGACATGGACCGCGCGGAGGCGGGGGCCGACGTGGCTGCCTGGCATGAGGCGCACCGTGCCTTCCACCGTGTACTCGTGTCCCGGTGCACTCCCACGGTCCTGCGCACGATCACCTCCTACTCCGAACGCAGTGAGCGGTATCTGCGCGCGCTGCAGGACCGGCACCCGGGGGTGTTCCCGCAGCGTCGGCAGGAGCACTACGACCTGTTCGCCGCCGTCATGGCAGGCGTTCCGGAGCGGGCCGCCGGCCTGATCGCGGGGCACCTCGCGCGCACGGCCCGCCGGGTGATCGGCGATCTCGCGCCGGGTCGGGAAGCCCCTGCCGTCGGACAGGCCACGGTCATGGTGTGCGGCGAGGATCTCGGGATGACGCCGGTGGAGAACTGGACTCTCGCAATAAAAGGTGTACACACTTAGCGATGGTGCGGCCCGTCGGGACGCGGCGCACCAGAACTGTGAGGAGAGTGTCATCCTGCGTGTCAAAGGTCTTCTGCACTATGGGCTCCAGGTCCCTTCGCTGGATGCGGGGCAGAGCTTCTACGACGCGTTCGGACTGCGGACGGCCGAGCAGGGCAATTCCGTGGTGGTCCGCTGCGACGGCCGCGAGCAGGACCAGACCGTGCTGCTGGAAGGCCCGGTCAAGCGCCTGCACCATGTGGCATTCGCCGTGGAGCCCGGCTCGCTGCCCGAATGGCAGCGCCATCTCGAGGGCCTCGGCGTGCGTCTGCTCGACGCGCCCGCGGAACTCTCCGGCGGTCTGTGGCTGCGCGATCACGAGGGCAACCTGCTGAACCTGCGCGACGAGGAGATCGGCGCCTGGCGGGACTTCGGCACGACCGACGCCCACGAACCCAACTACGGCGACCGCATCCGCCGCGTCGACCAGGCCCGCTGGCTCACCGCGAACGAGAGGCCCCGCCCCCGGCGGCTCGGGCACATGCTGATCTTCAGCACGGACCTGGACGCGTCCGAGGCCTTCTACGCCCGCATCCTGGGCCTGCGCCTGTCCGACCGCATCCCGTCCATGGCGACCTTCATGAACTCGGGGCCCGGTGACCACCACGTCTTCGGCTTCGTCCCCGGCACTCATCCCGGGCTGCACCATTCGAGCTGGGAGGTCGCCGACATCGACCAGATCGCCATGGGCGCGCAGTCCATGGCGGCCGCAGGACACAGCCAGGGCTGGGGGCTGGGCCGGCACACCCTGGGCTCCAACTTCTTCCACTACGTCAGGGACCCGTGGGGGAGCTGGATCGAGTACTCCAGCGACATGGACTGCATCACCGAGAACTGGACGGCCAACGACTGGGACTGCCCGCCGGCCGTCTGGAGCCCCGAGATCCCGGCCGACTTCATCGTCAACCAGGAGGAGAAGCCCTCCTGACCGACCCGCTCACGGGTGCCGATCGGGGGCGGGCGCATCGTGCCCGCCCCCGATCGGCGTGAACGCACGCCCGGGCGCCGACTTCGGCTGTCCGTGCGGCACCGCGCAAGCCGTGCGCGCACCGCGGGGGAGTCGGCGAAGGCGGCCGGGCCGGCCGGGCTGCGCACCCCCGCACACCGAGGACAGGCGGATCCCGCCAGCGGAGCACCCGCATGCGAGGGGCACCGGCCGCCGGCGCCAGGGGCCCGTCCCGCCGGACGTCCCTGTTGCACCCCGTGCCGATGCCGCCGGGCGCCCTCACGGGCGCGGGCGCGGGTGCCGGGGGTGGACGGGGGTGGGGAACAAAACTCAACGTTTGTATATTTTATGTGGTGCATGTTCCGATCCAGTCCGTACCAGGAGTCCTCCCATGCCGACCGGCAGTACAACCGCGCCGCGGATGCGGAGCCCGTCTCCGCGCCCGGCCTCGGCATGAGCTTTGCCCCGGTGACGCCCGGCGCGGTCGGCGGGGTGCGCGACCAGGACGGCGCCGTCGCCTGCGCGCTGCTCAACACCGCGCAACAGGCCGGCGGTGCTCACCGCGATCTCGACGGCGGCACCGGACGGCTCCCCGAGGCGGCGGGAGCCTTCTGCGGGCCGTCGCCGTTGAAGGACAGTGCCGCGGGGTCCCTGTTCCCGGGCGGCCGGCTGATCACACCGCTGGCCGTCAATGCCGGGGGACAAGAGCACGGGGAGTCCGCGTCGGCGGCCCGTCCGGGCTGACCCGGAGCAGACGAGCAGAAGGAGTACGACATGAACGGGCCCCGGGTCCTGTCCACCGTCATGGAGATCGAAACCCACGAAAGGGGAGCGCTCTTCTCGGCCCGCGGGGCGCGCTTCGCGGTCGACCTCGATCCTTTCCTCAACACGGACCTCTTCCGGATGACCGGGCCGGTCTTCGCGCCGCATCCGCATGCCGGCTTCTCCGCGGTCACCTACCTGTTCGACGACTCCACCACCCGGTTCCACAACCGGGACAGCCTCGGCGACAGGAGCCTGATCGAACCGGGCGGGGTGCACTGGACCGTCGCGGGCTCGGGCATCGTGCACGACGAGGTCGTGGAGGAGGCCGGGCGGCTCGGGCACGGCGCGCAGATCTTCGTACGGCTGCCCGAGACCGCCGAGCAGGAAGCCCCGTACGGCATGCACTTCACCCCGCAGGAGCTGCCGTCCTGCGAGCTCGCCGAGGGCGTGCGGATCCGCGTCGTGGCCGGGGACGCCTTCGGCCTGTGCTCGCCGGTCCACGAGGCAGCCGGATCCCACGTCTACGACCTGGTCCTGGCACCCGGTACCCGTATCGAGATCCCCGTGGACCCCGGCTTCCGCGGCTTCGTCATGACGGTCGCGGGCGGGGGCCGCATCGCCACCCCCGTGAACCGGGGCGACCTCGGTCCGGCCGGCCTCGCCGTCTTCGAACCCGGCACCGGGGCCGTGGAGTTGGAGGCCGGCGGGCAGGGCGGACAGTTCCTGTTCGGAGCGGGCCGGCCGCTGCGCACCCCCGCCTACATGTACGGCGGGTTCTGCCTCTCCAGCCGGGCGCGCGTGGCCGAAGCCGTCGAGCGCTACCAGTCCGGCGCGATGCACGGCCTGCTCACAGCTCCGTGACGGCGTCCACACATGCAAGACATGAAGGAGTACAACAGATGTCCCCGACCGTAGTAGTCATCGGCGGCGGTTACGGCGGAAGCGCCGCGGCCAAAGCACTGGACGACGTCGCCGACGTCGTCCTGGTCGAGCCCAAGGACGCGTTCTTCCATGCCGTCGGGGCCCTGCGCGCCGTAGTGGACCCGGAGTTCCTTCCGCGTGTCTTCTTCCCCTACGACAAGCTCCTCACCAACGGGCGCGTGGTGCGCGACCGCGCGGTACGGGTGGAGCCGGGCCGGGTGACCCTGGCCTCGGGTGAGGAGATCGCCGCCGACTACATCGTGCTGGCCACCGGCTCCGGTTATCCCTTCCCCGCCAAGAGCGACGTCGACGACACCGCCGCGGCCCAGCTCAAGTACCGGCAGGCCCACGCCGCCCTCCGGGCCGCCGACCGTGTGCTGCTGCTCGGCGCCGGACCGGTCGGACTGGAGTTCGCCGGTGAGATCAAGGACGCATGGCCGCGCAAGAAGGTCGTCATCGTCGACCCGGCGGCCGACATCCTGGGCGGGTACGAGCCCGGGCTCCGCGAGGAGATCCGCCGCCAGCTCACCGCCCTCGACGTCCGGCTCGTGCTGGGTACCGCCCTCAAGGAGAACCCGCCCACGGCACCGGGCGAGCACGGCACCTTCCACGTCACCACCGTCTCGGACGTCGACATCACCGCGGACATCTGGTTCCGCTGCTTCGGCGTCGTCCCCAGCACCGCCTACCTCGCCGGAGCGCTCACGGACGCGCGCCTGGCAAGCGGTGAGGTCGCCGTCACCGACACCCTTCAGGTCAAGGGACAGGACACGGTCTTCGCCCTCGGCGACATCACCGACATCCCCGAGGCCAAGCGCGGCGGCTCGGCAGCACGCCATGCGGCGGTGGTCGCGGACAACATCAAGGCCCTGATGGCGGGCTCGGGGGAACTCGTCACCTACCAGCCCGGTCCCGCCGCGATCCTCCTGCCGCTCGGCCCGTCCGGAGGCGCTGCCCAGCTCCCCGGCCAGGGCGTCCTCGGCCCCGAGGCTGCGGCCCAGTACAAGGGCGCGGACCTGCTGACGGGCAGGTTCGGCAAGCTCTTCGGTACACACACCGACTGACAGTTCCAGGAGCCGTCTCACCCCTGGTCCGGCGGGGCCGGGGGTGCCAGCCGGTTCGCCAGGCCGCGGAGGAAGGTCTCGTAGCGCTCGATGAACACGGGATCGTCGGCGCGCAGGCCTGTCGCCATGTGAACGAGCTGCCCGAATGCGGACGGGAAGGACGCCAGCGCGATCACGGCAAGCAGAGTCATCTCCGTGTCGAGCGACGGATCGAGATCGCCCGCAACCTGGCGTGTGTTCAGATAGCTGAGGATCTCCGAGTACCTCAGGCTCCGTTCCTCCTCGCTCCTCGGAGGCTGGGCCCCCGAGGAGGCCAGCCCCTCCCACATGGCGAGCCGGACGAAAGTCTCGTTCTGTCGCAGACCTGTGAAGTGCCGGGGGATGAAGTCGGTCAACGGAACCGATATGTCCGACAGTTCCTCGGTGCGCCGCGCGATGTGCTCGCGGAGCACCGTCTCGTACAGTCCGTCCTTGCTGCCGAAGTGGACGTACAGCATGCGGACGCTGACTCCGGCCTGCCGGGCGATCGATTCGACCCGAGCCCCGGCGCGGCCCTTGCCGGAGAACTCCTCCAGGGCGGCTTTCATGATCCGCTGCCGGGTCACATCGGCGTCTCTCGCCATGCGTCTCAACTTCCTTCGGGCTCATCGGGGCGACATGCTGCAGGCCATGGGAACCCCATAAAAGCAGTTGACCCGGCAAGCAGGTAAGTATATTTTTACTTCACGTCTGAGCGGTGGCGAGCCGAGCCGACCCGGGTCGGGTGTCGGAGGTCGGCTGCACACGACTCCGCCGCGGCCGGGGGCGCCGGCGGGGGGCGTGCGCGCTCCGGGCTGGCGGCCGGCGTGGTGATCATGCTCCTGTCGCGACAAAAGTGTGTACAGATGAATCCTGACTTTGGGCTGCTCGCGCGCACCTTTTGCATGCCTTTTCGCCGCCTATCAGCGAAAACAAAGAATCGCTGATCGAGGGGTGGACGAGAGAACGGTCAATGTGTACACACTAATTGAGTGGCTTGGAGCATGAGGCGCACCCGGCAGCCCGGGTGGGCCCACCAGGACACCGCCGCTGTCGAGCCCGTTGCCCGTCGGACCCCGTTCTGCTGAGCCGCCGTCGAGGCGGGCGCGCCCGCCTCGACGGCGTGGAGCGTCGTGCCGAGGCACTCAAGGAGGTCGCATGCCCGTGCTTCCCACTGGATCACGCCCTTTTGCCGACCCGCCCGATTCCGTCCGGGCGCCCCGGCCGGACACCGGATCTGACGCGCCCTCTGATGGCACACCCACCCACCCCGCCGTCGAGTTCGTCGGCGTGCGGACGGCCTTCGCTGGCGAGACGGTCCTCGACGACCTTCACTTCACTGTCGAGGAAGGGGAGTTCGTCTGCCTGCTCGGCCCCAGCGGCTGCGGCAAGTCCACCACTTTGCGACTGCTGGGCGGCCTGCTCCGGCCGGACGCCGGCCGGATCCGGGTGGCCGGCCGCTCACCCGAGGAGACGTGGTCGGACCTCGCCTACGTCTTCCAACAGCCCAGGCTGGTCCCATGGCGCGACGTGCTGTCGAACGTCATGCTCGGCATGGAACTGCGCGGTTCGTCCGGCGACCGTGGCACCCGCCGTGACAAGGCACTGAAGCAGCTGGAACTCACCGGACTGGCCGACGACCTGCACAAGTATCCCGGCGCACTCAGCGGCGGCGAACGGCAGCGGGTCGCCATCGCCCGCGCCCTCGCACTCGATCCGCGCATCATCCTGATGGACGAGCCGCTGTCCGCCCTGGACGTGTCCACCCGCAAACGGCTGCGCAGCGAGATACACGCTGTGCGGGAGAGGACCGGCAAGACCGTCCTGTTCGTCACGCACGACATGGACGACGCGCTGGCCCTCGCGGACCGGGTGCTGATCTTCTCCGGGAAACCGACGCGCATCGTCAGCGAGATGGCACTGCCCGCCCAACGGCCCCGCGACCTCGATCACGACCCCGCCCTGCGCGAACTGCGACTGCGGATGCGCACCGCCCTCGGCCTGGATGCCTCCTCCACGGACGACGGGCCGCCCGAGGACGACGGCACGGCCGAGGAGAAGTGACCCGATGACGACGACCACCGCTCCACCGTCGCAGCGGCGCCGTCGGCGGCCCACGCCCGCCCGGACGGTTCCCGGTCCCGCGTCGGCCTCCCGGCCCGGCAGAGCATGGCGTACCGCCAATTTCCTGATCACCAACGGCGTGCCGGTCCTCGTACTGCTTGCCTGGTGGATCGCTTCACGCTACCAGCCCGAATACATCGTCCCCAGCCCGGTCGCCGTGCTCGCGCGGACCTGGGACCTCGTCGCCGGTGACAGCGACTACTACCGCAACACCTACACCTCGTTCGTGCGGGTGGGAGCCTCCGTTCTCATCGCGCTCGTGATCGGCACCGCGCTTGCCGTCACCGCCCGGTACGTGCAACTGCTCCAGGGCCTGCTGGTGGACCGGCTGCTGCCCTTCGTCAACGCGTTCCCCAGCATCGGATGGGCGATCGTGGGCATGTACTGGCTCGGCGTGTCCACCGGCGCGGTCATCTTCGTGGAAGTCGCGATCATCCTGCCCTTCACCGCGATCACGGTGTGGGAGGGACTGAAGGCACTCGACGCCGAAACGATGGAGATGGCCCAGAGCTTCACCCGCAGCAACCGGAGAGTGCTGGTGAAGGTCGTCGGCCCCTATCTCGGGCCCTACCTGTTCACCGCCCTGCGCCTGTCGTACGGAGCAGCCTGGAAGGTCGCGATCGTCGCCGAGATCTTCGGCGCCTCGACAGGGCTGGGTTATCTGCTCAACAACGCGCGCGAACAGTTCGACTCCAGCACGCTCTATGCGTCGATCCTCACCTTGATCATCATCGTCCACGCCGTGGACAAGCTCCTGTTGCAACCACTGGAGAACCGGCTCCTGCGCTACCGGACCAGCGGGACCTCCGCGCGCTGAACCCTTTGCACCCCATGACAAGGACGTCATCATGCGAACCTCAGGAGCGCGCCTCGCGCGCACCGTGCCGGTCGGCGCCGCCGCACTCGCCGTCTCCGCAGGACTCCTGACCGCGTGCGGCCCCGGTGGAGCCGCAGCCGCCGGCGGCTCGGCGATCACGGTCGCGGTACTGGACGACCCCACGCGGCACATGGCCTTCTGGGCCATCGAGCACGACAAGGTCGACCTGGGAGGCCTCAAGGTCAAGGTCACCTACGTGCCGACCCAGACCGCCCAGCAGGCCTACCAGTCACGGCAGTACGCAATCGTCGAGACCTCACCCGTCGCGGTCGCGCTCGCCGCGGACAAGGGACTGCGCACCCGCATCCTCAGCGCCGGTGTCCAGGACCGGGACGCGACCGTCGTCGATGTCGCGTCCGCCTCGGACATCAAGAGCCCAAAAGACCTCAAAGGCAGAACCATAGCCATCAGCGCGCCCACCGGCAGTTCCACGATCCAGCTGCGCTACGTGCTGGACAAGGCATACGGACTCAAGGCCAAGGAACAGGGCGCAGATGTCAGGCTGCAGGTCACCCCGCCGGACTCCACCCTGACCCTGATGAGCAAGGGCGCGCTGGACGCAGCCGTAGAACTCAACCGGCCCCGCTACCTCGCCGAGCACGACGAGCACCAGCGCCCGGTACTGCACGTCAGCAAGGAAGCGCGGGTCCTCACCGGTGCCGACCCCGTCCAGACCGTGCTGGTCACCTACCCCGACGTGGAGAAGTCACGTGCCGCCGATCTGCGCAAGGTCGTCAAGGCCATGGGCGAGAGCACGGACTACGCGCGCAACCACAAACAGCAGGTGGCCGATTCCGTCGCCGGCGGCAACGCCGGTGACGCGGACTATCTGACGTGGTGGTGGTCCACCTCGGACCTGCGCTACGGCAGCCTCGACACCGACGACGAAGCAGGCGTCAAGGCGTTCTGGACCATGGCCCACGGCGTCGGCCAACTCGCCTCCGAACCGAGACTGGGCACGTTCCGGTCCAGCGCCGCCCCCACTTCCTGACGTCGTACCCGCCATCCAGCCGAAAGGCCGTTCCCCGGCATGGACTTCTCGCTCTACCTCAACCCGCAGACACCCGGGCCCGAGCACGACGCCCGCATCATCCGCGACACCATCGAGGCCGCGGAGTACGCCGACCGCAACGGCTTCCGGTCGATCTGCCTGACCGAACACCACTTCAGCAACTACAACACCTACGCCGATCCCTTCCTCTTCGGCTCGCACCTCGCGGCCAGACTGCGGCAGGCATGGGTGGTGCTCACCGTCGCCACGCTTCCGCTGCACCACCCCATGCGCTTCGCCGAACAGGTCAACCTGCTCGACCAGCTCACGGGCGGACGCCTCGTCGTCGGCATAGGAGCAGGCGGTTCCTCCATCGAGTTCGACGGCATGGGCCGGCCGCTCGGGACCCGGCACGCCGCCCTCTCCCGGCACCTGGACCTGGCCCGGCAGGCCTGGGCGATGCGCATGGGCGACCCACCCCTGGACTGGAACACCCCACACGACGCCGGCACCGTGCACGCCCGCGTCATGCCCGCGCCCCACACACACGGCGGCCCGCTCCTGGCCCGCGCCGCGCTGTCCGAGGAGAGCACCGTCGCCACCGGCAAGGAAGGCCTGGCCCTGCTCATGGGCCGCTTCGGCCCCGAGCACGCCGAACGCCAACTGCGCATCTACACCGATGCGTTGACCAGTGCGGGATACGACGACGAGCACGTCGGGCGCTGCCTGCACTGGACCGGGCTGGCCAAGATGATCCATGTGGCCGAGGACGACGCCACCGCCCGCGCCGAGGTCGAGCCGCTCGTCGACTCCTACATCGAGGCGGCGAACTACTCGCGCTCTGCCGACCGGGCCGAGGCCGGGGTCGCCCAGGCCGCCCGGTCCGCCGCGGAGAAGGGCTCCGGCATGATGCACGAGAAGGACGACTACCTGGAGCGGGCCGTCATCTACGGCGGCCCCGAACGCGTCGCCGAACAGCTCGCCGCCTACCAGCGCATCGGACTCGGCCACCTGATGCTCTGGTTCAGCTGGGGTTTCATGGACCATGACACGGTGATGGGCTCCATGCGGCGCTTCGTCGACAAGGTCGTGCCCGTCTACCGGGACATCACCGGGGACCGGTCATGAACGCGGACCTGGACGTGGGACTCCTCGTCCTGCGTCTGTCCTGCGGGGTCATCCTCGCCCCGCACGGCCTGCAGAAGCTTTTCGGCTGGTTCGACGGCCCCGGCCTCGACCGCACCGAGGCCTACTTCGCCGGCCTCGGGTTGCGGCCCCCGCGGGCGCACGCCGTGCTGGGCGGTCTGTGCGAGTTCGGCGGCGGACTGCTGCTCGTCCTGGGCCTGTGCACTCCGCTCGGATCGGCCGTGGTCATCGGCACCCTGATGGTCGCCGTCGGCACGGTCGCTGGCAAGCGCGGCTGGTTCGCCAACACCGGCGGAGCCGAGTTCCCGCTCACCCTGTGCCTGGCGGCCTGGGCATCCGCGTTCACCGGACCGGGCCGTTACTCCCTCGACCACCTGATCGGCCTGGACCTCGCAGGCATCGCTGCGGGCCTGGCCGCCCTCGGCCTCGCCGCCGCGGCCGCCCTCGTCACCCTCGCCACCCGCCGCCCCCCGGCGGCCACCGACGAACAGACCAGGAGCACGACATGACCTCACCCGACCACGACGTCGTCGAACGCAACAAGGCCACCTTCCTCCGCCTTCAGGAGGAGGTGATCGTGAAGGGGCGCCTGGACCTCGTCGAGGAGATCTTCGCCCCCGACTTCATCACCGCGCGGGCTGGCACCGCAGCTCTGATGATCTCCCGGAACCGCCCCCCGTACCCGCAGTCGGGCACCGTGTACGAGCGGTTCATCACCGGCTGGAAACACATGACCGAGACCTTCTCCGGCCAGCAGCGCACCATCGAGGCCATCGGCGGCGAAGGGGACACCGTCTGGGCCCGCTGGCGCATCAGCGCGGTACACACCGGCGACTTCCTCGGCGTGCCGCCGACCGGGAAACGCCTGGAGTACACGGAGGTCGGGTTCGTCCGCTTCGACGCCGACGGCCGGATCCGCGAAGGCTGGTTCCTGTGCGACGAGGTCAACCTCGCCCGCCAGCTCGGCCTGTCCCTGATGCCATGACGAGCACACTGACCGTGGCAGTCTTCCCCGGTGCCGGTGACGTGCATCTCTACCACGCTCTCGACTCCGGTCACTTCGTACGGGCAGGTCTGGACGTCCGGCTGGTCGAGGTGGCCTCCTCCGACGAACAGAACGCCGGCTGGGACGACGGCAGCTTCGACGTGCTCCACACGTCCCCCGACCATCTCCTGAGATCACGCACGAGAGACCCCGTGGCCGTAAGGGCCGAAGGCATCGGTGAACTCGCTGTCTACCGCTCCTGCAAGGAGCCAGCCCCGGACGACAGGTGGGCGGTCGACAACCCGGGCAGCGCCTTCGCCTTCGTCCTGCGCGCCGTGCTCGCCGATGTCGCAGGCATCCCCGTCACGGACGGCCAGTTGGTCGCGGTGGGCGGCACTCTCCAGCGCCATCAGGGGCTTCTCGGCGGCACGGTGGACGGGACAACTCTTCATCCGCCCTTCGACGTCCTCGCCGCGGACCGGGGATTCACCCGCGTCGGCGGCCACTTGGACGTGTCCCCCCGCCTGCTCACCGTCGTGGCTGTCGTGCCCCGGGACCGGGCGGCGGACCCGCACATCCGCTCCTATCTCGCGGTCTGCCGCGCAAGCACGCAGGAACTTCTCGCCTCCGGCGCCGCAGGCATCGAGCGGGCCCTCGTACGTCATGGCTGGGACACGGCCGGAGCCAGGGCCGCGGTCCCCGGCCTCCTCGGCCCCGCCGGTCTGCGGACCCCGCCCCAGGTGGCCCTGGCCGGCCTGGAAGCGGTAGCGTCCCTGCGCCGCCGCTTCGGCCCTGCCCGGCAGACGCAGCCCTCCCTGGTAGAGCTCATAGGATACGACGTACGAAGCTGACCCTCGGTGCCACCAATGGGTTCCGCACGACTCTGGTATCCCGGCGGACAAGATCCGCAGGCCCATTCGTGTCGTCGCCGGCGGCTCCCGCTGTCGGCGAAGTCCGGGGAGTCGCCGTCGAGAACGGAGGTGCAACGCCTGCCGGAGCCGGGGCAGGTGCTGCACCCGCGGTGGCAGCGAGCCCGAGACCCCTAGGGCCTGTGTGATGTTGTGATCAATCTTCGGATCCCGTCCCCGTATACGGGGACGGGATCCGGTAGGACGCTGGGTATGACGCGCAGGCAACTCACCGACGAGCAGTGGAAGTTCATCGAGCCCTACCTGCCGATCGGCGGGTTCGGCCCGTACCCCGGGCAGCTGCGGATGCAGTTTGAGGGGGTGATCTGGCGGTTTAGGTCCGGCGCCCAGTGGCGGGAGACGCCCGGCGAGTTCGGTCCTTGGCCGACGGTCTACGGCCGTTTCCGGGTCTGGAGGGACGCCGGCGTCTTCACCGCGCTGCTGGACGGCCTGATCGCCGAGGCTGCCCGCCAAGGGAAGACGGATTTGTCCCTGGTCAGCGTGGACTCCACCACCGCCCGTGCCCACCACGATGCCGCCGGGATGCGCATCGGCAAGGAGGTCATGGACGCTCTGGAGGAAGCCGCCGCCGAGCAGGAGAAGGCCCGGCAAAAGGGGGCGGCCCGCCGGAGCAGAACGGACAGGGCATCGGTAACAGCCCCGAGCAGGAAGAGCGGCGCTGTATCCGGCGACAGCGCAAACTCCGTTTGAAGGAAGCCCTGCTCGGCAGGTCCCGGGGCGGGTTGACCAGCAAGGTTCATCTCGCCGCGGACCGCAAGTGCCGTCCGTTGTCGCTCGTGCTGGCTGCAGGGCAGGCCGCTGACAGCCCGCAGTTCGTCCCCGTGCTGCAGAAGGTGCGGGTGCGTCTGCCCGTCGGCCGCCCCCGCACCCGCACCCGACGCGGTCGCTGCAGACAAGGCCTACTCGCCCCACGGTATCCGGTCTTACCTGCGGGAACGCAACATCAAGGCGGTCATCCCGGAGAAGAAGGACCAGGCCGCCAACCGGAAGAAGAAGGGTATCCGGGGTGGCCGGCTCGTGAACCACGACGTTGATCTTTACAAGGAACGCAACACCGTCGAGCGCCTGATCAACAAGGTGAAGGCCTGGCGGGGCATCGCGACTCGATACGACAAGACGCCCGAGAGCTACCTTGCCGGTCTCCATCTCCGCGCCTCGACGATCTGGCTCAACTCCCTCCTGGAGGCAACTGGTTGTGACTGAGCGTCCCGGCCGGCGGGGTGGACGCGGCTGCGCGCCTACCGGAAGCCGAGGTGCGGATCGGTGCCGGCCAGATCACCGCTGGCGGCCCACAGGCGAGCAGCGATAGCTGGATCGGCCATATGAGAGGGGACGGGCTCACGCCGTGGTGTGCCACGCAGGCCGAAGACCCTCGGCCCCCACAGCTGTCCTCCCTGCATCTCCGAGTCGAGGACGGCACGGAGGACGGGCCATGCTCCGGCGTCCTTGCCCTGCACCAAGAGCCCCGCGGGCAAGGCGCGCAGTCGCTCGCCGGGGGTGGTCACGCTTACCGGCGGGCGGGACGGGGTGAGGGAGTCCAGTGCGCCGCCGGGGTGGGCCACCACACTGAGCACGGTGCTGCCGACGGCGCGCAGGCGGCGATCGAGTTCGAAGCCGAAGCACATCTGAGCCAGCTTCGATCGGCCGTAGGTGCGCTTGGGCCGGTAGTCCTGGGTCGACTGCAGATCGTCCAGGTCCAGTCGCTCGGACCGTGCCGCGAAGCTTCCCACCGTCACAATGCGGCCTGCCGACGCCGCGGACAGCAGGGGCGCCAGCTGCTGTGTGAGCGCGAAGTGGCCAAGATGGTTGGTGGCGAACATCAATTCGTGGCCGTCCTCGGTCTCTCGGCGCGGCGGGTCGTCGAGCGCGACCCCTGCGTTGTAGACCACCGCGTCGAGATGATCGAGGTCCAGCCTATCCACGGCGGTCTTCAGGGACGACAGGTCGGCGAGGTCGAGTTGAAGGTGCCGTACGTGAGCGCCTGAGACGCGCGAGCGGATCGAGTCCATGGCGGCGTCGGCCTTCGTGGCGTCCCGGCTGCCGAGTACGACGACGGCACCGGTGGCGGCGAGCTGCTCCGCGACGAAGTAGCCGATCCCGGCGTTACCCCCGGTGACCAGGAAGGTCCTGCCCTCGGCAGACGGCAGCCGGCGAACGTCCCACGGCCGACTTTGGGATGCGGAAGACATGATGACAGGCTCCTTGCGCTCGGGGGGCAGCGTGCTCACGGGGGAGCACCAACCCGCCCAAGCTCGCACCCTCCACCGACAAACCACCGACAGATCACGGTTCACCGCCGACAGACTTCCGACACCCCTCCGGGCAACTGCAGAGACCGAAAGGCCGCTACGCCGCACCCGGCGCAGAACTGACCGCGAGCCCCGCCAGGTGAAGCACTCAGTGGCCAACTCGGGCGCTCAGCCATCCTGATTGATCACAACCGCACACAGCCCCTAGGACGGATGTCCTCGCGCGGAGTCTTGGCACCGAATCCCGTCACAGTCCTACAAACGGATGCCTTTCCGGGAGCAGGCGCAGCCGGTGTCGATCCTGCGCGGGCGGACCAGGGCAGCCGCCGTGAATCGCCCAGCAGGCGGAGAGGGCCGGCCTGGATGTCGTCACCGTCCGGCACCGCTCGTACTGGTCGGCGTTTTATTACACCTGGACGCTGATCAGCTGCACCGTCGGCGCCCTCGGAGCAGTGCCGCCTTCGTGCTCACGGTCGTGGACCTTCCGCTCAGCCCGTCCGCGGTGCTCGCGGAGTCCGCGGCCGGTTTCGGCCGGCGCTCCCGGAGGAGCCGGCTCGGCGCCGGCGCCTTCCGGCACGCGATCGCGGCCCTGGAGCCGGGAGCTCCATGCGATGCCCCGAGGTATCTGCCCCGGACGACGCGGGAGGGCCTCGTGGCCGTGAGCGTCGTATGGGGGCCGGCGGCGGTCGGATCCTCAGTCCGCTGCCAGTAGACACTCTCATGACGCACCGATCGGCAAGCGTGGACGGCTCCCGCCGGCCCCGGAATCGGCCGAACGGCCGAGCTGCAGCCCGAGGGACCGGCCTGGTCATGGCCTATCGGCCGAAGTGGGGGCTTGGGCACAGAACCGAAGCTTGCTGCGACCGACCCGCCGAGTTCCAGCAGGATTCCCGTGACCCAAGCAACTGCCTTTGCCGAGCCCGCTGCCAAGCACCCCATACCCGTGGCCCCCCGGGCCGCCCGCTGGCGGCACCACCGTACTCCGCTGTTCGCCACCCTGGCCGTACTGCCGCTGTACGTGGTGTGGTGGATCTGGCTTGCCACTGGTGGCGGCGACCTTGCCGCGCAAGAGGCCTGGGCGCAGTTCGTCGCACGAGACGGCGGATCGGCCTACAACCTCTCCTGGTTCGGTGGCGCGCACGTCGTCAATTACAGCGTGCTTTCCCCGTACCTGATGGCGGGTCTCGGGGTGCGTGTGGTGAGTGTCGTCTCCGGACTGGCGGCCACGTGGCTGACCGCTGTCCTTCTGCTGCGCTGCGGAGCGCGGCGGCCGCTGGGCGCGGCTCTGGTCGCCGCGCTGATGTTGTGGTGCGATGTCGCGGCGGGACGAACGACATTCGCGCTTGGCGTCGCGATAGGGCTCGCTGCCTGCGTGCTTGTGACCCGGCACAGAGGTGTTCTCCCTGCGAGCGCGTGTGCGGCAACGGCGGCAATGTCGAGCCCGGTCGCCGGATTGTTCCTGGTCGTCGTGGGGGCTGCGTACCTTGCCGTACGGGACTGGGGAAGGGCTGTCGCTCTCCTCGCGCCGCCGGTGGCCGTTGTCGCCGCCACAACCCTCTTCTTCCCCTACTACGGACAGCAGCCGATGCCGTTTTTGCGGCTGCTGGCACCGGTGCTGCTCGGCCTTGCGGTCACCGTACTGGCCCCCACATCCTGGCGAGTGGTCCGGTGGACAGGTTTGCTGTACGTGGCGGGGGCCGTACTCGTGTATCTCATCCCCTCGCCCATCGGTACGAACGTGGAGCGGCTCGCCTGGATCTTTGCCGCGCCCGTCCTGTTCGCAGCGTGGTCCGCCACGCCGAGCCGGGCCCGGGTGCGACGCCTGGCCCTGATCGTGGGGGTGGTGCTGTCGATCTGCTGGGTGGTGCCGGGGATGATCGTCAGCCGTATGGGAGGAGATCCCGTACCGGCCTGGGCCAGCCACACCGACGGTGTGATCCACGCTCTTGAGGATCTCGGAGCCGACCGCACTCGCGTGGAAGCCGTTCCGGCGCAGGACCACCGCGAGGCGTCCGTACTCGCCGCACATGTCACGCTGGCCCGGGGCTGGAACACCCAACTGGACATGCGGCGCGGGCGCCTCTTCTACGACGGTTCCTTCTCGGCGACGGCCTACCGTTCCTGGCTGCACCGTTGGGCCGTCGGCCTCATCGCCCTGCCGGCCACAGAGCCGGACCGGTACGCCAGACAGGAAGCCCGTCTCCTGCGGGAGGCTCCGCCGCACTGGTTGCGCCCCGTGTGGCACGACGCCTACTGGCAGGTCTTCCGGGTCCAGAACGCGACCCCGATGGTCTCCGGGGCCGCCCGGATCATCCGTATGACGAGTGCCGAAGTGGACCTGAGAGTGCCGACACCTGGCTCGGTGAGCCTCCGAGTTGTGTATTCGCCCTGGTTGCACGTGGACGGCGGCTGCCTCAGCCGTGACGGCGAATTCACGACGCTGACAGTGGCCACGCCCGGTGAATACCGGATCGGATCCAAGTACGCGGATGTTGCGGAGGGTCCCGCCGAATGTGCCGCAACCGGGCACCACTGACGGCGGAGCAGACCGCCGGCGATCCCGTCGGACGAGATTCCTGCGGACCGCCGGGCCGGGAGCCGCTTGCTCCGGGCAGGTGAGTGCCACGCGTTCTTCGCGGACGGGCCTCCGTCGGTTTTCCCGGCGATGTCTCCTGCGTGCGCTCGGCGTGGCTCAGTCCGGTACGGCGGATTCGGGACACGCCGAAACGGCCTGTCCACACGTCCTGCGGGCTCTTGACTTCGGTAGGGACACCTCTTTACCCTCCGGTGTGTACAACGTTGTACGTGATATCGCCGGTCCCCTCGCGGCTTGTTCGTCGCGAGTGCGGGTAGCCCCGAGCAGAGCCTCCACAACGTCTGGTTCGGCCCCGGTCGCCAAGTGCTGAGCCATCTGGAGACTTGCATGGTCGTGACTGTCCCCGTCCGTCTGCCCGCAGGCGGACGCGCTGCCCCGGACCAGGCCTTCCGGCTCGTGGACGAGACTGCCGAAGCAGGGCGTGACTAGCGGTGCCGGTCGCCTCTGCCTACCGGGAACTTCTGCGTGTGCCCTCGGTTACCTGGCTGCTCGCCACTTCAATCGTGGGGCGGTTCAACCAGGGCATGACCGGGCTGGCGCTCCTCCTGCTCACGACGCAGCACGCCAGCTACACGGTGTACAGCATCGTCTCCGCAGCCAATGCGGCCGGCAGTTTCATCTCCGGTCCGCTGCTGAGCCGGCTGGCCGACACGCACGGCCGACGCGGCGTGCTCGCCTGGACCGCCGTGTCGTACGCGGTGACCATGGCGGTCTTCGCGGTGACACCGCCGCGTCCGGAACTGCTCGTGTGCCTCTCCTTTCTGGCAGGCTTGTGCACACCGCCGATGCTCTCGGCGGTCCGCGCCGCCTTGCCGGCCCTCCTGCCCGCAGAACTGAGGAGAACCTTCTTCGCCGTCGACGCGACGGCACAGGAACTCGTCCTGGTTCTCGGCCCCACGGCCACGGCTGCGCTTGCCGCAGTCGGCGGGCCGAGGCTGGCCGTAGCGGCATGCGGAGGTCTCGTACTCGCCGGGACTCTTGCCTACGTGCGGGACCGCAACGCCGAAGCCGGACGGTCGACCACGCCGCGCGTCAAGGGCGAACTGCCCCTCCGGGGCCTGGGGCTTCCTCGCCTGTGCACAGCTGGTGCCCTGCTCACCTGCGCGCTGGGGGCACAGGTCGTCGGCGTGGTGGCCCTCGTAAGCGGTCAGCACGCATCGGCGGGAGCCGGACTCGTCCTCTCGTGCGGGAGCTTCGGATCGCTTCTGGGAGGGGTGGCTCACGGCCTGCGCAGAGGCCGCAGAGTGCGGCTTCGGTATCTGATCCTTTACGTGGCGGCAGGGCTGGCAGCCCTGCCACTGGCTCCCAACACGGCCGTACTGGCGGTCATCTTCTTCTGCTCGGGCTTTGCGGTCGCTCCGACCCTGTCGACACTGTTCGAATGGCTGTCCGAGAGGGCGCCGGAAGGCAGCGCTGCGGAGGTCTTCGGCTGGGTGGGCAGCATCCTGTTGGTGGGAAACGTACTGGGCACAGTTCTCGGTGGGGCGCTGGTATCGGCGTACGGCGCTGCTTTCCCGAATGTGGCAGGATGCGGACTCGCTGTGCTCGCAGCTCTGTTGTGCGAGAGGAAGAGCGACTCCGGGGGACACCCCGCCGGTCTGCCTGCGGTTGCCGAGGGCGGTCCATCTCGTCTGGAGCCGGGATACGACCGCTCGCCACAGCCCCCGGCGCGGCCGTGATGCAGCCTGTTACGCGTTCGGGTCAGCCTTCGCCGTTGCCCTCATCTCCGCGAAGGCCGATGGAGTGCCGGTGGCCTGTTCTCCAGCCCGTCGAGGAACGGACTCACTACAGCGACAACCGCTGCGTCCTCGGAATTGGCCAGGCGGAGACGGGCCGAGGCGCTCTCGCCGCCATCGCCATCGCGGCCTCCGGTTCCTCCCCCCTGGGCGGTCGGAGCATCAACACCGAATTCGGCCGTGGCCTGTTCTCCCGGACGCCTCGTTGTACGCATGGTCCTTGTACCGGCCCTGGTGCACCAACTCGGCCTCTCCCATTGGAAGTTGCCTCGATGGCTGGACAAGGGCCCGCCGGAAGCCGCTCCCAGTGCTCTCGGTGATCCGCAGGTCGTGGGCGAAGGGGAGTGGGAGGCACCGATTGGCTCTGAACGGCACATGTCCACAGGCACATGAGTAAGGATGCGGGCGGGCGCCAAGACGAGATCATCGCCTCGCACGCCCGCCTACGGTGAAAGAGCGCGAGGGATGTTGAATCGTGCGCAGCGTTGGCTCGCCGCCCATGATCGGGCCAGGGACACCGTCCCTGCGGTGCTGGTCCTCCTTGTGGCACTGGCCGCGACCGCCGTCACGGACGCCGGCTGGTCGTGGCCGAGGCCAGGGGCGGTCGGCTGGGTCGCCCTGGCCTGCCTCCCGTTGGTGTTCCGCAGCCGGGCGCCGTTTGCCGTGGCAGCCGTGGTTGTCGCTACCGAACTCGTCGCCGAACTTGTCGCAAAGAACACCACGATGATTCCAGGGGCGAGCCTGGTCGCGGTATACACAGTGGCCTCCCTGCGCCCTCGGCGTACGGCCTGGCTCACCGGGAGCGTGGTGGCTGTGATCATCGCGGTCTGCGGCCTGAGGGTGAGCGGCGAGACCGCTGTGTCCGTCCAAGCCCTGGTGCGATTCGACGTGCTGATCCTGGTCACAGCAGTCGGAGACGCCGTACGCAGCCGCCGTGCCCAGCTGGCCGCGGCGGAACGACGGGCCGTGCGCGCCGAACAGACCCGGGAAGAGGAGGCCCGCCGCCGCGTCACAGAGGAACGCATCCGTATCGCCCGCGAACTGCATGATGTCGTGGCCCACCACGTCGCCCTCGTGAACGCCCAGGCGGGTGTGGCCCAGTACCTGGTGCGAACAGACGCGGAGAAGGCCTATCGGGCGCTGGGCGACATCAAGGAGACCAGTCATGCCGCTCTGGAAGAACTCCGCTCCACGGTCGGGCTGCTGCGCCAGCCCGACGATGCGCCGCCCTCCCTGACTCCGGTCCCGGACCTGGACGACCTGGACAGCTTGGTCGAGAGCTTTCGCCGGGCCGGCATGACGGTGGAGGTGACCCGCACCGGAGACCGGAGGCCACTCGCGTCGGCCGCCGGTCTGGCGGCCTACCGCATTGTTCAGGAGGCCCTGACCAACACCCACAAGCACGCGGGGACCGCGACCGCCAGCGTCACGCTTGCCTACGGCACGGAGATGCTGGAGATCACCGTGGCTGATGACGGCAGCGGCACCGCACCGCCTGGCCTCGGCACCGGCCACGGGCTGATCGGCATGCACGAGCGTGCCGCAGCCTTCGGCGGCACCCTCACTGCGGGCCCCTGCCCACAGGGAGGTTTCCGCGTCCACGCCGAACTCCCGTTTCCATCCCGCCCGAAAGACAATCGATGACCATTCGTGTGCTGCTCGCCGACGACCAGGCACTGCTCCGCGGCACCTTCAGGCTGCTGATCGACAACGAACCGGACATGGAGGTCGTAGCGGAGGCGTCCACCGGACGCGAAGCCGTGGAACTGGCCCGCACTCAACGCGTGGACCTGGTCCTGATGGACATCCGGATGCCCGAACTCGACGGTATCGCCGCCACCCGGCTCATTGGTGAGGACGACGATCTGGCGGGGGTCGGAATCCTGGTCCTGACGACCTTCGAAGACGACGAGTTCATCTTCGAGGCGCTGCACGCCGGTGCCAGCGGCTTCCTGGGCAAGGGCATCGACCCCGCTGAACTGCTTGACGCGATCCGGGTGGTCGCAGCCGGAGAAGCCCTCCTGTCCCCTGCCGCGACGCAGAAGCTCATCGCCCGCTTCCTGTCCCAGCCGACGGCCGGACGAGTTCCTGTGACGGGCCGTCTGACCAGCTTGACCCCAAGAGAACGGGAGGTCGTAGTCCTCGTGGCGACCGGATTGTCCAATGACGAGATCGCCGAACGGCTCTTCATCAGTCCGCTCACGGTCAGGACCCACGTCAATCGGGCCATGCTGAAACTCGGTGCCCGAGACCGTGCCCAACTCGTCGTCGTCGCCTACGAGACAGGCCTGGTCCGAGCCGGAGGTATCTGACATCCGAGGCGGCCAGGCGACCGCCGAACTCGCCTGCATCGAGGGCCACGCGAGCCGAAGGAACCACCGTCTTTGTCGACCGCGACATGGATCTCGCCGTGAGTCAACGAACACATCCCTGTCCTGGACGCGGGCCGGGTCCTCGCCGCCTTCGTCGAGACCGAGTACGGCCACGACGGTGCTGTTGACCGGACGGCGACCGTTTTCAGCGCTCGACATGATCGATTGTGGTGTCGGAGCCCGCATCGCCGGGCCACATCAGACCCGCCACCGGCTCCCGGA
The DNA here is from genome assembly GCF_040652195.1 of Streptomyces sp. NPDC048278. Lineage (NCBI taxonomy): Bacteria > Bacillati > Actinomycetota > Actinomycetes > Kitasatosporales > Streptomycetaceae > Streptomyces > Streptomyces sp. NPDC048278. Next base: position 36,469 of record NZ_JBEZLP010000063.1, read on the forward strand.
CCCGCCCCGGCCATGGCCGATGAAGCCTGTCAAAGGGTGGTGGCCGAAGATCTTCTTCCAGGTCGCCGTGGCGTCCTGTCTCTCGAAGTGCGCGATCACGAGGACACCGCCGATGCCGACGGTCGCTCGTCCGCCGGCGTCCGGCGCTCGATGCCTGGCCAGCTGCTAGACCCATGCGTGCACTTCGGCACGATCCGAGCGGAGCACGCCCAAGGCCTGCGTCCCGTCCTGGGCGAGTGTGCCGGTCAGGCGCGGGACGGCCAGGGCGGAAGCCGCCTCGAACACAGCTGGCTCCGCCCGCAGCGGGTCGCCACCGGCTGGAGAGTCACCGCCGAGTGTGCCTTGGCTGACGCCGGAGTGGTGACCTATAGCGATCAAACCGCTCTCAAGTGTTACAGGACTGAGGGCTTGTGTGACATAAGGCCTGGTGGGATGCCCCCTGAAGAGGAAATGAAGCATTTCCTGCACTTGTGTTAGCGTGGGATTCAGCGGTCCTGAGAACGGTCGGCGAACCGGCCGGGAGAACTCTCTTCTCAGTCCTGGGGCGCTGTGTACGGAGCGGTCGTTTCGGTGATCGCTGGTCCATCGCAAGATTGGTTTCGAGATCATGGGAAAGCTCAGCGGTAA